>JAHZHK010000004.1:0-44337 GCA_019420325.1 Coriobacteriaceae bacterium | reverse complement strand
GGCAGCGGCAGCAAACCCCATGAGGGGGTTCGAGTCGGCCGACGCATACACCGGCCGCACCGTGAAACTCAACGAGTCGACATATGCAGTAAGCGAGACCGCCACGACCACGAGGCACACACAGATAACGACCGCCGACAACGGCAGCCGAAAACGACGCTTGTCGCCAGACATATGCGATTTCTCGCGCTCAGAATCGCCGCGGCGGCGCCCGCCAAACGCATCCGAACCATCGCGCGCCATGACTCCAACGTCTCCGCCAGCGCCTCCGCTCGCGGTGTCCTCCGCCACATGGGAAACGCAAGCGCTGTCGTGCTCCGCTCCTTCGGCACCCCTGTCAGCGATGTCGCCCGTGGCGTCCGCCAATCCATCCCCCATGCGCTCGGTCGCGCTACGGCAAGGCGTGCGAAGGCGCTGCGCGCCGGACGCGCATGAGTCTTCGCTAGGCGCATCCGCAGCGCATCCGGGCGCCACGTTAGCCATGGTACTCGCCGTTGTATTGGACCAGCGTCACGTCGCTCACGCCCTCGATGGCCTCGATCTTCTCGACGAACGCCGTCTCGTTGTTCTTGCAGAACACCTCGACGATCATCTCCGTCACGCCCTTGCGCAGCGTGGTGCTCTTGAGCTGGAACTTCGTGCCTCCCATGCGGCGCAGGATCTCATCACCGGCGCGCTGCCCCTCGTAGTGAGCCACCATGAGGAAGATGGACCCAGACTGCTGACGCACGTAGAGCACCCACACCACGGCCACCATCACAACGCTCGAGATGGCAGCGAGCGCATAGAGGCTCGCTCCCGCAGTGATGCCTGCGGTGATGGTCCAGAAGAGATAGAGCAAATCCATCGGGTCCTTGACGGCGGTACGGTAGCGCACGATCGACAGGGCGCCCACCATGCCCAGCGAGATGACGACGTTCGTGGAAATGGCCAGCGTCACCATGCACGTGAGCACGCACATGCCCACAAGCGTCGTGGCAAAGGAGCGCGAGAACACCACACCACCGAAAAACCGCCGGTAGATGACGTAAATGAAGAGTCCCAGCGCCAGGGCCACAAGCAGCGAGACGATCATCGAAGTGAGCGTAGAGGAGGTGACGGCCTGGCGCGAGAGGAAGTCCTCCCACACGGAGTTCTTGAAGAAGTCTTGGAAGCTCATCAGAGGCGTTTCCTTTCAAATCTAAAAGCGCGTCGAGATTGCTCTATCTATATGGCCTTTACCAGGCCTTTTCGGACTTAGTGAGCATGGAGAGAACATCGGAGCGATGGTGCATCTGCTCGTAGCACAGCACGTACTTGGAGATGGCCGACAAGTCTTGGGCACCCGGGGGCAGCATCTCACGGATGAACTGCGGGAAAAACTCCGTGAACTTGACCTCCATGATCGTCTTGCCGTATGGCAGCACATCGTAGGTGGGCAGGTTGGCGTTGAAGATGTCGCCCGTCGCGGCGGCGGCGCGCAGGTTGGAGTCGAACGTGATGCGCACGGTGCCCGCGTCGAAGACGAACGGCTCGCGCTCGTAGTCGACGATGACCTTGGGACGCATGACCTGGCTCACACACGCCACATAGAACTCGCGGCAGAGATTCTGGGGGTTGGCCAGGAGAAAGGCATAGTCACCGTCGATGATGCGCTCGAACTCCTCGCGGCTGAGGTTGGCGGACTGCTTGTAGATGTACGCGCCATCCTTCACCTTGCGCTCCAGCTTGATGACGGCATCCGAGCAATTGTAGATGCGCACACGCCACTTGGTGCGGTGCTGCACGCCGTCGATCTTGTTGTGGTAGGCGGTGTCCCAGTAGTCGTCGAAATACAGGCTGCGGATGGCGTAGCCACCCTCAGGCGCGTGCTCGTCATGCGGCACGGCCGCCGCAATCCTGGCACGCAGGGCGTCGGCGTCCCACAAGGAGAGATAGTACTTCCACTCGTTGCGAAACTGCCGGCGCGCACGCTGGGACGTGCGCGCCGAGCCGGCCGGGCCGGCCGCAGGCTCCAGCGGGCCTGCGGTCGCATGGGAGAACAGGCGCAGACTCATCGCACCTCACGCGCCTTCGTCGCATTGGGCCCCGCAGCGGCCCCATCCTCGCTTGCGGCCTCGGTCCCCTCGGCGGCGCCGTCCTCGCCGGCAGCCTCGTCCTCGTCGGCATCGTCGTCCTCGTCGGCAGCGCCACCCTCGCCGGCAGCGCCATCGCTGGCGGCCCCATCCTCGCCGGCAGCCCCATCCTCGTCGGCAGCCTCGTCCTCGCCTGCAGCCTCGGTCCCGTCGGCCTCGTCCGTCGCAGGGGCGGCATCGTCCGAATCGGCATCGACATAGCCGCCGTCAAGCACCACAGAGCCATCGGCCATGATGTAGAAGCACAGCGTGCCGTACACCTTGCCCGAGGCACTGTTGTCGACGCGCACGTATGTGTCAAACGCCACTTGCGTGTAGCCTGACGCGTTGGTGGCCTCGACTTTGAGGAAATACTGCCCCTCACCAGGGTCTTCCACACTGAGTTGAGGAACGACGAGATCCTCTTCCATGGTGAGGACATCGGCGAAGTCGGGGTCACGCGCAAGCGTCGCGCGATAGGAAATCATCTCGCCGTCAAAGTCATACGAAGCGTCCCACCCCATCGAAAGGGCCCCGTCCTCGAGCACGGGCGTGGCGATGTAGAACGGCAGGGATTTTTCAAGCGAAGCACGATAGTCCTCGTAGTTGAGCTGGACCTCCCCAGAAATGGCCTGCGCGACCTCGTTGTACTGCTCGGCGCTGAGCGGGGCGCTGAGCATGTCGGGCTGGGTGTACACATACGGCTCGACGACGGCGCGATAGCCCCGCACCATCTCCTCGAGACGCTCTTGCCCCAGGTAGTTGGCAAGCAGGTCCTCAACGGCCGCATCGAGCGCCGCACGAAAGTCGGGCAGCCTGAGCGCGCGGTTGAAGAGCACCATGCCCCAATAGTTGCTTACGCCGCGCTCCCATTCCATACCCTCGAGGCGCTCGCGCACCTCCCACTCCTTGCGGAACAGGCAGCCATCGTTGTCCCACGAGAGCACAAAGAACTTCTCGACGTTCTGTGGGCTATAGAGGAAGGCGTTGCGCGACTGCACGTCATAGTTGCCCACAAGCATGTGGAACGCCATCCAATACACGAGGTTCTCGACGTCGAACCACTTAGCAAGTGTATCCTCGATAGGGGTCGCGTAATCGTTCACCTCATCAAGCATGGCGAGAAGCTTCGTGTGGTCGTCGTTACCTTTCGACTCAAGCACCTCGTTGAATGCCACCTCGTCGTAGGTCGGGTCGGTCTTGAGCTTGAGCGCCTCGGGGTAGCGGTAATACTCGAACGACTCCACCTTGTAGAGCTGCCCGTAGCGGTCCATGTCATGATTCCTGAGGTAGGTCTTGTTGAGCTGCTCCACCTGCGTGTACAGACCGTAATCCTCAAACACGGCGTTGGTGCCATTCTGCGTCTGGTCACACACGTAGAGGTGAACGAACTGCGTACGGCACGAGGTTGTCTGCGGGATGATCTTGAGCAGGTCGAAGGCGAACTTGTTACGGAAGCGCATACCCTCTTGCTGGTGCTTGTTAAGGTTGATGACGGTCTGGTCGCGCCAAGAGCCCTTGTCCTTCTTGAGGCTGATCTTGTAGTTCTTCTGCGAGTAGTACGACGAGCTCTGGCCGCGTACCTTGACCGTGGCGTTGGGGGCAAGCGCCGTGTAACCGAGCTCCTCAGGCAAGGGTCCCGTCTCGTCGCCAATCTGCAGGATGGCCTCGCAGGCATACTGGGCCACACCCTGCTCCTCGTACCAGTACTTGGAGTGAGCGTTGATCTCCTCCCAGGTGTGGTCGGTGCTCTCGCCGGAGTTGCCGCGTCGAACCGTGAGATACATCACGACCACGCTGTCCTCGTCATCATCGGCGTAGATGGATTTGCGGTCGCGCAGGACGTAGTCGCCCGTAGGAGCCTTCTCCACCGCTCGTGCCTTGTCGGAGCCGCTGGCATCGCTCGCCTCTTCGTCGGCGACATCCTGGCCGCAACCCGCAAGGCCAAGGCCCAGGGCAAACGCGCCCGCCCCCGCCAACGCGCAGAACGCGCGGCGCGAGAGCGTGTCACCAGCCATCTGTTGTGTCGTCATCTCTTCTCCTCGTTCGACTCAAGACGTGCGCACAGGCGCGAGAGCGGGCCCGACTCCTCGGGCGGCACCATCGCCTGCCGGCCAAGCAGGAAATACGGAAGGTGCCTGGTGTACCACTCGAGGCGCCCATATGCAATCAGATAGAACGCGGCCCCTCCCAAAAGAAAGCCGACGCCCAGGTGTTCCGTTTCGAAAAGCGCGAGCTGTGCCACGGTGCCCGCAATGCTCACGAGCGCAAACGCCCCCGTGGACAGCAGCGCTCCCAAATAGTCCTCAAAATAAAGCAGTACGAGCATCAGCGTGTTCGCCAACGCATACAGACCATACCCCACGCACAAAATGCGAAAGGCGGCGATTGAGGTTTCGCTGAAACCAAGCGGCAGCGCGTTAAGCACGAACGACCCGAACACCACGAAGATGATTGTGCAAAATAGCTGCTTGAAGCCGTTGTACTCGAGCTCCCGGCGCAGCACCTCGAGCATCTCGCGCTCAGCCTGGTCAATGTCGCGGATGGCCCCCTCGTCGTTAAAGAGGCTGTAGTAGGTGTGGTAGCGCGGGTAGAAGTTCGTCTCCACCGACGTCACGAAGTTCACCGTGGTGATGAGGATGGACAGAAACGCGCACAGCGCCGCCACGTCGTAGACGGGCGCTCCTCGAAACAGCCCCTCCACCTGCACACTCACTGGCCCGTAGTACATGATGACAAGATGGGCGAACAGGCCCAGGTTTACGAAGATGCCCGAGAACGTCAGCATGCCAAACCGCTCGAACCATGCAAGAAACAGCAGGCAGCTGCCCTCACTCTTGGGGAAATATTCGATGAGCCTGCGATAGTAGAGCGCCATGAGCAGGCCGTATGAGACGATGACCGCGCCGAAGAGCGTAGCGACACTCACTGCGCGCAGCACGAGCAACAACGCCGCCAACATGGCACCCACCGCAAGCGACACTGCGAAATCGCCCACGAGCGCCTTGTAGTCCTTGAGCGCGTTGAGGTAGTTCATCTGCATCCACACGACCATGAGGGTGGCGGCAAACCACATGCACATCACGCGGTAGAGCATGGCAACCCCCGAGAAATGCAGGAACACGCCCCACAGCACGCACCCCATAGGCAGCATCACCAGCAGGCACCCATGGAAGCTGGGCATGACGCGTTCCAGTTTGCCCTGGTAGATCATGTCCGACACATACCGGGTGTTTACCATGTTGAAGACGCTCGTCATGGTGAGGGCCACAAGCAGGCAATACGTGATCATCGAGTTGAGAAGCTCGCCGTCGTGGCGTGCCATGCCCGCAAGGCCCGCCGCCGCGCTCACGCCCAGCAGCAGCAGGATGCCCAAGATCATGGGACCGGCACAGATGAGGCCGGCATATCCGTACGCCTGGCACAGGCCGAACAGGCCCTTGCGCGCAAAGAGCTTCTTGAGGCTGAATCCTATGCCTGCCATGAGGAGACCACCTCCTGGTAAAGAGCCGTATAGGTGGTGACCATCTGCTCCTGGCGATAGTAGGTGCAGGCGCGTTTGCGGCCAATCTCGCCCATAGCACGCCGCTCGTCGGCATCGGCGCACATGCGCTCCAAGGCCGACGCGAGCGCCATGCGGTTCATGGGCTCCACGCAAAAGCCCGCGCAGCCCAAGTCGTCGCCCTCGCCGCCGTCGAGGAGCTCGCGGCAACATCCCACATCGGTGAGCACGCAGGGCCTTCCCGCCGCAAACGACTCAAGCACCGAAAGCGGTTGGCCCTCCGAGATACTCGTGAGCACCGTGAAGTCAATCTTGGACAGGTATTGTGCCGTGTCGACGCGACCGGTAAAAAGCACGTCCTGCAGGTCGAGCTGACGTGCCAGCTCGTAGCATTCCTGAGCGTATTCCTTGTCGTCCTCCGGGCCAATCACATGCAGGCGGGCGTTGTTCACGTAATGCTTGACCTCGGCAAACGCATACAACAGCGTCTTGACGTCTTTGATGGGTGCGATGCGCACAATGGCGCCGATGTCAACCCAACCGTCGGGCTCTTTGGGAGGCACCGCGCCAAACTTCTCGACATTCACGCCGTTGGGCGTGATGCGGCACTTCGAGGGGTCGCATCCCAGCTCGATCTGCGCCTTGCGGGCGTTGCCAAAAAGGCTCGTCACCACGCTTGCCCGGTCATAGATCGCACGGGACAGCATGAAGAAGAAACGCACCCACAGACGCTTGAACGCGGGCAGCACCCACGTCGCGCGAATAATTTCCTCCTCGCGCTCGCGCGAGTAGATGCCGTGCTCGCTGAGCATAACTGGCGCCTGGTTGACAGAGCCGCCCAGGCACGCCAAAACACCGCTGTAACCTGCGGCGATGGTGTGGTAGACGTCGGCCTTGGGCACCTTCTGGCACATGAGGAAGAGCACAGGGAGCAACATCGAGCGCAGCGTATGGAACATGTCGGAGAACGCCGTGTACGGGTAGTCCCGCCGGCAGATGTCGGTCATAAGATCGAGGAACGTCTCGCTCATGAGGAAGCCCATGGGCGTCATGCCCTTCTGACGCATCGTGGCAAACAGCACGTCCCAATCAGGCGAGGCGCAGTGCACGAAATCGGACAGCGCCTGCTTCTGCTCGGGGGTAAAGCGAGCACGCTTGCGCCCCGGCGTGCCTTTGAGCGCGTCGTTGAGGAAAACCTCGTGTATCTCCACCACGTTGTCAGGCAGCTCGTAGACGTATTTGCCGCGGTCGGCGCTGTCGGCTCCTATGCACCACAGCACGAACTCATGCTGGGGAAACGACCTGATGAGGCTGTGGGTCCATGAAGAGACGCCGCCGGTCACATAGGGGTAGCAACCCTCAAGGACGATACAGATTCTCATGCGCCCTCCTTGGGGATGCGCACATTGGTCGCCGTGGCGCGTACGAGGTAGAGGCTCCCGTCGAGCTGCTCGACGCTTCCGCCCTCGACCTGCCCGCACACAAGCGCGTCATGCGAACGCACGAAGAGGTAAGCCTCGTCGTGCAGGCCCTCAAGCGTGAGCGTAAGGACATCGTCGGAGTTGTCCGTGGTAACGGCGGCATCGTACCAGCGCTGCACGGCAGCCCCCATCTCCGAACCCGTGAGGTTGCGGATTTGAGGGGCCGACCCGTAGAGCCACCCCATATAGCCGTTCAGATTGTCAAAAGCGCTCTGCCAGCCCTCTTTGGCGCCACGGTCGGGATCGAGCATGTCGTCAGGGTGCATGAAGTGCGAGTTCACAAAATGCAGGTTGAGTTCCGAGAGCGCGCAGAGCTGCATATAGTCGTCGATTTGACCTCCCGAGATGATGCGTGGGGTGTTCACGACGCCATCGTCGTCTACGCCGAACTCCTGAGTCCATTCGATGTTGGTGACGCTAGGGAGATAGATACTCGCAATGACGCGGATTGCGAAGGCGCCCTCCACAAGGGCCTGGCGTCCGGCGGGAGACAGAATGTTCGAAGGCGGCACGTACACACTGATGTCGTTGCCGGGGAACACCCTGTCGCAAAAGTCGCGCAGCTCCTGGAGGGCGACCAGCATGTCGTCCAGCGAGGGCCAGTAATGATAGCCCTGATATTCCCGCTCATAGGTGCCCGTCACATAGCCGCTGTTGTCCTCAAGTCCGCCCTCATCGACGAGCGGAATGTGGTTGTATCCATGGATGCCCAGCTCACCGCCCAAGCGCAGAAGCTCTCCGGCAAAGTATTCGAAGCGCGAGGTGTCCGTGTTGGTTTCGAACGGCGCGTCCACATTGTCGTTGTAGTCCTCGATGACAAGTCCGGTAAAGGCGATGCCATATTTCTTGATCAGGCGCGTGAGGTCGGGCCACCACACGTCGGTGTAGAAACTGCTAACCGAGGTGTTGTAGTCGCGCTCGATGTACTCGCCCGACCCGCCGGGCACAGGAGAGGGGAAGTCGTCGAGATAAAAGGCGCTGCCATCGATAACCGGCCAGGCAAACGCGTCTCCAAGCAGGCCAAATGCCTGCGCATAGATGCCGCGCACGCCTTTTTCGCTAAAGCCGAGGTTGCAGAAGACGACCCGGCCCTCGCCATTGGGGTACTCCCAAATAAGAGGCAGTTCACGCTCGTCGGCTGTCACGGCATGCACCGTGCAATCCTTTGAAAGCGAGACGATAAGCGATGACTCATAGGGGTCGGTGAGAGCAAAGTCATGCGCGCGGCCGCCGAGCATAAGGTCGGAGGTAAAACGAATGCCCGGCGTCTCGTACCAGCTAGTCCCCACTTCCTGCACGCCGAACTGTTGGGCGAACGTCTGGAAAAACCCATTGGATTCAGGCGGCAGGTACATCATAAGCTGACCGCCGTCACGCACCCAGGCCACAAGGTCGGCCGCGCTCTGCCCCAAACATGACAGGTCGCTCACCGTGAGAACCACTTTTTGATAGCCTGTCAAATCTGGCAGCTCCTGCTTGGCCAGATCGACCAGGTCGGCCTCGACGCTTGTCTGGTCGAACATCGCCTCGACATCGTCAAGCGCATCGGCAGACGCCACCTGGTCTGAGTCGTACAGCGCCAGGCACCCCGAGGCAGCCACATGGCCTCCCTGGGCAACCTGCGAGGCATCGAGCAGGTCGAGCGTACTGGCATGGCCCACGCCCACCTTGTCGCCCTGCTGGAAGATGAGAACAACGGCCATGAGCATAAACGCCACAAAGATGCCGATGAGCTTGCCGTAGCGCAGGCCTGCGCCGTCAGTCTTTTGCATGGTCGTCCCTCCTCCAATACGAGATATCACGCCTGCCGCGGGCCGTAATTCTGACATCGCTTCGCTGTAGCTTTTCAAGCGCTCGATCGATACCTGCTCGGTCCTCTTTCGCCGCAGCAGTGTGCAACTGCATGAGATAGCCGTCCTCACGCCTGGGCCAAACAGCAACGGTATGCTCGGCCATGCGCTCCATGTCGCCGACCTCGTCTCGTGCCTGGGCGTTTAAGAACGACTGCCAGCACACACCGAGGGCCTCCTCGCCGTCGGGCGAAATAAGCGCGAGCAGCGCCTCGAGCACACGTGCGTACTCGGTACGCGTGGAGGTAAGCATCATGCCTTCGAGCAGGCCGCTCTCGATATAGGTGCCCAAAACGCTCGCCAAATCGCGAGCGGCCGCGACATCGTGGGCATCGGCCTGGCATGCCGCACGCGCCCGCTGCATGCGGTCGTCGTAGGTCTTCTGAAGCTCCACCAGGGCGGTCGTCGCGTAATGCACCACCTCGGCGTCGTCGTTTGAACGGGCGGCACGCAGGGCATGGGGCTGGGCTGAGGCGTCGTCATACAGCACGTCCATGATGAGCCTGCGCCGCGTTGCGGGGTCGTTGACCAGCAGGGCCTCGCGCAGCGGCACCGCCTCTGAGGCCTGCGCGGCCGGCTCCACGACGATGCTCTTGTACACGGCGTCGTTGACACGCAGCTCCTCAAGCTCGAAGTCGTCGCAGGGCTGCGCACCCGATCGCAAGGCCCGCTCATGGAAAAAGAGCGCCACAGCGCCAAACACAGGTACGAACGCCATGATCGGCAGGCAGCTCATGCGCGTCTTGAGAAAACCGCTGGCCATGAGCAGACCAACAACAACGCAGGCAAACACATGCACAACCAGGCAAACGGGAATCAAGATATCGGCCACGCCCGTCACCCCGCTATGACTTCGAAGGCGAGGCTAGCACCCTCAAAACGCGGGCCCACAATGTGCAGCACGTCCCGGTTTGCCTGACGCAGCAAGGCGCAAACGCAACCGTCTGCCCCCATGCCCACCTCGTCGGTCGCGCGCAGAAGCGGCACAAGGCGCGCCTGGGCCTGCTCGGGGTCCAGCCCCGGGAAACGCAGCAGCAAAAAGTCGGCCACGCCCTTCTCGCCCATCTCGACTTGGGCCTGCACAAGCTGGTCAAACGACTCCTCATGCAACACGTCGGTCCCTACAAAGCAGCGCTGCGAGCGTGCAAGCTCCGTATACTGCTCGGCGCGTTTGAACGACATCTCAAGCAGGCCGCACATGACACGGATGAGGTTGGCGTATCCCATGTCGAGCTGGTCGGGCTGAGCCTGCCAGACGCACACGATGACGCGCAGTTTGCCGTCGACAAACGACCCGCAAGCGTAGCTGGGAAGCGCCGGATCCAGGCCGAGGTTGCGCCAGACGCGCCCGCGGTTCAGCTCATCCCAGGACATGGCCCACTGCTGCAGGTCAACGGACTTGGCAAGCCGAGGACGCATGGGGCGAGAGCACGACATCAGCCTACAGAACCGCTGGTTGCGATCGACGCTGTACAGAGCGATGGAACGGTTGTGCAGCACGTCCTCGAGGGCCTCGAGCGCCTTGAGGAAGAGCTTTTGGGGCAGCACATCGTCGAGATGCTGCACCACCGCGAAAATGCGGCCGAAGCTATCCTGAAAGCCGATGATCTGACGCTTGAAACGGCTTTTGTTCTCCACCGTGTTGGTGTAAACCTCGTTCAAGAAGAGGTACTTCTCGCGCAGGACCCGGTACTCCTCGCGGGCGAAGGCCACATCGGCATCCTTCTTGTCGCTCACGTAACCGCACACCGCACCGGTAAGGGCGTAGAGGGCAAACGGCAGCCAGTTCTCCACACGCACGACAATGCTGGAGATGTCGGAGCCTTGTCCCACGTATGACCACAGGATCGATGCGCACGCAAAAAGGGCCGCGAGCAGGCCCAGGCGCATGCCGTGCATGCACCCCATGAGCACCACGAAGAGCAGCCGCAGGTCGACGAAGCGGTAGTAGATGTTTGCGCCCAACGCGTCGTTGACAAGTTGAACGATAACGAAAAGCACCGCAAGCTCGACATATTTGAGCAGCCCTAGCCGGCTGACCGCATTGCGCAGGCGTTCGAAAAGGCCGGGCTTCTCCTCTGCGCGACGATGCGCAAGCCAGGTTTCATAGAGGGCGGGCACCTGTCCCAGGGCGTCATCGAAGGGAATCCAGCCGTACATGCGACGCAGCCCATCGGGATAGGCGGGCCCGTGGGGAGAGGGCACCGCGTGGGCAGGGTCGGTGCACGTGCACGACCCCGCAGCCGCCGCGCAGGCGGTCAGGCGCGCTGCAAGGTCGCCCCAGGTATGGGCATACCCGCTGCTCGCCTCATAGGAGGCGTTCTCATCGTGTGGCTCCTCGGCGACCTGGACAAGAAGTGCCCCAAGGTCGCGGGGAGAAAGCAGATCGAGCGCATCGGAGGCATCGAAGGGCAGGCAGACCTGCTCCTTGTGTGCGATGCGGGCAAAAAGTCCCGTGAGGAATCCCGTTTGAGCCAGGGGTTCGGCCAAAAACGGCAGGTGCAGCACCACAAGCCTACAGCCACTCGCCTCAAGCATGCAGCGGCAAAGCTCCTGCTGCTGGGCGGCCCGCAACATCGTCTGCGTGGAAAAGCCGGAGAAGGCCGCGTCGTCTTCCGCACGCCAGCCCTGACGTGCGTCGGGGGCGTATTCCAGCCCCGTGAGATAGATGAACTTGCTTACGCTGGCAGCGCAGGCAGACCGGGTCACATCTACCAGCAGGTCTTGCTCGCCAGGAAGACCCGTGCCCGCGTCGGCAAAGCCGGAGACATACACGACCGTGTCGAATGAATAGATGTCGAACAGCCTGGAGAGGGCCTCGGAGTCGCGGGCAACCTCGTAGGCGCACGTCTTGTCGTCGACCACGCATGCACATGCGGCCTGCTGCAGTGTGTGCGCAACGACCAGCCTATGATCCTGCACAAGGCGAGCAACGGCCTCCGGACCGAGAAGGTCGACGTTGCCCGCGACAAGCATGTCGCTCATGTCGCTATGTCGTCCCTTCCCGCCCCGCGTGCCTACTTGCGAATAAATACTAGAAATAGAGTAGTTTATACCAGCTAGACGTCGAAAAAAAGCCCACTTAGTATCGTCAAACTTCTGTTTTTATTTGACACCTAACTGATTGAAATGTCCGCGTAGCAATTGACCGTGAATCAACCGGCTTCATGGGAACGTGGACGCACGGGCACGTGGGCATTCCAGCGGGGGTTCAAACATATTTGTGTACACATTGTGATAGGACTTGCGTAAAGGAGCGCTTTCCTTCAGTATATCCCTTCGCACAAGCGGACTTGGCTCAGTTGGTAGAGCACAACCTTGCCAAGGTTGGGGTCGCGGGTTCGAGTCCCGTAGTCCGCTCCAGTGAATTTTCAAGCGCCGTCTCACCTGGTGAGACGGCGCTTTTTGTTGTTGTGGTCACGCAAGACCAGGCAATCGCACGCCGGGCAACCCCACAAACAAGCACGCGAAGTATGGAGCCGGCGGTCTCTTCCTCGCGCGTTCACGCACGAACACACCCACAGTACACGCAAAAGCCCGGGCGACCAAGCTCGCAAGGCAAGCTGGCCGCCCGGGCTACGCGGACGCTATGTCAATTCCACAGACGTTTCGGGAAACCCCTGCTACTTCGTCACCACGACGGAGACTTCTTCCTTGATGGTGTTGTAGTTCTCGTCCCAGGCGCTGATCTCGGCGACGTACTCGCCCTCGCCCTCGTCGTAGAAGTACACATAGAGTTCGTTGGTGGCACCGGCGCGCATGTTCGCGGCGTTCTCAATCGAGTCGTCGAAGTACCAGCCGGCCGACGACATGCTGCCGCTGCCCTGGGCCACGCCACGAGGACCATAGAGTGTGATGTTGAGGGTCCAGAACGGGGAGGCCGACTCGGACTTCAGGTTCTTCAGCGTGACGGGCACGCCGATGGCCTCCTTGCCGTTGACGGAGTCGTCGTAGCTCTCAACGGTCGCGCGCACAAAGGTGGCAGGATCAGTGCTTGCAGTAATCTCCCAGCCAGGCACCTCGAAGGTCACGCTGGCGCCGTCAGCCGGAGCAGCAGGCTCGGGCTTTGCCGGCTCGGGGGTGGGCTCAGTGGCAGGCTCGGCCGTATCCGAGGCAGAGGAATCGGAGCCGACCATGCCCGGGCCGTCGAGCATGAACACCTCTTCCTCGCCTGCGAGCATCAGGCTGCGGCCCGTCTGCTCGAGCGCCCAAATCTCATCCTCTGCGACATCGGCACCCCAAACGGCGGTCACGACGGCGCTCTTCTCGGGGGTGCACAGGGCCAGT
Organism: Coriobacteriaceae bacterium; assembly: GCA_019420325.1. Lineage (GTDB taxonomy): Bacteria > Actinomycetota > Coriobacteriia > Coriobacteriales > UMGS124 > UMGS124. The sequence goes on along the minus strand of JAHZHK010000004.1, from coordinate 31,124 downwards.
ATGTACCCGCCAACCTCACGCTGCGCGCCGTCGGTGCCCGCGAAGTTCACGTATATCGCCTGGGCGCCGTCGAGCTCATAGCGACGAACAGTGCCAACCTCGATGTCCTCCTCATCGGAGCCGAAGAAGGCCTCAGGGTTGGCCGCAAGCTCATCGAGCTCAGCAGACTCATCCGCATCGGACACTTGAACCTGAACAAAGCTCTCGAAGTCCTCGGCCATGTAGGCGACCGACATGCTGTCGGGGTCCTCCATGGTCTGCCAGGCCTCGCTGACCTGGAAAGTCACGCCATAGGCGCTCACGGTCTTAAGGGAAAGGACCGAAGACGCGACCTCGGTGGCGCCGGTGGGCTCGGCCGGGGCGGCGGTGGTCGTCTCGGCAAAGGCAAGCTGCCCAAAGCCAAGGGTGAAGAGCAGGGTACCGGCGAGGACGACGCTGCCGATTCGTTTGCTAGTACGCATGGTAGCCTCCTTGTTTGCTGCGGCGCTTTGACGCAGCTGCCGCGCGGTACCTCCGCAGCGGCTCACGTCCCGACCTCGTCGCGGGCGCCTTGCTTCCATAGTCATGGTACGGCACACCCCCTTGTGCAAACAGCACCCTGTGTCCCATAAAACCCGCGCCCACTCGACCGCACGGCTTCACTTCTAGTAGGATTGCCTCAACACGCAAGGCGGCTCGGCACCGCCGCGCACCGCAAAGCAGACGAGCGAATTCGCCGTACAATCCGGAGGGGGCCGATGACCGGGAAAAACAAAGAGCCGCGTCAAGACGCCCTCGGCACGCATGCAAACCACGCGGGGGCCATCGGCATGGCATTTGCGCTGGTAATCATAGCCGGTATCGCGCTTATCCAGGCATTTTCGGCCGCCGCACCGGCGAATGTGGGGATTCCCTCAGTACGCAGCTGGTATCGCGCCATACTCTCGATTGGCGTGGGGGCAACGCTGGCCGCATGGGCACCTTGGGTGCGTCGCCGTTGCTCAGACGCCGCCATCGCACGCAACCTGTGCATAGCCGCCGGGCTCCTTGCAGCCTGGATTCTGCTGGTGCTGGTAAAATACGACACAAACAGCCCCACCGCCGCGAGCTTCATGTGGTATTGCTACTACATCCCCATGCTCAGCGTGCCCTCGCTGGGACTCTTCAGCATCATTCGCGCCGCCGCGCTCGACGCCACGCCCGCCACACGCATGCTTCGCCGCTATGTGATTGCCGTCGATGTGGCCCTCATCCTGACCGTGCTCACCAACAGCCTTCATTTCCAGGCATTCCAGTTCGACCTTGCCGATCCAAAGTGGTCGAGCAACTACACATATGGCCCTGGGTACTGGGCCGTTATGGTGTGGACCGCAGGCAAAGTCATCGCCTTCTTCGTCGTTGCCTACCTGGCAGGCAGTCGCCGCCTGCGCAGGTTGCTTCCCCTTGTGGGGGCCGTCCTAGGCGTGGGGTCCATCTACTGCGCGCTCTATATTCTTGAGGTCGAGGCCGTTCGCGCCACCAACCTCGCGCTCGTGTACTCCATCGTGGCTCTCGTCGCGTTCGAAACATGCCTGGCCACAGGCCTTTTCCCCTCGTATCGCGACTACAGTGAGGCCTTCCGACGTCTGCCGCTCGACCTCAAGGTGCTCGGACGCGACGGACGCGTGGCCTTTGCGACCGACGCGGCGCTGCCCCTGCCCCCCTCGGTGCAGCAAGAGGTGGTGCGCTTCGCGCAACGCACGCAGACCCAACAAACGATGTTTCGCGTCAGCGACTGCCCCCATCGTGTGTTCGCCGCCTATCGGCTGTCGGGCGGCGTGGCGCTGTTCTCAGCCGACGTCAGCGACGCCGATATGCGCAACCGTCAGCTGGAACAACGCAAAAGCGAGCTCGCGTCCTACAACGAGCTGCTCGAACGCAACCTCACAGTGCAGCGGCGCCTTCATGCCCAGCAGGCAGAGGGCGCCCTGGCCGACGAGGTCGAGCGCAGCCTGGCAAACGCCCTCGTCCACATGGGCGGGCTTCTCGACATGCTGAGGGAGTGCGGCGACGCAGGCGGCTCGGCCAGCCCGCTCTCCCCCGAGGGGCTGCATCGCACGTCGCTGCTAGCGCAGCTGCGGGTGCTCCTCGCCTACTGCAAGCGCAAGGGTGCCCTCGTCCTGGGTGAGCAGGAAGGCCGGCCCCTGAGCACCGAGGCCCTCGGGCTTATGGCGGCCGAGCTCGGCGCCGACCTGCGGGCAGCGGGCGTGCCGTGCCTGTGCATGACCAACCTCGAGCGTCCCGTGAGCGCCCCTGTGGCGAGCGCCCTTTTCGACTGTCTGCATGCATGCGCCATGGCCTGCGCGGCACGCAGCGAGGCCTCGGCACTCTTTGTAATCGGAGAAGCCCCCTCGGGTGCGGCCATCGAGGTTCGCGTGTCGCTTGAGATGGGCGAGGAAGGGCGTGCCCGCAGCCAGGCCTTCGACCCTGATGAGCTTGCCCGCTCCCTGCGGGAGGCCGCGCCGTGCGTGCTGAGCGCCGAGGTGACCAGCGAGGACGACTCCCTCAACGCAATCATCCTCCTTGAGAGGAGGCTGCCGTGATGTCCTTCGACGTGCTGCTGCACCCCGCTGCTGCCCTTGCGCTTGAGGCAGTCTTCTTCCTCATCGCCATGGCCCAGACTCTGCACGTGTCGCGCCTCATATGCTGGCGCGTCATGCCGCGCGTGGCGGTCGTGTACGAGTGCGGCCTCATCGGTCATGCGTTCCTGGGCTTCTGCGCGGCCCGCAGCATCATGCAGGGCTTCCCCCCAGGGCTTGAGCAGCCAATGAGGGCACTCGCCTGGGTGACGTATTTCGGCGTGCTCGCCTTTGGCGTATACCTGTTCGTCCGCATACCCCGCCATCGCCTGCGGTTCATCGTCGAGGCGGTGTGCGCATGCTGCATGCTTCCCTTCGCCCTGGACGCCCTCGGTGTGTGGTGGGGATGGGCCGTGACGCTCGACGCGGCAGTGTTCGCAAGCCACGCCGCCTGTGCCCTGGCCAACGACAGGCTCCTGAGAGACGCCACGCCGGCGCGCGATACCATGGCGCAGGCCGTGCACACGCTGCCGGTGGGCGTGCTATGCACGGGAGTCGACGGACGCGTGCTCTTCACGAACGACACCATGAGGTCGTATCTGTCGGCGCTGGGACTGCCCTGCGACCTGGCAGACCTGAGTGGAATCGGGCGCAACCTGAGGGAGCGCGCGCAACGAGGCGAAGGCGGCGACGCCGAGCTTGCCGAGGGGCTTCGCGTGCAGGCGGGGCCGGACAAGACCTGTCTGTTCCAGTTTGGCTCGCTCAAGCTGCACGGGCAGCCCTGCCGCTGGATCGTCGCCCTCGACATCACCGAGCAGGCACGCGCCTCCGACCAGCTCGAACAGGCTGCCGACGCTCTTGAGCAGGCGGGTCTGGAGCTTCGCGCCTCACTCGCCGACATCCACGAGGTCGCGCGCAACGAGGCCTTCACCGTCATGCGCTCCAAGGTGCACGACGTGATTGGGCAGCGCCTCTCAATCCTTCACCGCTATCTGGAAGACGGAGCCGACAACCAAGCGTTCGAGCAAGTCGCGCAGCTTATCGAGGGCATCTCGGAAGAGCTGCACGCGACGAGGGGGCCCGACGCCGCCACTGAGCTCGCGGCGGTGGTTGAGGCGTTCTCGCTCGTAGGCGTCGAGGTCCACACCCAAGGCGAGCTGCCCGACGACCCCGCCGTGGCCGGCCTCTTCACCCAGGTGGTCCGCGAGTGCGCCACCAACGCGGTGCGTCATGCGCGTGCCCACCACGTGTGGGTAGCCATGGACTCGCACGACGACATCGTGCAGACAGGCCAGCTAGCATATGATGCGAGCGACCAAAACCCTGTTGCCCGGGAACGTAACGTCTGGTATATCCTTGCTGTGTCAAATGACGGCGCACCGTGCACGAAAGCCATTGTGCCGGGTGGCGGCCTTGCGGGCATGCGTGCGGCATGCGAGGCGCTGGGCGCGACGTTCGAGGTCGAGGCGGGCCCTCCGTTCATGGTTCGCGTGAGCGCGCCTGTCGTGGCCGGCAATGGCGGCGGCAACACGGTGAACGACATAGCAGACGACAGCCCCTATGGGGCAAACGATACGCACGAGATTTGAGAGGTACCGCAATGAGGGTGGTTATCGTCGAAGACCAAGCGATGCTGCGCGACTCCCTCGCGCTCGCCATCGACGCCCAAGACGACATGCAGGTTGTGGGCAAGACGCCCGACGCCGAGCAGGCGCTCGACCTGGCGCGTCGCCAAAGCGCCGACCTCGTGCTCATGGACGTGTGCACGCAGGGCGGCCGCAGCGGCATCACGGCCACGCGCGCCATCAAGGAGGCCCTGCCCGGCGTGCGCGTCGTGGTGATGACCGGCCTGCCCGAGGTGACCTTTGCCGAACAGGCGCGCGCCGCAGGCGCCGACAGCTTCGTCTACAAGAACATCGGCACGGCGGAACTGCTGGGCGTCATGCGCGCGACCTGCGAAGGCTATGCGACCTTCCCGCGCGGGGCAGGCGCGACTCCCACCGGCATCGACTCCCTCAACGAGACGGAGATGGACATCCTGCGCCTCGTGTGCGAGGCGAAGAGCCGCAAGGAGATCGCCAACGAACTGTGCCTGTCGGAGGGCACCGTGAAGCGCCACGTTTCCGAGATTCTGGCCAAGACCGGCTACGACTCCATCCTGCGCCTGGCCGTGAACGCCGTGGCCGATGGCAGCATCGTCCCGAACCTCAAGCACTAGCAGGCAAAACGCCACGGATGCAAGGCGACCCTCAGCGCGATGCCCAAAGGTTCGGGACGCAGGCGTGAAGCAAACACGGGGTTACACAAACCAGCAGGATTGAAGACTGTCGACCCATTACGCGGTTCAAGACACGCTCTAAGGGGCCTATCCTTATTCACCTCTTGACGAAGGGGTGCATGATTGGACAGTCCTTCGGGAGACCCAAAACCGCCCGGGCGCAAGCCTTGCACCCATCTGTAGACGCACGACACAGGCAAGAACGTCTCTTCCACCTGCGCAATTGCAGACAACGCTTCGCAAGCAAAAAGCCCGCGCGGGAAGGACCGGTTGGCCGCTTCCTGCGCGGGCTTTGTTGTGCGGGCGACGAGCCAGGCAGTTTGCCTGCCGCCACCCGCGATACTTCTGAGAAACCGATGAACACGTGGACTGCACGGCGCTTTCCCATTGCGACGACGTGGGCAGAAAACGCGTTCGATGAGACCGGTTGGGCTTACCACCGCCCGGCCATTACTTGGCCGTTACGGCCTCTCGTGGCCGCAGGAGGGGCAGAACCTCTCCGTGCAGCGCGCCCCACACGCCGGGCAGAACCACGCGGCACCCTCGGCTGCGCCGGGCACGCGCCCGGGAGCCTGGGGCTGGGGCGGCACCGCGCTGCGGCCGCCGGACCTGGGTGCAGAGGCAGCTGCCTGGGGCGCTGGGGCAGCATAGCCGCCGGACACGGGCATGCGGTCTGCACCCTGGGGCGGCACGGAAGCGGCCACCGGATAGCCTGGATTCACCGCACCGGCCACGTAGCCCACACCTTGGGGTGGCACGGGAATGCCTGCATACCCACCCTGAGGCGGCATCGGCGGGCAAGACCCGGGAACGCCAGGCGCGACCCGCGCGGCGGTCGCCATCCTCATTGCGGCATTGGCCGCCACCTCGTTGCGACGCTCGGCATCGAGATCGGCCAGGCGCATGCCAAACACGCCGCTTGCGTCGAGCCCCTCATGGGCGTCTTCCCAAATGCTGGCAAGCGCGTCGCGGATGCCGTCGGCCTCGCGCACGGCAGCGCGATAGGCGTCGCAGACGCGACTCTCAAGGCGCGCGTCGTTGGTCTTGAAGGCAATCTCGTCGAAATAGGGGCTGTTGACGTTCACGACGACCCACACGTCGTACTCGATGTCGTAGCGCGGCGGGTCGTAGCGCGCCGTGGTGCCGTCGGGCTTCTTCTCGCGCAGCTCGGTCTTGAACTCGCGAACCTCCGCAGCACAGCCTGTGACCTGGTCGAATGCAATCACGTCGGGATTCACGTCGCGCCAGCGAGAGGAGGCCGTCACAATGATGGCCCCCGCGTTGTCATCGATGAGCACCTTCGTGCGGGCGCCCAGCGTACGGGTGGGGTTGAACGCGGCCACGCGACCCTCGTTCTCCGCGCGGTAGAGAAGCTGCTCGCGGATCTGCTCCACCGTGCTCTGTCGACGCTCGTCAAAAAGCGGGGAGAGCTTGGCGGCGCACTCCTTGCACAGGTTGCCATCGGCGAGCTTGCGGTTTCCCATGAGACCAATCTCGCCGCCGCAAATGTCGCAGCACTTTTTCTCAAACAGCTTGTCGAGGAAGCCCATGGTCAGATCCCTTCACCTCGCAGTCGGATTCCCTGTTGTCTCCCATGTTCTCACGCGCCCGCCCGCGCACCCAGCACCCTGCGGCCCGAAGCGAACCGCCCCACCGCGCCACATGTCCCATTGCAACACACGCCTTGCCATGCGTTTCCCGCCCCTCGCATGCTCCCCTGACGCGAAAACGCCAAAAGTATGCGTTATAACTCCCCAAGCGACTGCAGACGGGGTCACGGTCAAAATGGGCAAGGCATCTACCTGCGAAAATGTAAACGCCCATTTTCGATGCGACATCGCAAGCGAGTTATTACGCATACTTTTGGGACTTTTTGGACATGGCGCATCCCCAAGCGGTCCGCACTGTCTCAACGACGGCCCAATCCAGCCAAAAAAGCGCCGGCCGCGCCCCGGATGTCTCCGGAAACGCGGCCGGCGCGTGCTGCCGTCGCAGTCGTTGTCGGTTGGGCTACGTTACTTGCCCTCGTCAGCCGAGGGGTAGTAGAAGTACACCGTGTAGCCGCGCAGGCGCAGGATGTCTGCGGCACGGCGCGAGATGGCGTTACCCCAGGCGTGCTGGCTGCGCTTGCGATGCGGGAACTGCTCGTAGTGGTCCTGGTTCTTGTAGTAGGGAATCTCCACGATCCAGGGGTCGCGACCTGCGGCGCGGCGCTCGGCAGCATGGGCGGCAGCCTGGGCCATCGTGCCCTCGACAAGCTCGGCCACGCGGCGTTCATGGTCTGTGACAAGCTCCTGGAGCTGCTCCCACACGTAATCCGGCGGTTCCTCCCAACCGATCTGCTCCCAGCGCTTGATGGTGCGCACGGTCACATCGAGCATGTTGGCCAGATCGATCTGGTTGATGCCGATGGCCTCGCGCACCGCCTTGAGGTCGGCCTTCTCCCCACCGATCGCAATGATGTGGAACGGGTTGACCTTGGAGGGGTCGGGGCCGTCGAGCAGGGCGCCGGCGTTCTCGGTGGCATCTGCCATGGCATTCACTCCTTACACGTCGCAAACGTCTTAAAACCGCACGTCATGGTACAACATTTGCCGCTCGGGAATGGCAGGGGCAGGCATAAAAACGCCGCCTGCATGCATGCCGTGCGAAGCCGCGCCACCATCGGTGTACCATTGACCCGAGACCCCCGCCTTTCCCTGGAGGATTCGTCATGAAAGACATCGTCATCGCAACCGACAACACGCTCGGCATTCCCGCTGGCGAGATAGACGACGGCCTGGCCCTGCTCTATCTGCTAGGATGCCAGGGCCGCGTTTGCGTGCGTGCCATCTGCACCACACATGGCAACGCATCCACCGAGCTGACGAACCGCGCCACGCACGTACTCGCCCACGCGCTGCACCCCCTGCTCGACGATGTGCCCATTCTGCGCGGTGCCGACGCCCCTCGCTACGGCATGCCCAGCACGGCCGACCGCGAGCCCAGCGCCGCCGCGCGCCTCATCGCCAAGTCCTCGGGCAGCAACGCATGCCTGCTGTCGCTTGGCGCTACCACCGACCTGGCCGCCGCCGAGACCCTGCGTCCCGGCACGCTGGCAGGCTATGCGAGCATCGCCCTCATGGGAGGCACCACCTCGACCCTCGTCGTAGGCGGACGCATCATGAACGAGCTCAACTTCTCCGTGGACGGCCTGGCGACGCACCGCCTCTTCTCAACGGCGGCACCCGACCAGGGACCGCGCTCGCGCATTCTCCTGGCCGATGCCTGGAACTGCATGCCGCTCACCTTCGACGGCAACGAGCTCCTCACCCGCCTCGCAAGCCCAGGCATGCCGGGCGCCGAGTTCCTGCGCCAGATGTGCCTGCCCTGGTTTGAACGCGGGCAGCGCAGGTGGAACACCTACGGATTCGTAGCCTGGGACGTGCTGGCCGCCATGGCGCTGGCCGAGCCCGAGCTTTTGGACCTCGTGCCCTACGACGTCGCCCTCAACGAGCGCCTGCTCAACATCGGCTACCTGGAGAAGGCCGCCCCGGGAGTCCCCGCCGCGCACGTCAACCTGGTTGCGCCCAAGGACCCCGCGCAGGCAATGGAGCACATCTACCAGGCCTGGGAGCGCGCGTTGGCGCAGCTGGCGTAGAGCCTGCCGACGTCGGCTTCGTACGCGCCGCCAGGCCCCCGCGCCCCGCGCACGCCGCCGCGCCCCGCGCACACCGCCAGGCCCGCGCGCCCCGCACGCCATCAGGCCCCGCGCCACGCGCTCACCGCCAGGCCCCGCATGCCCCTCGTCGGCCCCGCGCGCCGTCAGGCCCCGCACTCCGCCGGTCCCACGCGCGTCGCCAAGCCCCACACTCCGCTGGGTCCGCACACGCCGCCAGGCCTCGCACTCCGCTGGGTCCGCACGTCCTGCCTCCCGCGCGGCCGTGTCGGCCGCCTCCTCGCACGCAAAAGCCCCGCCCCACGGCTGCGGATTCCGTGGAGCGGGGCTTGCATGCGGGCGTTGGATTATTGGCGCGCGGTCTTACTTCTCGACGGCGTAGCCGGCCTCTTCCCAGGCCTTCATGCCACCCTCGAGGGTGTAGACGTTGTCCATGTTGGCGCCAAGCACGGCCAGGGAGTTGGTGGCGCACTGGGCGTAACGCTTGCCGGAGTAGCAGACCAGGACGATCTTCTGGTCGGTGCCGGAGATGTCGCCGCACTGGGCGAGCATGGAGGCAGCCATGGTCTCAACGCCAGCCTGGGCGTCGCCCTCCTTGGCAGCGTCCATGTCGGCGCTGATGGAACCGGCGATGTGGCCGGCCTCGAAGTCAGCGGCCTTGCGCACGTCGACGACCAGGTAGGTGCCGTCGGCAAGGGCAGCCTCAAGGTCAGCGGGGGCGAGCTGGGCCATCTCAACGTCCTTCACCTCAGCATTGGAGGCAACCTGAGCGCCGGGGAAAGCCTCGTCCCAAGCCTTCATGCCGCCCTCGAGGGTATAGACGTTGTCCATGTTGGCGCCAAGAGCAGCCAGGACGTTGGTGCCGGCCTGAGCGTAGCGCTTGCCGGAGTAGCAGACCAGGACGATCTTCTGGTCAACCTTGGCCGGGTCGCCCAGAGTAGCCTTCATGTTGGCGATGCCAGACTCATTGTCGCCGTCCTTGGCGGCGTCCATGTCGGCGTTCACGGCGCCGGGGATGTGGCCGGCCTCGAAGTCGGCGGCCTTGCGCACGTCGAGCACGAGGTACTCGGAGTTGGCGATGTTGTCCTTCAGGTCGGCGGTCGAAATGTAGGACATCTCGACTTCCTTGACCTCCACAGCGGCAGCGTCGCCACCGGTCGTGGTCGTGCTGGGGGCGGGCTCGTTTCCGCAGCCAGCCAGGCCAGCGGACAGGGCCACGGCGACCAGACCGGAGAGCAGGAGTGCCTTCTTCATGTACATAACCTCCAATAAACGGGGACACAAGGAACCGAACGGGCAGTGCAAACATACCTGCGAAAAAACGAGGACAATCCCACCGCGGCAAATATCTGGCGAGCGAACATGCGATGCGACCGACAGCTGCGCTGCAATTGCTGCAGCACGACCATACCTCACCTGGTCATCGCACCGCACGCAGCACGACCGTTATGCCGACCGGCATGACACTACATGCAACGTTGCACGCGCCAATCTAGCCGATGCACAGCGCAACATGCGGTGCAGGTAATATGACGACCAGCAACCGCACCGCGCGCAGCGCGGCCGTCTCATGCCAACCGACGCACGGCAGAACGCACGCCTGGCTTTATATATATGTACAGCGATGATTTTGCCTCGCAAAAACGGCTTCCCGCACAACGTGGGAACACATGGCCAGGTCACCCGTAGGTGCACCCGTCGCAGAATGGCCAACCGTCTTTCGCAGAATGAAAGCGGCACACACTTTAGCCCCCCGGCGGCAAAACGTCAAAAGCAAACCCCCTCCATTGGGCGAACGGCACCGCTCACCACAGCTGAACCACATCTGAAACATCACGAAAATCAACAACACTGCTACAATGGCCGCATTCTGCATGCGGTCCCAAGCAAAAGGGGACCGCTCCATGTTCCAAGACGGCCATTCTGCGTGGCCGCCGGCGATGCGCTTGAACATACACGCCCCTCGCGTGCGTACATGCGCTCCCATTGTGCCAGCCGCCCGTGACAAGATGCCTTGTGGGCTCCAAGCCTCTTGTGCATACGCACACCGGTCGCCTTGACCGACACGACTTCTTCCATTGCTGGCATAAGCGGCTCGCATCTACACGCACGTCGATTGCACGACAGCCCGGTCTCGCGCTTATCCTTCACCAGTCAAACGTCTCACGCATGCGCATGCAAATTGCGAGACTCCCGAGGCCATTGCGTCTTGTTCGAACACCCCGCACGTGCATGCGCGTCATTCGCGTTCGCATCGGAGCGGCCCCGGCGTCATTTGTCCAAGCATCTCGCACATGCGCGCGCCAATCTCGCGCCGGAATCATCGGCCGCCTGGCGTCCGTATGGCATATACATATAGGCATACATGCATATGTGCACATGCCTCACACCCACACGTTCCCGGTTCGTTTCTTCAACCCGCACCGCTCCAACCGAAAGGACCTGCACATGCTTTCCTCCAAGCTCTCCCGTCGCTCGTTTGTGCAGCTGGCCGGCGCCACCGCGCTCGTCGCCGCTTCCGGTGCCGCCCTTCCCTCCAACGCTTTCGGCAAGGACGCCACCGACTGGGACGCCATCGTCGAGGCCGCCCGCGGCAGCAAGGTCGCCTGGTACGGCTGGGGTGGCAGCGCCCCACGCAACGAGCTCATCACCAAGACCCTGGCCCCGCGCCTCAAAGAGAAGTACGACATCGAGCTTGAGCTCGTGGGCATGGACATCAACAACATCCTGACCCAGCTGTCCGGCGAGTTCCAGGCCGGCCTCACCGAAGACGGCGGCAGCATCGACTTCATCTGGATCAACGGCGAGAACTTCGCCAGCGCCAAAGCCAACGGCTACCTGTGGGGCCCCTTCGCCCAGGACCTGCCCAACGTGCAGAACTACGTGGACACCGAGGCCGCCGACATCGCCTACGACTTCGGCACCCCGGTCGAGGGATACGAGGCCCCCTACGGCAAGGCTCAGATGGTGTTCTGGGTGGACAGCGCCCAGGTCCCCCAGACCGAGACGCCCATCGACCCCGAGACCTTTCTGCAGTTCTGCCAGGACCATCCCGGCATGGTGACCTACCCCGAGCCCGGCGACTTCACCGGCACCGCAATCATCTCCTGCCTCATCGCCGGCGTCGTGGGCCAGGAGGAGTTTGAGAAGCTTGCCACGATGACCGAGCCCAGCGAGGACGAGGTGCGCGCCATTGTCGCCCCCGGCATGGAGTACCTGCGCTCCCTCAACCCCCATCTCTGGAAGCAGGGCAAGACCTTCCCGGCCGACTCCACCACCATGCACCAGATGTACGCCGACGGAGAGCTGATCATGGACGCAGGCTACGGCGAGCCCCAGACCGACGTGGACAACGGCCTGCTTCCGGCCACGACCAGGTCGTTCGTGCTTGACACGGGTACCGTTGGCAACACCAACTACATGGCGATCGCCGCCAACGCCCCTCACAAGGAGGCGGCCATGGTCGCAATCAACGAGGTCCTGAGCCCCGACTACCAGCTCGCCCGCTACGAGACGCTGGGCAGCATCACGGTGCTCGACCTCGACAAGCTCAGCAAGGAGGACCGCGCCGCCTTCGACGCGATGGAGCTCGGCAGCGCACAGCTCCCCCTCGACGTGAAGCTCGAGCACGCCATCGCCGAGGCCTGCGGCCCGGTCATCCCTGTTCTCGAAAAGATCTGGCACGACGAAGTGCCCGGCAAGTAGGCCGCGTCCATGAGCCTTCTGCCAAGGAAGACGCGCAGCCGCGTCGCCCCCTATCTACTCGCCCTGCCGGCGGCGCTTCTTGCCTGCGTGTTTATCTTTGGCGTGGCAAACGGGGTGGCCCAGGGGTTCGGCATCATGCCGTTTTTGGACATGCACACCCCCACGCTCGAATACTACGGGCAGATCCTTGCGCGCGAGGACCTGCTCTCCTCGCTGCTGTACAGCGTGTACCTCGCGCTCGTCTCGTCGATCATTGCGCTCGTGGGCGGCGTGGCCCTGTCATACATGCTGGTCAAAGCCAAGGCGGGCCGCGTTGCGCGGCTCGCCGCCCTGCAGGTTCCCATCATGACGATGCATGCCCTCGTGGCCATGGCCGTCATGTTCGCGTTCTCCGGGTCGGGCCTGGTCGCGCGCCTGCTGCACCTGGTGGGCGCCATCGCCACGCCCAGCGACTTCTCAAGCGCGACGGGCGCTCCGTCGGGTTGGGGCATCATCCTCGTGTACGCCTGGAAAGAAATCCCCTACCTGGCCTTTTGCACCGTCTCCCTCATGGGGCACATCTCGGGCAGCCTGGGCGAGGCGGCGCGCACCTGCGGTGCCACCGCTCGCCAGACCTTCCTGCAGGTGACACTGCCCCTGTGCGCGGGCGCTATCCTGCGTGCCTTCCTCGTGGTGTTCGTCTTTGCCCTGGGCAGCTATGAGGTGCCGTTCCTGCTGGGTCCCACCGCGCCCAAAACGCTGCCGGTCCTTGCCTTCATCGAGTTCCAAGACCCCGACATCGTGAACCGCTGCTACGCGATGGCGCTCAACGGCACCACGACGCTTCTGTGCTCGCTGGCCGCAATCGTCTACTTCGCAAGCATCGCGCTGCGTGACCGCAGGCAGGCGGGAGGCACCCATGCGTAGCGAAATGAGAGGGCGCCCGGGGTCCAAGGGCACCAACGAGCCCCGGAGATCCAAGGCCCCCAAGGTTACCTTCTGGGCCCGCGTCTACCTGACCGTTCACCTCATCTTGGTGCTCATTCCCATCGCCATCGTTGCAACCTGGTCGGTCTCGGCGGCATGGCCCTGGCCGAGCCTTGCGCCCGCCAGCCTCACCGCACGCGGCTTTGAGACGGTGCTCGCCGACTCCGCCACGGGCCTGGGAAGCCTGTGGCTCTCCATCGGCATAGCCATCGCATGCGCGGCCTTCACCACCTGCGTGGCGACCCTGGGCGCTCGCGCCATCTGCCTGCACACATGGAAAGGCCGGCGCGTCTTTGAGTTCGCCACGATGCTGCCGTTCCTCATCCCGGGAACCGTCTTCGCCATGGGCGTGCAGGTCGCCTTCATCAAGCTCGGCCTGGCACGCAGCGTGGGCGGCGTGATCCTCGCGCACAGCATCGTGGCGCTGCCCTACGCGATGAGCATCATGTGCGACGTCACCTACGCGGCCGGCCGGCGCATGGAGGAGGCGTCTCTCACCTGTGGGGCGGGGCGCATCTCCACGCTTGTGCACGCAACGCTGCCCGGCCTTGCCCCCGGCATCGCATCCTCCCTGCTCATGTGCTATATCCTCTCGTTTTCCCAGTACTTCCTCACCCTGCTCATCGGAGGCGGGGCCGTCCGGACCTTCGCGCTCGTGCTCTTCCCGTACCTGGGAGGCGGCGACCGCACGATCGCCGGCGCCTACGGAATCGTCTTCATCTCCGTCACCCTGACGGTTTTCCTCGTCTTCGAGCTGCTCATTCACAAGCTGCGCTCGGTCGAAGAAACCGCGTATTACGAAAGCTGACCTGCCATGCGCATCGACTTCGACCACATCTGCCTGGCACTGCAGGGCACGCCGCTGCTGCGCGACGTGACCCTGAGCGTGCCCGACCGCGCGTTCGTCTCCATTCTGGGCGAGAGCGGCGCGGGCAAGACCACGCTGCTGCGCGTGGCGAACGGCCTGGCTGTGCACGACGAGGGGCGCGTCCTGTTCGACGGGGTGGCCGTGGACGACCTGCCCGCCAACAAGCGCGGGGTCTCGATGGTGTTCCAAGACGCGCGGCTCTTCCCAAACATGTCTGTGCTCGACAACGTGGCGTTCCCGCTCAAAGTGCGCGGCGTGGGACGCGAGCAGCGACGCGCCCAAGCGCAACGCATGCTCGAAAACGTGCAGCTCGCAGGCCTGGGGACACGGCGCACGCATGAGATTTCAGGCGGCCAGCGCCAGCGCGTGGCACTTGCGCGCGCCCTGGTGGCAAACCCGCGCGCAGTCCTCATGGACGAGCCTTTCAGCGCCCTCGACGAGTCGCTGCGCGAAGACATGCGAGAGCTCGTCCTTGCGCTTCACGACGCGCTCGACCTCACGGTCCTCATGGTAACGCACGACCTGGTGGAGGCCGTCACCATGAGCGACCAGGTTGTGTGCATGGCCCATGGCGCAATCGAGCAAGTGGGGACAGGGGCCGACATCCTCCTGCACCCCGCGACCGACTCGGTAGGCAAGCTCTTCAAGGACACGGTCGCCATCGAAGGCACCGTTGAGCGCGGCGAGTTCAGCGCTCGCAAACTGCGCGTCGCCGCGACGATTCCAGACGGCCCCGCGCTTTTGGTGCGCACCCGCGCCGGCGTCACGGCTGTCAAGCCCTTAGACGAGGCGCTTGGGGCCCTCGACAGGTAAGATAGCGAAAGGCGGTTGCGCAAAGGGTTGCACTGCAGCGCATCTAGCAGGTATTTTGAGCGCGCGACGCGCATCCGCGATGCATTGGGGGGGACCAAGGCGACGCCAGCCAGCGACGAGGCACGGACACGCAGCGACCAGGTGCGGTCTGCAGGGCTCAACATTGAAAGGAAGGACGCATGACCAAGCAAGCTGAATGCGCGGGCGCGACGGGCGAGCGCACGGGCGCGGGCACGGTAGGCGAGCTGGCAGGGGCGGCGGGCGAGCTGGCAGGGGCGGCGGATGAGCTGGCAGGGGCGGCGGATGAGCTCGCTGCGCTTCAGCACTACCTTGAGACATGTGCGGGGCTGCGCCGCGCCCTGGGGATCGAGGATCCCGCCCCGCAACTGCATCGCCTCGCCCAGGGAGAGTGCAACGTCAACTACTGGTTCGCAGCACCCCAGGCGGCGCTCGACCAGCTCGAGGCGCGCGGCGGCGTGCGCAGCGAGCGGCTTGTCATGCGCGTGAACCACGTGTCCCAAATGCACCTGGAAAGGCAGATTGCCTACGAGTTTTCCGCACTTGACCTGCTCGAACCCTGCGGTCGCACGCCGCGGGCGCTGTGGTGCGACGCAAGCCGCGAGGCCGTGCCTTGGGGCGTGGGCGTTGAGGAGCTCCTGCCCGGACGCCCCCTTTCATACCAAACCGACATGCCCGAAGCGGCACGCATCCTGGCCGACATCCACGCGATCGAAGTGCCGGCCGCGGCCCGACAGGCTCTCATCTGTCCCGCCAACCCGCTGCTCGGCATCGCCCAGGAATGCCGGCAGATGTTTGAGAAGTACCGCACCTGGCACGCAGCCGAGGGCTTCGTCGTGGAGCGCGTCGAGGCCATGATGCGGCAGGCATTCGCCATCGCGCAGGATGCGGGCGAGCTTGCAGGGCAGCGTCTCTGCATCGCCAACACCGAGCTCAACTCGCACAACTTCCTCATCGGTGACGACACCCGGCCCAGCTACCTCATCGACTGGGAGAAACCCCTGCTCAGCGTGGCCGAGCAGGACCTGTCTCACTTCCTGGTGCCCACAACCACCAACTGGAAGACGGGCACGATTCTCAACCGCGTGCAGCGAGAGGCCTTCCTTAACGAGTACGAGCAGGCCGTTGCCGGGCGCTTCCCCACGCAGGGCCTGCACGAGCGGCTCGACGGCTACCTCACCGTGACCTGCCTGCGCGGCCTCACCTGGTGCGCCATGGCCTGCATCGACTACACCGAAGGCGGCCCGGGCCTGCGCAACGAGGACACGTTCGCCAAAATCAAGCAGTTCCTGTCGCAGGAGTACCTCGAGATGATTTGGAACGACTTTTACCGCAAGGCTTAACGCAGACTCGCGGCAGGCTGAGGCGCCCCGGCAGGCTCCCCCGTCGCTCAGATTCGGCGAGTTAGACCGCCGGGGCAGTCCTTGCCCCTGAACCCGCCGCCCAGTCTTCGAACCACGCCAGGTCCTCGGGCGTGTCAACGTCGCGCAGGCGGGGACCTACGGCAACCACGCGGCCATGAGCGGCGCATGCAGCAAGGGCGTCTTCGAACACACTTGCGCCGCCATAGACCGTACCCTCAAACAACTGGGGAAACGGCCTTTTGAGTCCCACAAACCAGTACCCACCGTCCTCGACGGGGCACAGGGAAACGTCGACCGCAGGGTCTTCGAGCAGCCCGAGCGCCTCGGCCACGACGCCGGTCGTCGCCTCAGGCAAGTCAGAGCCCATGAGGCCCACTGCGGGCGCACCCGCCGCCAACTCGCGCTCGAGCGCCGCACACATCCGCACGCCCAGGTCGGGGCCGTCGGCCTGCTCCACGAACACGACGCCCTCCCCGGCCATCGACCGCAGGCGTTCGAGGCCCTCCGTGCCGCAATAGTAAACGCGCAGACGCCAAAGCCCCTGCTCAGCCCCATGTCGAAGTTCCTCGAGAAGTCGCGCCAGCAGACGCCACTGAAACTCGGCCGCCCCGTGCTCGCCAAGGGCCGGGATGAGGCGCGTCTTGGCCTGCCCCGCCTTGGGCACGCGGGTAAAGAGGATGAGCGTCGGCACATCGGCTGACGAGCCGACCACCCGGTTGCAGATCGGCAAGCCGCAAGCCGGCAAGCCGCTCGACACGCAGGCTGGCACGCCGCTCGCCCGGTTGCAGGCCGGCATGCCGCTCACCGCGCCGTCCGCCCGACCGCAGGCTGGCACGCCGCTCGCCCGGTTGCAGGCCGGCATGCCGCCCGGTGCACTGTCCGCCCGGCCGCAAGCCGGCAAGCCGCCCGGCGCATCGGCCGGCACGCCGCCCATCCGGCTGCAGGTCGGCACGCCGCCCGGCGCACTGTCCGCCCGACCGTCGGAAACCGTCCTGGGCGCCCCGCTGCTCATCGCCCCTCCCCCATCGGCTCGAGGTTGCGGTCGAACTTTCTGCGGGCCCGGTTGGGAATGGCATGCACGCAGTCGGGAGCCTCGTCCACCCCGAGAAACGCCCCCAGCACATGGCGCACCTTGCCTTCATATCCCATGCGAGCAAACTGGCCTGCGCATGACGCGCAGGTTGTATAGAGTACTCTACCAGCCGCTTTGGCAAAAATCGCCTCGTCGAGCCTGCGCACGACGGGCCCACCCCGCAGCGCAATCGCGGGCTTGAGGCCGCAACACGGCACGCCGCGGAGCCGCTCCACCTCCCCCATGTCCATGAGCATGCGCACCTGCGACTCCCATGCCCTCGTCGCACGGTCCGGACAGGGGGTGAACAGGGTCCCGCACAGACGCGGCCGCTCCGTGCCCAGCAGTTCCGCGAGCCTCTCGGCCTGCGGCCCCTCTTGCCACTGCAGGAGCTTCTCGTAGATTGAGACGCAGCGAATGCCCAGCTTGTCTGCCATATGCGCATAGCAGTTGGGACACGCCAACACGACTTCCGTGCATCCCACGCCCTCAAGCCGCTCGCGAATACGGACGAGGATGCGCCCCGCACGCTCGGCCTTCCCGCTCGACGCGACTGCCATCGCGCAGCAGTCGTACGCCACGCCCATCCCCATGCGCCGGCACAGGCCAACGAGGGCGTCAGTCGTGCGTGGAAACTGCGACGTCATGCTGCATCCGGGAAACAGCACACTTGAGCAGGCGCTCTTCGGATACGCGGCAAACGGGTAGTGCCCTTTTTCGAACATGCTCAACGCCATGCCGAAGCTCATGCTTGCTCACCCTCCCGTCCTTGCACGCGCCTCTTGAGCAGGCCGTGCCGCTCATCCGTCCGGCCGCTCCGCTCCCGTCCTTGCACGCACCCCTTGAGAGAGCGCGCCGCCACCAGGGTCACCGCGAGCAGCACCGCCGCGACCGCAAAGCACACGAGGCGCTGCCCCTCGTTGACAAGGCCGGCGGCGGCCACGGTGTAAGCGGCCGTCCCAGGAAACAGGAACGCCGCCGAGCACAGCGCATAGTGCCCAAAGCTCACGTCGGTGATGCCATACGCGAAATTCTGCAGGTTGTAGGGAAACACGGGCACCAGGCGCGTCACGGCAAGCAGGTAGAGGTCGCTTTTGTGGGCTCCCTCGAAGAGCAGCCTGTTGAGCGCGGGGCTCTTCGCAAGCAGGGGCTTCACAGCATCCTTGAGGAAGAAACGCCCGGCGACAAATGCCGCCAACGCACCCGCCGTCACGGCCGCCCAGCACAGCAGCGTCCCCCATACGGGGCCGAACAAGGCACCCGCCACCAAGGCGAACACGAAGCCGGGCATCATCAGCACAACGCAGGCAACGGTGGACACGAGCATGTACACGAGGCCCGCCACCAGCACGTTCTCCTCCAGCAGCGCGCGCATCGTGGCCATGGCGTCCGCGCCGCTCAGGGCATCCGACCAGCCAAATGCCATGTTGAGCGCAAAGAGTGCGATGGCGACGCCAACGAAGGCCCAAAGCTTGGCGTTTCGCATGGTCTGCTCCTAACGGATGTCTCGATAGCGGGCGGCGACTTCCTGGATGTCCGCGCCCTCGCGGTACATCTTGCGCAGCGGCACCATGGCGCACCAGGTCTTGAGTATCTGCACCGTGCCCCTGCCGAACCTGCGGCTCGACGTGGTGATGCGGTCGCGCGTCATGCCAAAGCGCACGCCCCGGGCGCGCAGGTCAAGGCTCAGCTGGAGGTCCTCCATGATGGGCAGGTCGGGAAAGCCGCCCATCTCCTCGAACAACTCGCGCCGCATGAACATGCCCTGGTCGCCATAAGCGATGCCGCGAACCCGCACCCGCGCGTTGCTCATCCACGAGCAGAACCACAGCACCGGATGGCGCCGGTCGAAGCGAATGCCGAAGCAGCCTGCATCATGCGTGCGCGCCACGCGCAGAATCTGGTCCACGGGGCTGGGCGGCAAAACGCTGTCGGCATGCAGGAAGAAGAGGATGTCCCCCGAGGTCGCGCGTGCGCCCTCGTTCATCTGGCGTGCACGGCCCTTGGGGGTCGCCAACACACGAAACTCGCGCACCAGCTCCTCGGGCGTACCGTCGCTGCTCCCGCCGTCAGCCACAACAAGCTCGCAGCGCCCGGCGAGCTTGCGCAGTTGCGGGATGAGCGCCGACAGCACGCGGGCCTCGTTGTATACAGGAACGACCACCGAGACGGAAGGGGCCTCGATGGTCGGAAGCTTGTGATGGCGAGGAGCCTGCGACATGGCTGCAGCCTCGGTTAGTCCTGCTCGGAGGCAGACGCGGCCTGGGCGGCGGAGCCAGCCAGCTGCTCGACAGGAGCGACGGCCTGCACGGCGATGGCAGTCGTCTGCTCGGCGGGTGCCGCAACCTGGGCGGCGGAGCCGGCCGCCCGCTCGCAGGAGGCTGCAGCCTGCACGGCAGTGGTAGTCGCCTGCTCGGCGGCAGACGCGACCTGGGCGGCGGCGATAGTCGCCTGCTCGGCGGGTGCCGCAGCCTGGGCGGCGAGGCCGGCCGCGTGCTCGCAAGAGGCTGCAACCTGGGCGGCGTCCTTCTTCCTCTGCGTCTCGGTATACACCTGGCGAATCACAACCACCAGGATTGCCAGGGCAAACAGGATAAGCAAGCCCGTCATGAGGAGCTTCGCGCCGCCCGTGAGCATGCCGCCCGTGAGCATGCCACCCACGTAGCTGTACACAATGGTGGCGGGCAGCTGGCCCAGACCCGTCGCCCAGAAGAACGACCAGAACCTCATGCTGGTGAGACCCGCAAAGTAGCTCACCCAGTCAAACGACATGAACGGCAGCAGGCGCGCGATGAGCACGCTCTGGGTGCCATGGCGCTGGAAGAACTCCTCCATCTGGCGGATGCCGTTCTTGCCGGCAAGCCTCTCCACCGCCTCGCGGCCCACGACGCGGGCAATCCAGAAGCACAGCGCGGCGCCGACCATGGCACTTGCCCACGACAGGATCGCGCCCTGCCACCAGCCGAAGAGGTTGGCGTTGGCGATGGTGATGAGGAAGGCAGGCAAGGGAGCGATGACCGACTGGAACACCATGAGCAAGAACGACACCACGGCTGCGGCCGGGCCGTACTGCGCCATGAACTCACTTGCAGCCGAGAAATCGCCGGTGGCAAACATGGTAAACACCGAACCCACCCACTCATGCACCGCCGGCACACAGAAATAGACGGCGACAAACACGAGGATGGCGGCAATCAAAATGCCGCGCTGGATCCAAACGTTCTTGTTCGAAGCGGGGGCAACAGCAGTTTCGCTGGCGGAATCAATGGAATTGGATGACATCGCATCTCCTGCGAATCGTAAGACGGCACGGGCATGCAGAAAAAACGGCCGAACAAGGGCCGCACCTCATCGCCTCGTTGCAGAATTACGGGCACCCGCCCAGTGTAGCAGACACCTGAAAAACGACAACACACCCTGCGCTTTCCCAAAGAGAACCCATCCAAGCAGGAGCGCGGCAAACGACAAAACCGAAAAGCACGGGTTCTTGCCTCACCGACGAGACGAGTGGCAGAGCCGCAGAAGGGTGCCCTTTTGCATGGCGGACAAGCGTTCTTAGTGCAGCGCCGGTCGCATAAAACGCGGCACTGGCGGGATAAGCGGCGGCGATATCTCGCCTCAAATAGCCGCATACGCCCCTGCGCCAGGCACCCATATCCCAAAAATGCCAAAAGTATGCGCTATAACGTTCCTGCTTACGGTACATGAGTCTTATTGGATTACATAATCGCAGGTAAACAGCCTGCTCGTTTTCACTGTGCCGCACTGGCAAGAACTATAGCGCATACTTTTGGGACTTTTCGTCGCCCCGACCCCAACTCGACAGGTTGTCTCGGCCCTGAAGCAAGGCACCGCCCCGACCACTCCGGCTCTTTCGCGTTTCGCTTCTGGCTTGCCCCACCGCGGCAATATCTGCCCCTAAGCCACACCTCCCGCCGGCCTGCTCGGGCGCTCACGCAACTTGCACATCGCAGTTCCTTCCCTCAAGGCAAACCTCTCCCTTAAAGCACCTCGTCAGAAGGCTCCCGGGCCCCGAGGTCGAAGAGCTGCGCTACGCATGCCACCTGCTCGAGGACCTCTTGCGAGCCTGCGCTGCGGCCAGGCTGTGCGTCGACTCGCTGCTGCTGCGCCACGGCGTGGCGCGGCGTGGGACACAAGAAGGCCGCATGCGGCGCGGCGCGTACGTGGGAGACACGCACGTCCCCTCGCAAGTAGAGAAGTCGTACGGGAAGTCATGCGTCGCTGCAAGTGTTCGCTTCATAAGAGGGAAACGAGGGTAGCGTTGAGGGCAAGACGGCGGCCTTAGGACAGCTCGGGCGAGCAATCACCCAAACATGACTTTAATCGCTCCAAATAGTACGCCACAGTTAATTTTCTTGCTAAACGCTTGCAATTGCCCCTTGCACGGACTTTAATTCGTGTCTCGCATTAGATGTTAGTTACTATTAACTCCTACTTGTCTTCTATGGGAGGCCGAAGATGGCTCGGGCAAGGCGCTGCTCCATGACGCTCGTTATGGCGATTATCACTACGTTGTGCGCATGCTCCCTGGCATGCGGCGCGCACCACGCGCTCGCGCTCGATGCCGAAACCCCCAACGTCATCGAATCGACCGCCGCAGATCAGCCTGCAAGTGCAAGCGAAACAGGCACACAGAATACCCCAGCCATTGATGACTCCCCCGCGTCTGACGGCGATGAAGGCATAGACGGCGAGACCTCGAATTCGGCCGAAAGCGCTGCCGCTTCAGGACCAGCCGCCAATGAAAGCGGCATCCAGGGCGGCTCGTTGTCAAGCGACGAGGTTCCCGAAAACTCAAGCACGACCAACAGCGAGGGGGCCGAGGCGCCTTCCAACCCCAGCGCAGACGCAGATACAGGCGACTCCACCTCGGCTGCAGCGCTCAGCGCAACACAGTCCGGCTCCACCTTCACGCTCTCCAACACCAATAGCTCCTACGATGCCACGAGCGACCGCGGCACCTACACGTTTGAAACACAGCTGCTGGAGACCACGACGTTTACCTCGGAGCAAAAGACAGCCCTCGGATATGCCGACGTCGACCCCCTTGTGGCCACAGGCACCTACCTGCCCCAGTCGCAGGGAACGTTCTATATCTTGCTGCCCACCGGCGTGTTTGCGGATGTTGCAAGTGTTACGGCAAGATCCGTTTGGAACGGCGCGGGTGTGGACACTGCACTGCCCCCAGAGAGCGTGCAGGCAACGATGGCCGAGAACTGGCACGGCACAGGGCGCACCATGCTTGCCGTGCATGTGCAGGCGGGTCCGCAGAACTACACGCTGGATGAGATGAGCGCCACGTCGGGCTTCACGCTCACGTTCGCCGCCTACAGCACCGATGCATCGTCCAACCAGGGCGAGGCTGCACGCACCGCCTATATGAGCGGCAACCCCCAACTTGCAGGCGGAATGGCCGACAACGGCGACGAGCTTCTGATCGACGTGAACGACGACGCGAACCCCGAGGGCACGGCTGCAAACGTGGTGTACGCGCAAGCGGTGCTCAGTGCACCCACCGTCACCGAGGTGCTCGCCTACGTCGACGCTGACGCCGCCATCACTCCGACCGTCACGACGCAAAGCGCAGCAGACGACCAGAACCTCGCCAGTCTTACTGCAAACGCGGCAAACAAATGGCAGGTTGAGAGTGGCGCCTACGAGGGCAACGACAGCGCCAATAAAACGGCATCCCCCGACGGAGCCGTTCGCGTGCAGAAGAACGTGGTGCCCACGGGCGTGGAAAACGAGTTCCTGGTGTATCTGTCAGTGGACTATAAAGCGGCATTTAGCAGCTACTTTGAAACGGCTGACTACGAGGCAACCGAGTCAAACAAGAATCATGCCGAGAAGGTAGGGACCATTGTCACCTCCATGGAGGGCGCTAAGGACGTTAAAGTCAGCGGAAAGACAAGCTATGTCAACTCGGCATATTTTACGATAGTAAATCCATCTGGAGAAACCCTTGCTGAGAACGTCAAGATTTACTGGTCCAAAGCAAACAACGTGACTTTCTATCTCAAGATTGACGACTCTCATTACATGCTCTTCGGCGTCAATGTAAAAAAAGATGGAACGAACCAAGTCGCCCTCTCTCAGGAAGCTTGGGAGCTCATCCGCCAAGACGCCGTTAAAACCGCTCTCAATAGCGTGACCGACGTCATGGGCGACGACATTGAGTTCGTCGAGACCGTCCAGGCAGATGGCACAACCTCTTACGATGCCGACTCGAAGACGCTCACCTGGACACCGGAGGTCAAGGCATCGCCCGAGACGCAGACAGTCACGTCGGGCGGCACGACGAGCACCTGGTACCTCAACGCGGCCGAGCTTGTGTACAAGGTGCGCCTCAACCCAAGCGCAAGCGCGGGCCTGTCGGAAGACGGCGCAAAGGTGGGCAGCGAGACCGTCTCCAACGTGAACACACATGCCACGCTTACCTACAACAACAGCTCGACCATCGATTTCCCGGTACCGCAGGTGAAGGGCCTTTTGTACGACCTGGTGTTCACCAAAGTTGCCGGCGATACGGGCGCAGCGCTGCCCGGGGCCGTATTCCAGCTGCAAAAGCAACAAGACGACGGCATTTGGACCAACGTCGAGGGCAAGACGGCAACATCAGACGAGAACGGGCTCGTCTCGTTCAGCGGCCTGACTTGGGGCACATACCGCGCGGTGGAAACGCAGGCACCGTTTGGCTACAAGAACACCGACAGCACCGGGGCCAACCTGACATGGACGTCTTCCTCCCCCCTTTGTTGGACAACGAGCAGCTCGGGGCTCACACGGTCCTCCCTCGACAGCACTCATGTCATATCGCGCGAAAGCGATGGACCGGCGCAGCTGAGCGACCCCCTTGTCACCAACTTCATGGTGCTCAAGCAGGACGAGAACGGCGATCCGCTCGAAAACGTCGAGTTCACACTCGCCGACGCCAGCGAGGAGGCCATCACCAGAAAAACCGTCGAGATGACCGTCGTGCGAGACGGCGCTAGGCAAACCGTTGCTGCGGCGGACTTCGGCGAGTTGAAACCGGGCACGTACACGCTCACGGAAAGCCGTGTCGTGGCCGGCTACACCAAGCACGACCCGGCGAACGGCACGGCCGCCTCGGCGGGCACCTACCAAATCGTCGTGAGCAACACGGGCATCACCATCACAGACTCATCGGGCAACCAGGCACCACTCAACAAGCTCGTCGACGGCTCTGACACGACAGCCTATTTCTACACCACGGTGACCAACTACGCATTACCCAGCTTGCCTGCCACGGGAGGCAAGGGTGGCACGGTCGCCTACGCCGCAGGCACGCTGGCCCTTGCAGGAGGAGCCGCGATTCTCCTCAGATGGCGCATGGCACGGGGTTCTTACCGGCGATAACCGCCCAGCGGGACCGGCGCACGCACGACAACACACCCGCCCAGGCACCACCTTGGGGATAGGCTCAAACTCCCTGGTATCAAACTGGCAGCCCAGCCAGCGTGATAGGACATCCACATTCAGACGGCCCAACGGCCACGGCAAAGAAAGGCAACCGACATGAACATCACAAACACCTACAGGACGCGACTCGTAGCGGCGGCAGCGACCGGCCTGCTGGCCCTCAGCCTGGGCGCAGGCACGGCGATGGCCAAAACAACAGGTGAGAACATCGCCGATGTGGAAGACACGAGCGTGACTATCAACGGCCTGCAGGCTAATGACACCGTCTCAGCCTGGTCAATCGCCGACGCGCTCATCGACAGTACAAACAACCTGACCTATACGATGGCAAGCGGGCTTCCCGAGGCATACGACTCAGTGGAAGAGCTTGCAGCCATCACCTCGGACTCCGATGCCGCCAAGGAAGCCGCAAACGCAATCGCCGCCGTGCTAGTCGGATCTAACGCCACTGTCACCGCCACCGCAAACGATGGCGGAGCGGCAACCCTCACGCTCGACAGCGGCTATTATCTGGTGACGGTCACCTCGACCAGCGGCAAGACGGTGCTCTACCAGAACATGCTCATCGATGCCACGCCCACTGCCGGTACAGACGGCAACTATGGGGTGCGCACAATCAGCGATGTTACCGTGAAAAAGTCCGATGTGACCGCCCCTGACAAGAAGGTCGTTGAAGGCACGGGCGAAAACTCCTCGATGGCCGACTCGACCGACTCCTACAGCGTGGGCGACACCGCGACCTTCCAAATCACCGGCGTCATTCCGAGCTACCCCAGCAACGCCACCAACGCCACCTACCGCGTCACCGATACGCCGGCCTCCGGGCTCGAGGTTGACGACGCCACGTTCGCTGTGACCATGGGGAGCGGCGAGAGTGCCAAGAAGCTGGTCAAGGATACCGACTTCACCGTCTCATCGACCGACGGCAAGTACACCATCAATTTCTCCAACCCCATCTCGTTGGCCGGTCAAACGTACACCATTACCTACTCCGCCAAGGTCACAGCAGTGGACGCCACGGACGGCACCGTCACCAACAAGGCGCACGCAACTTTCAACCCCAACCCCTATGTCGATAGCACCGTTGACACCGGCGATGACCCTGCGACCGTCAAGACCTACGGCTTCGTGTTCACGAAGGTCGGCGGAACGGATCAGGACCCGCTCCCGGGTGCCCAGTTCCAGGTGAAGGATGCCGCTGGCAACGTCGTAAAAGACGCAAGCGGCAGCGAAATCACCCTTACCTCCGACGAGAACGGCTACGTCTATCTGGGCGGCCTTGAGAGCGGCACATACACGATCACGGAGACCAAGGTTCCCGCAGGTTACCAGAAAGTCGAGGACTTCACAGTCACCCTTGACAAGACGACCGCGAATACAGACAACCCCGCAACTGGGAGCATCACTGAGACCAACTACCTCGTAAAGGCCGAGAAGGTCGTCGACCCCAAGCAGGGCGTTCTTCCCACCACGGGCGGCGAGGGCACGGTGGCTCTGACAGCGGCCGGCGTCGTGCTCATGGCCGGTGCGGCCGGGTTTGTGGTACTGGCTCGCCGCCGCAACTCCAACCGCTAAGCGCTGAAAGCACGAATTCCCACACGCACGACACGCCGGGGAGGGGCCGCACGTGGCTCCTCCCCGATTTTGGATGAGGGCATGACTTACAGACCGCACCGCAACCACCACGACGTATCGAGGCGTGCGCAGCCGGACGCCGGCTCGCCCACCTATGCCGTCTGCGCGCAAGAGGCGACCAGGCCGGGGCGCACCCCAAACGCAAAGGTACCCGAAAGCGACGCGCCGACCGGCCGCAAACACGGCCGCACCGAGTCGCACGGCAGCCGCATGCCCCTTTTGGCGGCGGCGCTGTCCCTCATCCTGGGCCTTTCCCTCATCGCCTACCCCAGCGTCAGCGACTTGCTCGCCCAAGCCGAGCGCGACAAGGTGACAAGCGCGCAGCAGCAGACGGTGCAGCGGATAAAGACCGACGAACCTGAGGAGCTCACCGCCCAGATCGAGGCGGCGCGGGCTTATAACGTGCGCTTGGCACAGGGGCTCACCGTGGTCACCGACCCCTTCGATGCCGACGAGGCCACACAGTCAGATCTGGAGTACCTCTCCACGCTCAACGTCGCCGGCGATGGCGTCATGGCAACGCTCGTCATTCCCTCCATCGGGGTCAACCTGCCCATTTATCACACGGTGGAAGAGGACGTGCTGCAAAAGGGCGCAGGCCATATGCCCGGCACGGCGCTGCCTGTGGGCGGCCCCTCCACCCACAGCGTGCTGGCTGGGCACACCGGGCTGCCGGCAACAAAGATTTTCGACTCGCTCGACCAACTTCAGATCGGCGACTACTTCTTCATCGAGGTCATGGGAGAAACGCACGCCTATCAGGTAGACAAGATAGACGTGGTGCTCCCCGAGCAAACCGACGGCCTGGCCGTAGTAGACGGAGTCGACCTCGTCACGCTCGTCACGTGCACGCCCTACGGCGTGAACTCCCACCGCCTGCTCGTGCGCGGCACGCGCTGCGAGGTGCCCGAAGGTTGGCTTGACGAGGACGGCTCCCTCTCCAGCGACGCCCTCTCCTCCACAGAGCAGCGCACGAGCCCCGAGATTCTCAAAAACTCGCTGACAGGCATCGCAATCGGCGTGGGAGCGGCTGGCACGGGAGGCATGGCCGCGTTGCTGGCAAGCCGCCTCAAGCGCAAGCGCAATCGCAAGCGCAACAGACGCGCCAAGGCAGTCCCCTCTACCGATTTTGTCTCACGCTATGAGTATGAGGGCCATCGGAGCGGTGCCCACAATTCGCACGCCCCACGCAGCGAAGGCGCGCACTTTGCGCCGAAGTCGCCCGATGACAACAAGAGGCGAGGCCGCCGTGGCCGCAGGTAAAAGGCACCAACGCGCGTGGCCGACGGTGATTGCGTGCCTGGTCTTTGTCGCGGGGTTCGCCCTGTTTCTCTGGAGGCCCGTCTCTAACTGGGTGACCCAGCGCGAGATGGACGCGCAGATATCCGAGCTGGAAAGCGCAGTCGGCGCACAGCAGGACGAGTCCAGCTCCCCCGCTGTCGCCAGCTCAGGATATAACTCGGCCGGCTCAACCGCTGACACCAGCTTGAGCGACGGCGCGGCCGACGCAAGCAAATCAGACGAGACCCACCAGCGCTTCGAGGCATACAACGAGAGGGTTCGCGCCGGGCAGGCAGGCACCATAAACGACCCGTTCACAACCGCCGACGAGGCGGGGCTTGGGCTTAAAACCGAACAAGGCAGCCTCATCGGGTCCATCTCGATTCCCAAGATGGGCTGCAACCTTCCCCTCTATTTTGGGGCGTCGGAGGAAAACATGGCCAAAGGCGCCGGCGTCGTGACCGGTACCTCGCTGCCTATCGGCGGTGCAGACTCCAACTGCGTCGTGGCCGCGCACCGCGGCTGGACTACGGCGGCGATGTTTCGCGACATAGAAGACCTCGAGGTCGGAGACGACGTCTACGTCACGAATTTCTGGGAGACGCTGCACTACCGGGTGGCGGAGGTGGCTGTGGTGGACCCCAATGACGCGGGGGCCTGCGGCGTGCAACCCGGTCGCGACCTGCTCACCCTGCTGACGTGCCACCCCTACGGCGTGCACCCCAGCCCCAGCCGCATGCTCGTGTACTGCGAGCGCGTCGCGGACGAGGCTGCCGCGTCATCTGTCGACAAGGCCCCGGTTTCCCCGCAGAAGGCCGTCCCCACCCAGACTACCAGCCCTGCAAGCGAGGCCCCCACTTTCGAGCCCTCGGCACTGCTCAAGCTCGAGGCCGCGCTTTATGTCGCTGGCGGTGTCATGCTGCTCGCCTTCGCCCTGTGGCTCGTCGCGCACGGCATCAGGTCGCGCCGCGACAAGACCCGCGGCAGGCATGTGCGCAAATAGCCGCGCTGCACGCAAAACCACCAGCTCGCGCAAATACGAAAGAGCCTCGGAAGCTGCGGTTCACCACGGCCCCGAGGCTCTTTCTTTTGCGCCTGTCAGGCACCCAGGTCTCAAAAACGCCAAAAGTATGCGCTATAACGTTCCTGCTTATGGTACATGGGTCTTATTGGATTACATAATCGCAGGTAAACAGCCTGCTCGTTTTCACTGTGCCGCACTGGCAAGAACTATAACGCATACTTTTGGGACTTTTCGTCACCTCGTCCCTGCGTAGGGCGGTGCTCTTCCCTAAAACACCGCGTCGAAGGGGTCGGTGACGACAGGCGCGCAGGCTCCACGGGTGAGTTCGCGCAGGGCGTCGAAAAGGGGCTGCTGGGTACCGTCGAGCATGCGCAGGCCGAGCTCGACCTCGTGGGTAAAGCGCGTGTCAAGCGTCTTGGCACCGCAGTCGGACGCAAGGCGAGCGACGCGCTCGTAGAGCGGGTATTCGACATGCACGCAGATGTCGACGCAGCGAGACACGCTCACGAACTCGGCCGCTTCCACGGCCAAACGGGCAGCGCCCGAATAGGCGCGCACGAGGCCGCCCGTGCCCAAAAGCGTGCCGCCGAAATAGCGCGTCACCACGCAGCACACATCCTGCAGGCCGCTGCCGCGCAGCACGTCGAGCACGGGCGGGCCCGAGGTGCCCTGCGGCTCGCCGTCGTCGCTTCGGCGCTCCCCGCCCGAACGCAATACCCAAGCATACACATTATGCCTGGCCAGGGGGTTCGCCTTGCGAATCTCGGCGATGAGGGCAAGCGCCTCCTGCTCATCGGCCACGTGGTCCAGCGTGGCGATGAAACGGCTTGCCTTCTCCTCGAGCTCGGCCGTCACGCGGCCGGCAATGGTAGTGTAAGCGCCCATGGTCGTTAGAACACCTCGATTGTGAACGAGCAGGCGTCGATGCACCCCGGTACGAGAAACGTCATTCCACGCTTGTCTTCAAAGCGGACGCCCTCGTCAAGCGCCGTGGAGCACCCGCGCCAAGGTTCGATTGCCACAAAGGGCGCGTCACCCGCTGCCGACCAAAGGCCCAGGTAGGGAAAGTCCCCAAACGCAACGCGCACGCCATGGCCTTGTGGGCCAGCGAGCTCCACGCGGCTTTCGGGCACACGCTCGAGCAGCAGCGTGTCCACGTCGAAAAGGCGATGGCTGAGCGGCAGGCGGGCGGTGCCTTCGAGCACGGGCACGCGATGGGAGAAGTCCCAAAGTCCCCCATCCACCATCGTCGCCGACGAGGCGGTCCATGGCTTGGCAAAGCGCAGCTCATAGTCTTCGAAGCGCTCGCCCTCGCACAGCGGCACGTTGAACGCAGGGTGGCCGCCCAGCGTGAACGGTAGCACAGCGTTGCCGGTATTTTCCACCTCGAATGTTTGACGCAGCATGGAGGGTCCCTCCACGACATAGGTCATACGCAGGCAAAAGTCATACGGAAAGGCAGCGCGCGTCTGCTCGTCTGAGCGCAGCTCGAACGTTACCGCATGCTCGCGCACGTCCGCCACGCGAAACTCCCGCGTACGCGCTACGCCGTGCCTGCCCATGGAGAGGGGGCCCTCGGCGCTCACCGTGCCCGGCCGCAGGCTGCCGACGATGGGAAAGAGCACAGGTGCCCGGCGCGGCCACCAGCGCTCGTCGCCCTGCCACAGGTACTCGCGCCCACCAAACTCCAGGCTCATGAGCTGCGCACCGAGAGAATCGACGCGTGCAACAAGAGCCCGCCCCGCCTCGTCGGGGACTCCGCAAATAGTGATGGGCTGGTTCTCGTCGGCCATATCGCGCGCTCCGCATCAGTCGAAAATAAGGGACCTTGGATACAGCGCAAATTCTATACGGTCGGCGCTGGATATCCGGGAGCCGTTTCTCAGCCACAAAGCTCCTATATCGCCGTGCGACCAAACCGCAGGACGAAACCGTGCAAAACGCCGCGTTCGCATTTTCCTTCGACATGCCCTCAATCACCCCTCCCCTTTTGGCGCAAGACTAATATCAGGCGATTCCAACAGCCGGCCGACAGCCAGACGCGTTTCGAAACAGTTCTGACAGATCTCCCTGGCCCTGGCAATCAAACGGGTTTCGGTGCAGTCGCAAGGGGTGCGCTGGCAATCAAACGGGTTTCGGTGCATTCGCAATCATGAAAATGCCCGCGAGGGGTCGGTTTTGAAGGGTTTCGAGACGCAAAAAGGGGCTCAAACCCAGGATTTGAGCCCCCGCGTCCCTCTATATTCCCAGAAAAGGCGGCTTGTGGGTGATTTCAGTGCACCGAAACCCGATTCGCTGCCAACAAGGTCGCAAACACTGCACCGAAACTCGATTCGCTGCCAGAGGGAGACAAGGAAACGCCCCCCGCGACCGATTCTCCGGCCGCGAGGTGGTAGCGTGACGAGAAGTGGTGTACGAGGGGGTGGGGGCATGCCCCCACCCCC
>JAHZHK010000039.1 GCA_019420325.1 Coriobacteriaceae bacterium | reverse complement strand
AACTACCAGGTTATCGATGCCGATCGCAACCCCATTCCGCACCTTTTTGCTGCCGGTATGCAGGCTGGCGATCTGTGCGGCGGTATCAACTGGCACATGCCGGGCGGTATGTCGAACGGCCATTGCTTTAACGCCGGCCGCTACACGGTGATTTACGCTCTGACTGGCGGGTTTGAGCCCAAGAATCCGTGCAGCTTTGACCAGATTGCAGATGACTGGAAGGACGATGGGGGCAAGTTCGTTTGGGAGACGGACAAGTGCCCCACGGTTATCAACGTGTGGTAGGTCAACCGTAAGAAAGCCCCGCGCGCCCGCCGGATGAGCGACGGACGCGCGGGGATTATTGGTTGTCGTGCTCGCCTGTCTAGGCGGCGGGCGTTAGATTGCGCGGGCGGCCAGGTTGCCGGTGGCGATGGCCTCGGCGATGTTGTGGGGCTTGGCGGGGTCGACAAGGGCGTCGCCCACGGTGACAACCGTCATCTCGGAGCCAAGCGCGTCAGCGAGCGTGGTGTTGGCCGCAAGCTCGCAGGCCTCAATCACGGTGTCGCAGGCGATGGTGATGTCGCAGCCAGTGTCGCCGTTGATGGTGATCTCACCCTCGCCTACGTTGGTCACGGTCGCGTTGGCCCACACGCGGGTGCCCTTGACGTAGAGCATCGGGAGTACGACCTCCTTGACATGGGCCGACTGACCCTTGTCAAGCACGGCGGAGGGCTGGTCCATGACGATGGTGACGTGCTTGCCCTGGGCGATGAGGTAGAACGCGGCGTCCACGGCCGGGGCACCGTAGCCCACGATGGTGACCTCGTTGCCAATCTCAGCAGTAAGGATATCCTCGATGGGCACCACATTGGTCGAGCCGCTTGCGGCAAGGCCGGTGGGCACGACAACGCCGCCGGTTGCCTCAATCAGCACATCGGGGGCCTGGGCGCGCACGAAGTCGGCGTCGACCTCCTGACCAGTGACGACGTTCACGCCGCAAACCTCCTGCTGGCGCTGCAGGTAGGAGTTGAGATCGGCGATGTTCTCATGCTGGCCCTTGACCGCAGCGGCGAAGGGCAGCTTGCCGCCCAGGTAGCCCTGCTTCTCGTAGAGCGTGACGCTGTGCCCGCGCAGGGCCGCGACGCGAGCGGCCTCCATGCCGGCTGCGCCGCCGCCTACGACCATGATGTTCTTGGGGTCGCCGTCGAGCGCGGGCAGGGCGGGGCCATCGGGCATGGCGGGCGTGAAGGCGCGCATGCGCGTGGCGTTGACGCGGCAGTGCTCGTAGAAGTTGCCCTGCTCGTCGAAGTCGAAGTGGCAGTGCAGGCAACGGTTGCACGGGCGGATCTCGTCGACCTTGCCTTCGCGCAGCTTGTTGATGTAGTCGGGATCGGCGTAGAGCGGGCGGGTCATGTTGTAGAAGTCGACCTTACCATCCTGCAGAGCCTTCTCAAAGAAGTCCGGGGCATGAGCCGGATCCATGTAGGTGACCGAGCCCACGGGGATGCTCACGGCCGCCTTGATCTTCGCGGCAACCTCGAGCATGAGGCCGCAGCCGGAGTGCGAGCCGTCGAGCAGGCCCTCCCAGTGACGGTCGAAGTCGAACTGCGTGGCGTAGCGGGTGTTGCCGTTGATGCCGTAGCCGGAGAAGTACAGGTCGCCGGCGAACTCGCAGGGGTGGTAGCCGTAAGGCCCGATGCGCACGTGCAGCGAGTCGGCGCCGGCCGCCTCGAACTGCTTGCACAGCTCGACGTTCTCCTCGACGGTCGTGAAGCCCTCGTCCTGGCCCAGGTTCACGTCGTTGGCCTCAATGCCGTTGATGAGGATCTGCACGGGGAAGTCCTCGCCGCAGGCGCTCTTGATGCCCTGGATAATCTCACACACGAAGCGTGCGCGGTTCTCAAAGCTCTGCGGGCCGTACTCGTCCTCGCGGTGGTTGCGGTTGCGCGACAGGAATGCCTGGCCGATGTTGTTGCCGGCGGCGTTGAGCTCAACGGCGTCGAAACCAGCGTCCTTGAGCATGACGGCCACGTCGATGAAGTCCTGCTGCACCTGCTTAACCTCGTCGAGCGTGAGGTCGTCGGCCTCGGCGCAGGCGAACTCGGGCGCCGTGGTGGCGTCGAAGCCGCTGAAGGAGGCGCCCATGAGGCTCAGCTGGTAGCCGCACATGCCGCCCGCCTCGTGAACGGCGGCCGCCACCTGGTCGAGGATGGCGTTGCTTGCGTCGCGCACCTTGTAGGAGGCCGGGTAGTGGGGCATGAGGCTCGCGTAGTCCTCGACCCACACGAAGTCGCAGCCGCCCTTGATGAACTCGACGTACTCGTCGATGATGCGCTCGTCGGTAACTTCGGGCAGGTAAAGCGAGCCGGCCGCCGACTTTACCATGCGGTGGCTGAGCTCGAGCTTGCCGAGGTGCCAGGGCGAGAAGAGCGTCGTCTTGGTGAAGTCCTCGATGGAGTTGGAGCGCCAGTCGCTCGTGTCGTCGGGGTTGAGCTGGGCGAGCGTCTGATAGACGGCGGTTTTGTCCTGGGCTGCAGCCTCTGCGGGCGCGGCGGCCTCTGCGGCGGGCGCGGCAGGCTCGGCCAGCGCTGCACCAGTGACGCTGAGTGCGCCGGCGGCGGCTGCGGCGGTGCCGGCGGCCTTGAAGAAGCCCCTGCGCGAGATGTCTTGTGTCATGTGTGTCCCATCCTCTCCCTTGGTGGATGCGAGCCGGGCATGTTCGGAATCGGTCGCGCATGCCCAGCCGGCGAAAGGCCTTCCCTGGGCCCTTCCATGGTGTCCATAGTGGTGCGGATGGGGGCAAAACGCTTCACTGAAATTCAGTGAGGTTATTAAAAAAGCTGGTAGATTGCCTATGCATCGGACGATTGGCTGGAGAAGTCCTCGACGTAGGCAACGAGCTCCTGGCGAGAGTGAACGCCGAGCTGCTCGTAGATGTGGCGCACGTGCGTTTGCACCGTATTGCGCGAGAGGACCAGTTCTTCGGCGATGGCAGGCACGTTGCGGCCGCGCATGATGAGCACGAGCACTTCTCGCTCGCGCTGCGAAAGGTTGTGCGCGTCACTTACGAGCTCGGCAGGTGATCTGTCGGGGCCTTGTTGGACTGTCGAGGTATCGGCGGTGACGGGAGTTTGCGCTTCGGGTGCGGCGACACCTTCTGGGGCGACCCGCCGCTTGCGCCGCGCGATGGCGTTATAGAGGGCGAAGGCGGCGCAGGTGAGCAGGTACACGAGCAAGAAGGTTGCTACGAGCATTTTGGATTCGCCGGCGATGTCGGCGTTGAGCAGGTTTGCCGAGAGCATGTCGGCCAGCACGCGGGCAAGCATCACGATGCCGGCCACGGTGCCATACGTGGCTTCGATGGCCAGGTGCCGTTCTTGCGCAGTTGTGACTCCGGCTTCCATGACGAGGTAAATCACGAGGAAGAAGCCGGCAGAACCCAGGGCCAGGGCCACGAGGTGTGCGCCTGGCCCCAGGGCGGAGGCGACCAGGACTGCGGCGAAGAGCAGCGCGGTGAATCCCAGCAGTACGGCGAAGACCGAGGGAGAGCGCTTGCAAACGAGCCACACGACAGCAAGCAACGCGGCCGTGGCGAGGTTCATTGTCGCGCTCATGATGAAGCGCGCGGGTAGCTCGAGGACGTCGACCATGAGCACGGTGTTTACGAGTGGCGCCACAAAGGTCAGCACGACGGCGGCCGCCAGCACGGCGGCAAGGTCGCTTAAGGCTCCGCGCAGGTCGGGGGAGGGCTGCGCGGTGGTTGAGGGCGTGGACGCGGGCACATCGGGGGCTTCCTGGGCGGGGGCATCTTCGATTGAGGTGGCTGCGGTTTTTGCAGGGCATGCTTGAAGATTGGGGGTCGCCATGGGCGCGGCGTTCGCGTGATGGTTTTTGTTCTTGCGGGCGAAGCGGCCAGGTGCGTGCGAAGTGGCGAGCGCAAGGGCGGCCTGTGCGGCAAACAGCGCGACAACGAGTCCGC
Source organism: Coriobacteriaceae bacterium (assembly GCA_019420325.1). GTDB lineage: Bacteria > Actinomycetota > Coriobacteriia > Coriobacteriales > UMGS124 > UMGS124. The sequence goes on along the minus strand of JAHZHK010000039.1, from coordinate 20,408 downwards.
GCAGGACGGGTTCGGGGGCAAGGCCGCTTGGGAGGTTGAGGATGGCCGAAAGGGCCGCTGCCGAGACGAGGGCGATGTGCACCTGCCGTGTGGGCAGGTCTTTGAGGTGCTCAAGCCAGAAGACGAACGCAATTGCCAGACAGATACCCGAAAGACATGAAGCGACGAGGAGCGCAAGAGTGAACCAGGCATCTGCCTGCGTGTTTTCGAGGACAAACGATGCGCACCAGGTGAGTGCGCACGCTATGAGGAGGGCTGCGAACGGGGTGGACGCACACGCTGCCGCACGCTTGTGTGATGAGGTGTGCCGCGAGGCGGCGATTGCGCCTCGTATTCCCATGCCGATAAGGGCGAGCGCATTGGCAACCGAGGCAAGGGTTCCTGCCTGCACAAACACCTCGGAGCGAGCGAAAGAGAACATCGTGCCAGGCGACCACACCGCAAGTCCGTACAGCACGATGGCCATGGCAAGACCTGCTACGCAGAACGGGGATATTGAGCAGGCGGCGGCCGGGCGCACTTCGTTATTCGCTTGCAACGACGGCCCCTCCCTCGCCTCTGATGACACGTGGCTCTCCAAGCATCCTCATGCCCGGCATGCTGTTGCTGTACATCCAACACGCTCATTGTAGCGCGGGCGCCGTCGCCGAAAAGCCCCCGGTTTTTGCGGCGCTCAAGAGCTGGCTTGCATGAATCGCAAAGCTAGCCCTCCATTTCGAGCGAAAGCCCGCAGACAAGTGAGTGCGTTCTCGCACGGCGCAGCAGCGGTGCTCTGGACTGCGGTTTTGTGGTATATCCGCGTGGCACATCACAATCTGGAGGAGTTTGGTTGTGCCTCGAGGCGACCGACAACAAGCCAAAGGCGAACGTCGTGAGAACGCGGTTGATTCGCCCAGTTCCCAGAGTCCATTCGCCCAATCACCCGCCTCTTGCCTCGGGCTCACGCCATGCCTATGGTCTGCATAAGCCAACTGCGTGGTTATATCGCTTTATAGAACTGACAGTTTGCCCAGAACTCGCGCGAGCCCCGCCAGAAAGCCCCGCGCGCCTGCCGCTCAACCGGCGGGCACGCGGGGCTTGTTGGTTGTCGTGCTTGCCAGTACGGGCGTGCTCGTGCTTGTCCGCCTACTCCTGCGGCGCCCAGTCGGTGAGGCAGGAGTCGAGGCTCGCTTCGATAGAAGCGCGGTTCATGTTGCGGCCGATGAAGCAGAGCTTGGTCATGCGGTCGCCGCAAACGGGATCCCAGTCGTCGAGCATCTTGGGGTTCTCCAGCAGGATCTGCGAGCGCTCCTCGGCCGGCGCACTCGCCACGAAGTAGCCGTTGGGGGAGAGGTTCATCTGCTTTCCCGCCTGCTCAAAGAGGTAGCACATGTCGGGGTTGATGGCAGCCCACAGCATGCCCTTCGTGCGGATGACGCTTGCAGGCCAGGCGTGGGCGAGCTCGTTGAACTTGTCGGCGTCAAACGGCTTGCGGCGTTCGTACACGAACGTCTCGATGCCGTATTCGAGCACTTCGGGGTCGTCATGCTCCTCAGGGTGCTCCATGGCGTCGATCCAGGCGGCCGAATCGTAAGCGCGCTCGAAGTCGAAGCGCCCCGTGTTCATGATCTCGTTGAGCGGCACGTTAGACTGCGTGGCCTCGACGATCTTTGCGTCCTTCTGCAGGCTGCGCACGATGGCCTTGAGCTCGGCAATCTGCTCGGGCGTTACCTTGTCGCACTTGTTGAGCACGAGCGTGGAGCAAAACTCGATCTGCTGGATGAGCAGGCTCTCGATGTCGTCCTCGTCGATGTCGTCGGCCAGAAGGTCGCGCCCACCGTGGAACTCGTCGTACATGCGCGCACAGTCCACCACGGCAATGATGTTGTCCAGAGCCAGCGGTGCATGCCCGTCGTAGCGGCTTTCGTCGCAGGAGTTCGAGATGGTGTAGGCAATCGGGATAGGCTCGCAGATGCCCGACGCCTCGATGATGATGTAGTCGAACTCGCCCGAGTCGGCAATCTGACCGAGCTGACGGGTGAGGTCGTCGGAGAGCGTGCAGCAGAGGCACCCGTTCGTCATGGGGATGAGGTCGCCGTCTACCTGGGTGAGCCCGCCCTTCTGGATGAGCGAGGCGTCCACGTTGACCTCGCCGATGTCGTTGACGATGACGGCGGCACGGATGCCCTCCTCATTTTGAAGGATGTGGTTGAGAAGCGTGGTCTTGCCGGCTCCGAGGTAGCCGGTGAGCAGGGCGATCTTCGTCTGCTTGCGGGTCTTGGTCATGGTTGCGTGCTCCCTTGCACTATGCGTCGCGTGCCTGCGCGCGGCTTTGGTATACAGACGGCGCATTATATCCCCCAAACGTGTGGAGGTGGGGTGGACGAGGGGCGAGAAAGGGGCGATTTGAGGGTGTTGGGCCTGCCACGTGAGAAAAAATGGCGCACGTTTGCGTTTTAAATCGGACAGGTAGAGAACTCGGGCGGAAGCCTTTAGCATCGTACCAGGTAGATGCCTTGCTCGAATGTCGGCTACTTTGGGGTCGTGAATTAAAACGCAAACGTACGCGCTTTTTGGAAGGGCCGGGGGCCGGGGGCGGCGGTTTCTTCCGGGAGGCAGTCAGGTGTCGCGCGGCAGGGCGAAGGAGGCCTGACGTATTGGAGACACGACCGTACCGTTGGGAAACGATGAGTATGTGGGCTCTTCGGTATTTCGCTATGGAAACAGCGCAGGTAGAAAGGTAGAAAAGGTGCTCGATGAAACCAGCCGTGGTCAATCAGCGCTTTCCTCCCGCCGCCGTTTTTGTGGTGAGAGACATCGTAGGCCGCGGGAGGCCCCTTTTCCAGAACCGCCCGCGGTTACGTTGGGTTCGGGTCATATCGTCTGGTTGCGTCCTAGCGCACCCGTTGGGGATAGCGGTATGCCACGGTGAGGCCGCCGTCCCAGTCGTCGCCTGCTGGGCCTGCCGGGGTCACGCGGGCCTCGACGTCGTACACCTCGTGGATACGCTCGGACGTCACGACTTCCCCCACCGGTCCCGAGGCCACCACGGATCCTGCCTTCATGAGGCACACGCGGTCGACGAATCTGCTTGCCATGGCGAGGTCGTGCAGGGCGGCCAGGCAGCTCACGCCCAGGTCACGTGCTATGGCGAGTGTCTGCAGCTGGTGTTTGATATCCAGGTGGTTCGTTGGCTCGTCCAAGATGAGGAACTCAGGTTTTTGGGCCAACGCGCGCGCCAGGATGACGCGCTGCTTCTCGCCGCCCGACAAAGACGCAAACGAGCGATTTGAAAAGTGAGCCATGTCTACCATATCAAGTGATTGCGCGACAATCTCCTGATCGGAATCCGTCTCGCGGGAGAGCATGCCCATGTGGGGTGCGCGGCCCATAAGCACCACCTCGCGGACGGTGAAGTCGAAGGCGATGTCGTTGAACTGGCTCACCACGGCAACCCGGCGGGCAAACTCCTTTTGGGTGATTGTGTGCTCGTCGCGGCTGTCCCACATGATCTGGCCGGAATACTTCCTGTTCAAGCGGTATATCGCTCGCAGCGTTGTGGACTTGCCGCAGCCGTTGGGGCCGAGCATGCCCACAAACTCGCCATTGTCCACGGTGAGCGATACACCGGAGACGATGGGCCTGCGGTGGATGGCCACCGAAAGGTTGCGCACCTCAAGTTGCACGATGTCCTCCCCTCAGTTGCCTTTGAAGCTGTAGTTGCGCGCTACCATGATGTAGACGAAGAACGGGGCGCCGATGAGCGCGGTGAGGATACCGATGGGTACCTCGGAGTTTGTGATGAGCGTGCGTGCGGCGGCGTCGGCCCACAGCATGAACACCGCGCCGATGAGCACGGCGGCCGGGATGAGGCGCCGGTGGTCCGATCCCACAAGCGAGCGGGCGATGTGGGGGATCATGAGCCCCACGAAGCCGATGGTGCCCACGGCGGACACCATGCACCCCACAAGCAGGGCGGATACGACCAGGTACACCCAGCGCCTTCGCGCCGTATTTAGGCCGAGGGTTGTGGCAGCCTCGTCGCCCATCAGCAGGATGTTAAGCGAACGAAACTGTGTGAGGAAGAAGAGCGTGCCGGCCAGCACCACGCCCAGCACAAGCCACACGTTGTCCCAACCGGCCCGTGTGAGCGATCCCATCGTCCAGAACTTGAGGTCGAGCATGCCTTGCGCGTCGGCGGCAACGGTGATGATGAAGTTGGACAAGGCCGTGAATAGGGCGTTCAGTATCATGCCGGACAAAACGAGCTTGCTGGTGGTCATCTTGCCGCCGGCCGAAGCCAAAAGCAGCACGCCGACGGTGGCCACAATCGAGCCCAAAAACGAGAAGAGCGAGACCGAACCCACGCCGTCTATGAGGGCAATCGAGCCGGCACCACACATGATGGCGAGCGTGGCGCCGAAGCTGGCACCTGAGGAAATGCCCAGGATGTAGGGCTCTGCCAGGGTGTTCTGCACACTTGCCTGCATGACGACGCCTGCCAGCGCAAGACCGGCTCCCACGGCGGCGCCCAGTAGGATGCGCGGGAAGCGCAGGCGCCAGATGATGTTGTCGGTGGAGACGCCGATGTGACCGTCATCGGGCAGGGGCGTACCGAACAGGTGGTTTGTCAGAATGGCGAGTGCGTCTGGAAGCGAGACGTCGATTGCCCCCATGCATGACGTCGCGACCATGCTGGCGAGCAGCCCGCACACGAGCACACAGATGAATGCCCGGAACGGGCCGCTGCGCCTCAGCATGGGTTCCCCTTAGGCCTGCGGGTACAGGACGTCGAGGATCTTCTCGGCCGAGTCGAACACGCGCGGGGATGCGTCCATGAACTCGGCGTAAGGAATCTCGACGATCTTCTTGTTGGCGACGGCGGGGACCTCCTGCACGGAAGGCTCGGCATAAATGGTGTCGAGCACGAGTGGGTCGGTCTCGGCGTTGCGGTTGGCGGTGATGTAGAGGACGACGTCGGGGTTGAAGGCGACGAGGTTCTCGTAGGTGAGGCCTGAGGCGCTCTCGGTGGATGCCATGGTGGCACCCATAGCCTCGATCATGTTGAACTGCAGGCTGGCGCCGGTCTTGCCTCCGAAGGTGCCGAACGTGCCCTCCTTGAAGTTCGTCATGATGAGCACGCTCTGTGCGGCCTCGGCTGCGGCGGCTGCCTCGGCAACACGGGATTCAATGGCAGCAAGGCGATCTTGCAGGTTGTTTACCAGGTCGGATGCAGCTTCCTGGGCGTCGAAGACCTCGGCGACGTTCTTGATATCGTCCACGATGCCCTGCAGCGTGGGGTTCATCTTTGCCGAGGTGGCAGGCTGGATGTAGACGTTGATGCCCATCTCGTTGTAGTCGGCGGCGCTTGTCTGACCGTCCTTGTTGAACGTCATGGCGCGGCCCATGACCACCTCGGGGCCCACGCCCACAATCGTCTCGCGGGAGAGGGTCTTCTTGTCGCCGAGCTGGGGAATCTGCGCATAGGCATCGGCCACGGTCTCGGGCATCGTCGCCTCGGGCGTCACGGTGCCCACGACGCGATTGGCAAGGCCGAGCAGGCACATAATCTCGGCCATCGAGTCGGTCAGGGTGACGGCCGTGGTCGGGGCGGCCTCGAAAGTCTGCTCGAACTCCGTGCCGTCGCCGTCCACAAGGGAGATGGTGAGCGGATAGACGGTTGCAGCGGGCACATAAGGCTCAGGAGAAGTTGCCTGCTCAGCGGGGGCATCGGAGGTCGAGGACACCTCGGAGGAATCCTTGTCGCCCGACTTGGCGTCATCGGCCCAGGCGTTGCGTGCGGCGACGCCTGCGAAAACGGGCAGGGCAAGGGCCAGGCCGGCGACTGCGGCAAACTGGCGGCGGTTCACGCAAAGACGATCCATGTTCATCCATCCTTTCGTAGTGGCGGGCGCGGTCTGCGTGGGCATTCCGGCGGAATCCCTCGGCAGGCGCGCCTCGATGTGACAAAGGAATCTTTATCTAACTTATGAAAGTTGAACATAGCATACTCTTTAAAACATGGACAATTCAGATGTCTACCATAAACTGAACTCATCAACTACGATTCTTTGTCATGGAAGGCTTACTCATGAATGCACACCCATCGGCACTGGAGCTGCGGCGCGTCTACGCCCAGCGGCCCTTCAGCGTGTTCGCGGTCAGCCGCCAGGTCAAGTTTCCAGGCGAGTGCGCCCGTTACTCCACCATCCATTCGGCAATGATCTTTCCGGTGCGCGGCACGGCGCGCTTCGTGTTGGGCGGGGAGTGCCTGGAGGGCCGCCGTGGGGTTATCCTGCACGGCTGTCCGCACGAAGACCTGCTGTTTGAGGCCGTGGGCGACGAGCCGTTTGAGCACATCAACGTGTACTACGAGGCAAATGGCGACGATACGGGTGATCCTCAGCACTGGATGATGCGCCCTTTTGATTTCGCGCCTGCCAACTATGACGAGCTCATGGCGCGTGTCGAGGCCCTCGAGGCGCTCAATGCGGCCGCGACGCTCGACAGCCGTCTCAATCAGATTGTGGGAGCCACCAATCTTTTGCGCACGATGTTCGACCCCTCGCCTCGCACGAGGGTCGATGAACGCATGGCGCGGGCCCGTGCATACATCGAGACGCACTTCGCCGAGCCGATATGCCTGGATGATCTTGCTGCCCGCTACGGCATGGGGGCGCAACGCTTTTCGTATTGTTTTGCGCGGGCCCATCGCGTGCGTCCCATGAACCTGCTCATCTCGCTGCGGCTTGAGCAAGCCATGCGCCTGCTTCAGACCGACATGCGCGTGAAGGACGTGGCTTACGCTGTCGGCTACGACGACCCCCTGTACTTCAGCCGCCTGTTCAGACGGCATTACGGTTGTTCGCCCAGCGAGGCCCGCAGGGACGTCGAGCAGGGCGCGGCCGCAGGGCTGAGGGACGACGGCTGATGAGGGCGGGCCTTGCCGCAGAAACGGATGGATTGGTTGACTTGAAAAGGAGCGCTGGTAGATATGCCAATTGTTGACAATGAAGACGAGCGCGAAGAAATCTCGTCCCTTGCGATTGCGCGTGAGGTGATTGCGGGCGTTTCCTGCGTTGTTGCGCGTCCGAGCGGTTACGCCTCCACGCCCGGCGCGCTTGTGGTTCTCGACGGAACGCGCGTACTGCGCCGTGTTGATCGCCTGGTTGCCGAGGGCGGGCTTGATCCGGTATGTTTGCCGCTTATGGTGGGCATTGACCCCGACCCTGCTGACCGCGGCCTTGCGCAATATACCCCCTGGTCGCACCCAGCCTACAAGCCCGGCGCACCAGATTTCGGCGGCGGTGCCGAGGTGTTTTTGGCGGATACGGTGCTGCCTGTGGCCACGGCGTTGCGACGCGAACACCCCGAGGGACCTATTGGTCTGTTCGGGTACTCGCTTGCTGGCCTGTTCGGTCTATTCGCCATGCTTAACACCGATGTGTTCTCAACGTATCTTCTCGCAAGCCCTAGCACGTGGTATCCAGGCATCGTGAACCGTGTCGCCCGGACGTCCCTGGCGTGCGACCCCCGTGTCGTTGTGGCTTGCGGTGCCAACGAGGGTCTCGATCATCCCGAGCCCATCGCCGGCATCCGCCAGGATACCGACCGTCTCGTCGCGTGCCTCTCGGAACGTTTGACACGCAGGCCCGTTATTGTTATCGACGAGCTCGATCATCACCGGGGCCTCGCCACCCGTCTTCAGGCCCTCCTCGAACGCTGGGGGTAGGAGTCGGCGACAGGCATCTCCGCCCGCAACGATAAGGCTTGTAACGCTCGATGGACTAGCCGAAATCTGTTGCGGGCGATTACCCGTGCGTTTGCTGGAATATGCCCGACCCTGCTGCGGGTGATTACCTGCGCACTTGCTAGAATATGGCCAAATCCGCCGCAGGCGATTGCCTACGCACACCGAGGAGAGGCCTATGAACATCGAGCTTGCCCTTGCGAACCTGAAACGCCATGGTTTTGACGCCGTGTATTTCGAAACCGCTGCGCAGGCGGCTGAGTATGTCGCCGGTGAGCTGAAAGGCCTGTCGGTGGGCATCGGCGGCAGCAAGACTGTCGAGGCCATGGGTCTCTACGAGGCCCTTGCCGAGCAGGGCGAGGTATATTGGCATTGGAAGCAACCCACCGCCGAGGAGCGCGAGCGCGCTGCTCATGCCCAGGCGTACCTGAGCTCGGCAAACGGCATCTCCGAGACGGGCGAGATCGTGAACATCGACGGTATGGGCAACCGTGTGGCATCCACCATCTACGGGCACGACCGGGTCGTGTTTGTCGCCGGTGTCAACAAGCTTGCGCCCAACCTGCATGCGGCGATCGCCAGGGCCAAGAACGTCGCCTCCCCGTTCAACGCGCGCAGGTTCGGCAAGCAGACGCCCTGCGTCCTTAGCGAGCCCATACGTTGCCACGACTGCGACTGTCCCGACCGCATCTGCCGCACAACCGTCATCCTCGACCGCAAGCCCATGGGCATCGCCCGCATGGACGTCGTCCTCATCGGCGAAGAGCTGGGGTATTAAGAGGACGAACCAGGGGCGACGGCCCAGCGAGAAAGCCTGAAGAATAGAGGCGCGCTTCAGAGTCGGCAGCCCCATGGGGTTGGAGGTGCGGGCGAGGGTGGCCCACGCCAGCCGTTCCACGGGTACCCAGGACCGCCGGTTGAGGTTTCAAACAGAAAGGCCCCGCAGGAGTGCCGATGTTCGGCTTGCCTGCGGGGCCTTTGCAAGAGCCCTCAGGGGGATGGGTCTCTTAAGGCCTACTCCACGCCGGCGCAGATGCGGCCCGCAAGGTAGCCTTGGGTAAGGGCCTGGCCATGGCTGTTACCGGGGACGTTGATGGGGTAGTCGACTTCAGCCGTGCCGCCGGAAGTGTTGCCCACGGCATAGAGGCCGGGGATGGGGTTGCCCTCAGCGTCGAGGCACTGGAAGTTGGCATCGATGACGGCGCCACCGCACACCACCAGGAGTACCGCGCCCACCTTGGAGGCGTGGTACGGAGGCGTGTCGCAGGGGAAGAGCAGCTCAGGGCGCTTGCAGAAGTCGGTGTCGACGCCGGAAGCGCAAACCTCGTTGTAGTGGTTTACGGTCTCGACGAGCTTGTCGGCAGGAACGCCGATCTTCTCGGCGAGCTCCTCGAGCGTGTCGGCTGTCTCATAGGTGGAACCGTCGGCATCGACGAGCGACTGCGTGTAGTAGTCAATCGTGGTCTGGTAATCCGACTCGCCCTTGTAGCGGAACATATCCCAGAACATGCCGCCGCCGTAGGGGAAGGAGGCCATGAGGTCCTCGGGCCAGCTGGAGTCGAAAATGGACCATGCGCAGTCGTCGGCGGTGTGCTTCATGATCTGCAGCGAGCGGGCCTGGACCCAGGTGCCCTCGTTGAAGAAGCGCTCGCCCTTCTCGTTGACGTACAGGAAGGGGCCCTCGAGCTGGTTGGAGAACGGGTCAGCCCAGCGCTGGGGGTGCAGTGCGGTTGCGAAGGGCGCGCGGCCCATGTGACCGCCAGCCCACAGAATCATCTTGTGGCCGTCACCGGTGTTGGCGCCGGCGGGGGTGTACACGCTGGGGATGGAGATGCCTTCGGGGCAGTAGTAACGCATCATTTCTTCGGATCCACCGATGTCACCGGTTGCCATGATGACCTTCGGGGCGTTGATCTGCTTGTAGCCCTCTTCGTCAAGGACGATGGCGCCGGTTACTGCGCCAGATTCGTCCTGGAGCAGATACTGGGCGGGGCACTCGAACATGAACTCGGCGCCAGCAGCCATGGCCTCGATGGACTGGACGTCGGCGGCGACAAAGGAGGCATAGGGCTGGTTGATGTCGGAGTCGTCGGTGGCGCTCATGCAGACGTAGCCGGGCTCGTCGGGCAGGAGCTCATGACGGCTGTAGCCGTCCCAGATTCCCATGAAGCACTTGTGCTTCTCGCCGGCCTCGCACAGCCAGTCGGCGGCCTCGCCGGAACGGTACATGTACTTGGCAACGAGAGCCTCGTTCAGGCGGTTGCCGCAGGTCTGCATCCAGCGGAACTCGGCTGCGGGGATGTCCTCGACGGTGCCGTCCTCAAAAGAGCAGGACAGCTTGGAGTTGATGGTGCCAGCGCCAGCGCCGCGGCAAGAAGGCTGGTGCATCTTCTCGACGCAGATGACCTTGGCACCTCCCTCGGCGGCGGCACGGGCGGCGGAAGTACCAGCAAGGCCTGCGCCGATGACGAGGACGTCGCAGTCGAGGGTGGCGACAATCTGATCGGTGGCCACGGGTTCGGGAGCGGTCATGAACGAGGGGGCCTCGGAGGTATAGCCGAAGTAGTCCTGCTTGCTGACGAGGGCCTCGCCGGTGACAAAACCACCGGCAGCCTGCATCTCTTCCTCGGCGAGAGCGGGGGTGGCGGCTGCGGCGACTGCTGCCGCTGCGGTTGCGGCGATGGCACTGCGCCTGGTCATCTCAAGAGCCATGTGTTTCCTCCTAAAGGATTTTTGCCCGGGACTTCCCTTTCCCGGTCGACGTCGCATAAGGTACGGCCGGGTTTTGAAGATGGGAGCCAACGTTTTGGTTCCAATGTGAACCAGATAGGCACGTGTTACCAAAATTCCAGGTAGATATGCTTATATTGAACGGACGGACAGTCTGGTTCCGAATTGAACCGTTTGGTCACTGCCCTGCTCGATGCCATGTCTTTGCCCAGAAGGCATTGCGGTCGAGCTGCGCATATAATGTGTCAGCGACTGCCTTGCCCGTGCGCGGATTGGTCTGTTGTGGGGGGTTGATTGGGGGAGCATGGACACGAAAAACTACTTGTACCTGCTGAGCATCGAGCGATTCCGCAGCGTGTCTCGTGCGGCTAAAGAGCTTGGTATTACACCGCAAGGCTTGGCGCGTGCCGTGCGGCGCATGGAGGAAGAGCTTTCCTGCACCATGTACGAAGGGGCGCTCGGTGCCTCTGATCTGACGGAGCAGGGAAAGTGCGTTCTTGAGCATGGGCAGGCGATTGTGGACGAAGAGAGGGGCATGCGCTGCGCGCTTGACGCCATCAATGCCCATGCCTCCAATGTCATTCGCTTGGGTTGCTCGATGGGGGTATTGGGCTACCTGGGCGAAGGAGCACTGTATGCATTCAACCAATCGCGGAACTGCCAGATATATGTGAGTGACGAGTTGCCGGATAGTGAGTGCGAGCGGTGCCTTGCTGAGGGAAAGTGCGACTACGCGTTGCTTATTGACCCCCCGGACCCCGCGTTTGCATCAATACCCCTGGTCAATGACTACCAGTTTGTCTGGGTGAATAGGACCGACGGGCTCGCGGATGCTCGGGAAGTAACGCTTGCCGATCTTGACGGACGCACGGTCTACAGCGTCAATGACGATTACCGCAATACTGGCTATCTCATGAAGCTCTGCGCAGATGCTGGTGTTAAGCCGACGTTTCGTTTTACAAGCGAGATGATGCGCGTATATGAGTGTGCGCGCGCCGGTATGGGCCTGGGCCTAACGTGTCGCAACCACGTAGAGGCGACCTCGGAGTCGCAGAAAACCGTTGGCCTGCCGCTTCGGGCTCTGCCATGGGGGTTCTCGTTGTGCTACCGGCGCGACCACGTCCCCACTCAGACCGAGGTTGAATTCATGGATTACATGAGGTCCCTTCGCAGGGATTATACGTAGGCAATCGAGAAAGACGAGGTCGTGGCCATGAAGGTGTATATCGCGGGGTTTGATGTGTTTGCCGCTGACGCAGACGTGCGGCGTATTCGGGCGATTGAGGCTTGCCGCGCTCGTGGCTTGGTGCCCCTGCACCCGCTCGACAACGAGGCCCAGACGGCGCGGGACATCTACGAGGGCAATGTTGCGCTCATCCGCGAGGCCGACGTGGTCGTCGCGAACCTCAACCCATTTCGGGGACCTTGCGAGCCCGATGCAGGCACGGCCTTCGAGGTGGGTTTTGCCTGCGCGCTCGACAAGCCTGTCTGGGCATATGCCGACGAGGTTTCTTCCATGCGCGAGCGCATGGGCGGGGTCGACGAGCGCGGCTACAATGTCGAGGACTTCGACCTGCCCATGAATCTCATGCTTGCCGAGTCGGTCGCGCTGGTGCAAGGTTCTTTCGAGGACTGCCTCGATGCCCTTGTCCACCAGGCCGGCGTGGCCTAATCGTAAAAGTGCCCGATGCGAGGCCGTGCTTGCTTGTTTGACAAGGAAGAGGGTCTCGAGAGCGGGAAAGCTTTGCAAAATGGCGGGCTGGCTTTCGTCGCCCGTACGTTCGGTAGTAAGGAGTGCCCATGTCTGCACGTGCCAAGTCGCCTGAGGAGTTCGCCTGTGAGCTGGCCCAGGTTGCGCCCGATGTCGAGCTGCTCGGGGAATACGTGAACGCCCGCACCAAGGTTGCCTGCCGATGCCGCACATGCGGGCATGAGTGGGACGCCGTGCCAAACCACCTGCTGCGAGGCGTGGGATGCCCCGAATGTGCTGGCACGGCGCGTGTAACGGCCGACTCGTTTGCCGCGCGGGCCGCATCCATCGCGGCCGACGTCGAGCTTCTCGCCCCTTACGTAAACGCTCGCACACGCATTGATTGCCGCTGTCGCGTGTGCGGCCATACCTGGTCGCCCTACCCCAAGAGCCTCTTGCAAGGCTACGGCTGCCCCGAATGCGGCAAGCGAAAGAGCCTCGAGAGCAGACAAGCAAAATAGCACAGGGGGATGGGTGTGATGTGTCACTTTTGCCCGGCGCCGTGGAAGCGCGTTAAAGTCCTCGTTCGGGCAAGCCATGCGACGAGGGCCGTACCCCTGGTTCGCGGGCACGGCCCTCGTGACTGAGAGGGCCCAATTCTTCGTGGCCGCCGTTTAGGCCCTCGCGTCTGCGAGCGCCACTCCTTGGCGAGCGTCAATACGCCGGTGTGCGACGGTACGCAGCGCGTTTCCTCCAGGCAGGCATCTGTTTGCTCGCGGCAAACCAGTCGGTTCTTGCCTACTCGCTCAGGCCCAGACCCTGCTCGAGGTCGGCGAGCATGTAGTCGAGCGCGGTGATACCGCCCTCGGCGGTGTACCACACGTTGGGATGCTCCAGGTAGACGATGTGATTGTCCTGGGCGGCGCGCATGGACTGCACAAGCTCGTTGTCCATGATCTCGCGAGCGAGCTGGGCGCCCTCGGTGCCGATGGCCGCATCGCGGTCCATGACGAAGATGTAGTCGGGGTCGAGGCTCACGATGGTCTCGAACGACGCCTCGTTGCCATGCGTGGCGGTCACGGCGGCGACAGCCTCGCCCGACTTGCCCTCGCCCTGGCTTTCACCCTGGTTGTTGCCCTGCTTGCCTGCGCCCTCGGGCTTGCCGCCGCGTCCGTTTTGCTCGGCTGCCACGCCTGCCGCGACATTGTCAAACCCAATTTCGTGGCCGATGATGGAGCAGCGGCCGTCGTTGCCCAGCACGTTGAAGCTTCCTGAGGTGCACATGCCAATGACGGCGGTCTTGCCGGCGGCGAATTCCTGCAGTGCAGCGACGCGTTGGTCGAAAGCTTCCATCTTGCTGGCGATCTCGTCTTCAAGGCCGAACATGCTTGCAATGGTGGTGGCGTTGTCGCGCACGCTTTCGATGACGCCCTTGCCGTCTGCCGTCGTGTCGGTTTGCAGGAACACCACGGGGGCGATCTGGCTCAGGTCGTCATACATGGACGAGAGGCGGCCGCCGATGAAGATGACACCGGGCTCGCACTCCATGACGGCCTCGAGATCAGCCTCCTTGATGGTGCCAAGCGGTACAAGGTCGGTGTTTTCGGAATAGGCGGACAGATAATCGATGCTGGTAGAGGCCATGCCAACCACGCGGTCGCCTACGCCCAGGCTATCGAGGATGTCCAGGCTTGCCAGATCGAGGATGGCGATGCGCTGCGGGTCAAAGGGAACTTCGAGCTCGATTGTCTCCTTGGCACCGTTCAGGCAGGTGATGGTTATGGTCTTGGGGGTCTCTTCGGCACATGCGGTGTTCTTGCCCTGTGTCAGGGAACCGATAAGCGCGGGGGATACGAGTGCGGCAAGGCTGAGGCCTGCGGCGGCTGCGACGAGGGTGCGACGGGACAGGGAGGGGTTGTGTGCGGTGCTCATATCTGACCTCTTTCTGCTGTGTTGCTGATTGAAAACCGTGGTTGACTCACTTGCCGCAGTGCATCGACTCAGTAGTAAATCGACAGCGGCTTGCCTTCTACCTGCATGATCTTTAAATCTACCCCGTAGATGCCCGAAAGCACCTCGGGTGTCATCACCTCCTCGACGCTTCCGAGGGCCGCTATATGTCCATCCACGAAGGCGCAGATGACGTCGGAATAAAAGGCCGCATAATTAATCTCGTGAAGCACGAGAACGACCGTTTTCCCCAGCTCGTCGCACAGGCGGCGGACGGTTTTCATGAGGCGGGTGGCATGGTAGATATCCAGGTTGTTTGTAGGCTCGTCGAGCAGGACAATCTCTGTGTCTTGCGCGATGACCATTGCGATGAACGCACGCTGGCGTTGCCCGCCGGATAGCTCGTCGATAAAGCGATCCTCATATTCTCCCAGCTCCATGTAGGCAATTGCTTCGTCCACGTGCCGCTCGTCTTCAGGGGTGAGATGGCTGCCCGAGTAGGGGAAGCGGCCAAAGGAAACGAGCTCGCGCACGGTGAGCTTCATCTGCACGTTGTTTGTCTGCGTGAGGATGGCCAGGTGGCGGGCGAGGTCGCTGCTTTTCCAGGCGTGCAAGTCGCGCCCGTCGAGGGTGACGCGTCCTTGGTCGGGCTGGATCAGGCGCGAAATGATGCCCATAACGGTTGATTTGCCTGCGCCGTTCGGCCCGATGAGGGAGATGACCTGTTTGCGCGGTATGTCGAACGACACATTGTCCACCACGGTCTTGTCGCCATAACGTTTGGTGAGGTTCTTGATTTGCATGACAGTTCTTATGCCTTTCGGGTGGTGAGGAGCAGGTAGAGGAAGTACACACCGCCGCCTATGGTGATGAACACGCTGATGGGAATCACGTAGTTGAAGACGTGCTCAACGAACAATTGGCCGGCGATGAGGACAAGCATGCCGAAGAGCACGGTGCCGGCGATGAGCTGGGTATGGCGGTACGTCTTGAGGAGCTGTCTGGCGAGGTTGGCGATGATGAGTCCCAAAAACGAAATCGGTCCCACCATGGCGGTGGCCACGGCGATATAGAGCGTCACGCCCAGGAGCAGCCTCCGCACGCTGCGGTCGAAGTCGACGCCCAGATTGACTGCCTGTTCTTTGCCCAGCGTGATGACATCGAGCCGCGCCAAGTTGGCGCGTAGGGCGAAGGCAACCACCGCCAAAACCACAATGGAGAAGACAATCACCTCGGTGTTAATGTTGGTGAAGCTCGCCACGAGGCTCGATAGCAGCGTGTCGTACTCGTTTGGGTCCATGACGCGCGTGAGTGTGGATTGGATGCTGGAGAAGAATGACGACAGCACCGTGCCAATAAGCAGGACGTACAAGACGTTGTAGTTGGTAAGGCGAAACAAGTACCCATATATGAACGTCGCCGTCGCGCCCATGATGGCCAGGTCCACTGCGAACGAAGCATTGGCGTTAAGCGCAAGCCAGCTGCCGGTGCCCACCGCGAACACCACGGCGGTGTGGATGAGCGTATAGAGTGAGTTCATGCCGAGAAGGCACGGCGTGACGATGGTGTTGTTGATGATGGATTGGAACACCAGCGACGCCGCGCCGATAGCAAAGGCCGAAACCGCCATTGCGGCGAGTTTGGGCGCGCGCAGCTTGAGCGCGAATGCGACGAGGCGGTCATTGCCAAATTTGACGTCTAAAGTCATGTAGGCCATAGCAGCCAGGAGCACAAGGGCGCCCAGGACGAGGAGCTTGCGACGGTTCGAACGCCGCGCGAGCAACGAAGGGGAGAGACTGGGCCCATCGAAGGCGGGAACGATTGTGCGGGCCATTAGCATGCGCCTCCCTGGGCGGCTTTGCTGGGCTCTGCCAGGGTGGGGCCGCTGAGCAGCTTCTGTACATTCGCCCAGCTGATAGCCTGCCTGCCGTGCTTAAGGCGGTAGATGAGCAGGCCGATGAACACCAAGCTCCCCACGATGCCCACGATGAGCTCGATCGGCAGCTCGTACGGGGCGATGACGGTGCGCGCCAACAGGTCGCACACCAAAACGAACAGGGCACCGAACAGGGCGGTGTCCACAAGGGCCCCGCGAATCTTGTCACCCTTGAACATGGCGACGATGTTGGGAACGATGAGGCCGATGTAGGAGATGGACCCTACGGTAGACACGACGGCAGCCGTGATGAGTGCTGCGATGGTGAGTCCCCCAAAGAGCACGGCGTTGTAGTTCACGCCGAGGTTCTTGGAGAAGTTCTTGCCCATGCCCACGATGTTGAAATGGTTGGCGAAGACAAAGGCGGCGATGATGAGGGGGATGGCGAGAAACACCAGCTCGTAGCGACCGCGTAGCACGAGCGAGAAATGCCCGACAAGCCAGGTGGAAAGCGCTTGGTTCATGTCGTATTGAAAGGCGATAAAGTTGGTCACGCCCGTGACGACGTTGCCGAACATGATTCCTACAAGGGGAACCATGACGACGTCTTTGAACTGGATGCGCTGGATGAACCAGACAAAGGCCCAGGTACCTAGCGTTGCCGCAACAAAGGCGAACAGGCTGCGCCCCCAGATACCTGCCGTTGGAACGAACACCATGGCGATAAGGACGCCGAGCTGGGCGGATTGGATGGTGGCACCCGTGGTGGGGGAGACGAACTTGTTCATGCAAAGCTGCTGCATGATGAGGCCGGCGACGCTCATACCCGCGCCCGTGCACAAAATTGCGAGCAGGCGGGGCAGTCGTGAAGCGAGCAGGGTGAGCCACTGATCTGTATCGCCGCCGAGGAGGCCGGACACGTTCATGTCGAGTACCCCTACAAACAGGGAGGCAAACGACATGAGTGCCAAAGAGATACCAAGTAGTATTGTGGAGAGGTGTTGTCTGAGCACGCATACTCCTTCATGCAGTGGCCGGTAGATGGGCAAGCCCTGCATGAAGCCGGAGATATGCGACTAGCCTGAAAAAAGGTAGAGAGGTACTGCAGGCTAGCCGGTCTTACCTGCTGTCTGCAGTGCTCGCTGGACGCATATGATAACTATGGTTTACTTATATGAGAATATACAATCGGCTGGATTCCAGAAGTTCTGCATATCTAACTCAATAATGAAAAGAACTATCCGCGCCTGCCCTATCTCAACCTCGCCAGCTCCAGCTTCCCCTTGAGGCTCGTTGCTTCCACGGGCATGTACAGCCGTGTGTAGACTTTGCCGCGTACGGGCAGGACGCAGGGGGCCACGATGGCACCGGATTGGCGCAGGCCATGTGCGAGCAGGAAGTCGGCGATGCGCGTGCGCATGGCGCCGGTGCGATCGAAGCCTGGGATTTTGTCCTCGTCATCTGAGTACGGCAGGCTCACGCAGGGGCAACCGAGGAAGCGGGCCGGCTCTTCGTCCACCAGGTCTAGGTCGGGCATGAGGTCGCGGTATCGCGCGGGGATGGCACGGCCCCAACGCGTCTCGACCTTGGCGGGATCGCTTGCGTCGACGTCGAGCACGGCGGCAAACGACGAGACGGGCATGCCTTCCAGCAGGGAGTCCTGCGCTCGGTTTGCCACAAACTTGTCGTAACCGCCTTCGCACCCGTCGTAATAGACGAGCCATTCATCGGCCCTCTCAAGGCGCGGGGCCGCATCGGGGTGGGCCACTACCTCGCGTAGCAGGGCGAATCTCTCATGGGCGGCTTGCGCCCACTTGAGTTGTAGCTCACTGCGCCCTAGACAGTCATCGACGAACCCCTGGGCGTCGACTGGGTCGTCGACCAATGTCTCTTTTGCATGCTGTACCTGATAACCGGCGTTCTTGAGCATGACGCACTCAACGACGCGGAACACGTCGGCATTGGAATACGTGCGGTAGTTTGACTCTGGGTCGCGCTGGGGACTCACCAAGCCGAGCTGCTCGTAGTAGCGCAGCGTTCCGCGCGATATACCAAGCGCCGACATTAAGACGTTTGTGCTGTACGACTTCCCCTGTGCGCTGTCTTGCATGGCGCCCCCTCAAGCTGCCCGTTGTGTCGTCTCGTGCGAAAGCGGCGGGCCCCGCGCTGGCAGGACCCGCCGCTGCTTGATCGTACACTGTAGCGCAACTGGGGAAAGGTTGCGGCACCCGTTTTAGGGTGTTCGTGCTTATGCGACGCCCTTTGCGGCGTTCTCGCCGGCGATCTTGCCGAAGACCAGGCACTCGCCCACGTTGCCAGTGCCCTGGTAGTAGAAGGCGTTCACGCCGCCGAGCTCGCCGGCGCTGAACAGGTTGGGAATCGGCTGACCGTCGGTGCCCATGACCTGGGCCTTCGCGTTGCGGCGCGGGCCGCCCTGGGTGTTGAGCATTGCGGGCTGCAGGGGCAGGGCGTAGAGCGTTCCCTCAAAGGCGCGCATGGTTTCGGCCGGGCGGTCGTATTCGATGTCCTCGCCGCTTTCTGCGTAGCCGTTGAAGCGCGCGATAGTCTTGGCGAGGATGTCAGGGTCGGCGCCGATGGCCTCGGCCAGGCCGGCCGCGTCGCTTGCGGAGACGATCTTCTCGTCAACGTTTGCGGGCATCTTGTCGAGCTCCTCGAGCAGGGCCTTCTGCTCCTCGTCGAATACCATCCAGGGGCGGTAGCACTGGTTGGGAATGCGCCAGGTGCCGTGGCTGTACACATGACCGTGACGGTCGATGTAGTCCTCGCGGAAGAAGCGGGAACCATCTTCGGCCACGCAGATGAGGGCACCGTGCGTTGCGGGCTCAAATCCGCTCGACATGAAGAGCTGGCAGCGCTGCCCCTCTTCGACCTCATAGGAGTTGGCGCCGAGCATGCCCAGGCCCTCGTAGTTGTGCATGTGCCACAGGTCCGCGCCGACTTCGATGCCCATGCGCACGCCGTCGCCGAAGTTGTGCAGGCCGCCGATAGGGGCCATGCGCGGGATGCCCAGGTAGTCCTGGATCATCTGCTTGTTGCACTCGAAGCCGCCGCAGGCGAGGACAACGCCGGAGTTCGCGCCGATGCGCAGCTCGGAGCCCTCGTGCTCGACGACGACGCCCAGGATAGCCTTTGTCTCGGGGTCCTGGATGAGGTGCTTGGCCGGGGACTCGAGCCACACGGTGATGTTGTCGGCCTGGCTTTCGACGCCGCCCTGCACGGTGGCGTACATGAAGCCGTCGAAGCACACGTCGTGCGCGGTCACTGCGTCGACCGACTCGGCGTCCTCAAGCTCGGGGTACTCGGGGCACACCCATTCGTAGATGGCTGCGATGTCCAGGCCGGCCGTGGGGCCGTCGCTCTTGTGCTCTGCGGCGTACTCGCTCCAGATGCAGGGCTCCTCTGCGCCCAGCTCGCGGAAGATGCCGGGCGTGGTGGCCAGGCCCTCGGCGTAGGTGCGCACGACCTCGTCGTCCTGATCCATCTTCCAACCAAGGTTGTGCAGGTAGCGCTCGAGGGAGTCGACGTCCTCGGTATACATGGCAATCTGGCCGCAGAAGCGGGAGTTGCCGCCCTCCTGGCCCTCGGGGGCGGAGTCGACAAGAAGGACCTTCGCGCCGTTCTTGGCGGCATAGAAGGCCGCCGTGCCGCCGGCGGCACCGTAACCGACGACGATGACATCGTACGTCTCATCGAAGCCAGCGGCCCCATCGGCGAGGGCGGCCGCGGTGAGCGTGGTACCGGCGGCCAGCGCAGCGGTTCCTCCAGCTGCGGCGATGAAGCTACGACGGGTGACGGAAGCGTTGGAAGACATGCGGTACCTCCTTGGCTCGTGCTCTTGCACTCACGCCTCTCAGCGCGTTTTGGCAAGTGCGTTTCGGATGCCCCTTTGCATCCGGCTGACTCCAGCGTGTTTTGGCTAGACTAGCCAAGTCAAGGAGAAAAAACATACCTGGTAGACATACATGCTTGCCATTCAAGCCCTGTTGGGCTGGCTACGATAGCCAGGGGCGTGCGCTCGAAACGGCCAAGCCCGGCTACGCTAGCCGGTTGGCCGATGACAAAAGGATGGGCGCAATTCGTCGTTTGCTGGCAGCTTGCTGGCAGGAAATTGAGTTTCGGTGCAGTTCCGAAGGACGGGACCCCGGACGTTTTTCCGGACGTCAGGTCACACCGCGTAGCCGAGCTCCTCCCGGTGCTGCCTGATCGTCTTCCATCCTAACGCCTTCTTGACCTTCCCGCCGCGGTACCACTCGATGTAGGCGTCGAGCCTTCGCGAGAACTCCTCGAACGTCACGCCCGCCCAGTCCCTCCCGTCGAAGAAGTCGCTCTTGAGCGTGCCGAAGAACCCCTCGCACCTCGCGTTGTCGGGGCTTCTCGCCTTCCTCGACATCGACCTGGTCACATGGCCCTCC
>JAHZHK010000038.1 GCA_019420325.1 Coriobacteriaceae bacterium | reverse complement strand
ATTGGGCCCGGTCGCTTTCTGCCTCTTGACAATGTCCTGCTCATATTAAAAAAGGCCGCTCGGTTGCCCGGGCGGCCTTTGGGTGGTGCAGATGTCCTAGAAAGTCGAAGTTACTCGGCGATCTCGGTGATGGCGCCGACCGTGCACTCGTCCTGGCAGTTGGCGCAGCCGATGCAGTCGCCCTCGTTGACGACGGTGCAAACGTTGTCCTGGAGCTCGATGACGCCAGCGGGGCATGCGTCGATGCAAGCGCCGCAGCCGATGCAATCAGAAGCAGTGATAACAGGATGCATGAGTTTTCCTCTCCTCTTTTAGCCCGCCAACTCTAGCAGACCAGGTTCCTCTCACCAAAACGCGGCCCTCACACGACACGCAAGGTTCCGCCCCACAAAGACGCGGGTTCTCGTCCGCAAGGCGCCGGGAGGCGATGCGTACTGGACGTACGTGAGCCTCCCGGGAACGCAGCGGACGAGGTTCCGCCCATACAAACGCGGGTTCTGATGCGCAAGGCGCACGGGTGCGATGCGTACTAGATGTACGTGAGCACCCGTGGAACGCAGCGCATCAGGTTCCGCCTCACTCTACTAGTCGTCGTCGTCGCAGATCTCGGTGATGGCGTTGACAGGACACTCCTCCTGGCACTCGCCGCAGCCCTTGCACTCGGAATCGTCGACGACGGTGCAGAAGCCGTCGTCAATCTCGATGGCGCCCGTGGCGCACACGTCGACGCAAGCGCCGCAGCCGATGCACTCGTCAGTGTCGATAATGGGGTAAGGCATGGGTCTCTCCTCTCTCAACGGGCACAGGGCCCGCAAATACTTTCCGAACACGGTAGCCCGTATTCCCGACTGCGGTGCCTCCATACATCGCAGCCGTCAACGGCGGGTAGGGTAGCATGATTCTTCCCATGCACAAGTACCCCACAAAAATTCACGGCGAGTGGCATGAAGACTTTTTTGTACGGGGGGCTCGGGTATCGAGAACCCCACCTCGCCTACAAAGGATAGTGCTACGATGGCGCGGCTTTTTCACTCTCTGCCCGCGATGAGCTATCAACGGAGGATCAAGACATGTCTAGCGACCTCGTACGCTTCAGCGTCGCCATGCCAGCACTGCTCCTCGACGAGTTCGACCGCTACACCGCCCAGCGCGGCCTTTTGGTGAACCGTTCCGAGGCAATCCGCAACCTCATACGCGATGCCCTGGTCAATGAGGAGCTCGAAGACCCGGCGGCGCCAGTCGTGGGCTCCATCACGCTCGTGTACGACCTGCGCGTCCCCGAGCTCATATCCAAGATTGCCAGCGTGGAGTCCAACTACCCCGACGAGGTCGTCTCCTCCACGCATGTCCATCTTGAGCAGGGCGGTTGCATGGAAACCATCGCCGTGCGCGGCCTGGGCTACAAGGTGAAGGAGCTCTCCGACTGCCTCGCCGGCATCAAGGGGGTCTCGCACTGCAAGCTGACCGTGGTGGCGACCCTGTCGAGGATCGGGGGCTAGCGTGGCGCGGATACACGTACATGTGAGCGGCATCGTGCAGGGCGTGGGCTATCGCCCCTTCGTATGGAAGCTCGCCACCTCGCTGGGACTCGCCGGTTGGGTGAAGAACTCCAGCGACGGCGTGCACATCGAGGCAAAAGGCGACCCCGCGGCACTCGACCGCTTTGTGCTCACCCTCTCCACCCAACACCCGGCAGCCGCACGTGTGGACACCGTGCACGTCGACTCCCTCGACGACGGCCACATCGCGCCTGCCGGCTCCCATGAGGAGCTGCGGATGGCGGGCGGCGTGCCGGGCAGCGACTTTCGCATTGTGGAGAGCTCGGCCCAAGAGGACCTCACGACGCTCGTAAGCCCCGACATCGCCACGTGCCCCGACTGCCTACGTGAGCTTTTTGATCCAGAAAACCGCAGGTACCACTACCCGTTTATCAACTGCACCAACTGCGGTCCTCGTTTCACCATCATCGACGAGCTCCCCTACGACCGTCCTCGCACGTCAATGGCGTGCTTTGCGATGTGTCCGGCGTGCGCCCATGAGTACGCAGACCCGGCCGACAGGCGCTTCCATGCCCAGCCCGACGCATGCTTCGCCTGCGGACCGCAGCTCACCTGGCGCACCGCCGAAGAACCGGGATGCGTGCTGCGCGGAAGCAACCTCGCATCGTCGGACGACATCATCGCCCGAGCGGCCCAGATGCTCCAAGACGGCGGCATCGTGGCCGTCAAAGGCCTGGGAGGCTTCCATTTGGCCTGCGACGCGCGTAACGAGGATGCCGTGCGACAGCTGCGCGAGCGCAAGCACCGTCCCACCAAGCCGCTGGCCGTGATGTTTGCCGACCTCAACGCCCTGCGCCAAGTGTGCGAGGTAAGCGACGCCGAACGCGCCCAGCTCATAAGCCCCCGCACCCCCATCGTGCTGCTGCGCCGCAAGGATACGGCGTGCGTGCCGCAGAATCTGGCGATTGCGCCGAGCGTGGCGGGCGACCTGCCCGAGCTGGGCGCCATGCTTCCCTACACACCCCTGCAGCACCTGCTGCTGCGCGCCGTGGGGACGCCTCTGGTGATGACGAGCGGCAACCTCGCCGACGAGCCCATCATCTGCGACGACCAGGTGGCCGTGTCGCGCCTCATCGACGTGGCCGACGCCTGGCTGGGCAACAACCGCCCCATCCTGGCTCGCTACGATGACTCTGTCGTGCGCGTGGAGGGTGGCCGCACGCAAGTCGTGCGCCGCGCCCGTGGCATCGCCCCCACGCCCGTAAAGCTCCCCAACCCACCCGGCATCGACCCGAACGGCGCAAGCCTGCCCTGTGTGCTTGCCTGCGGCCCCGAGCAGAAGGCGACCTTCTGCCTCACGCGC
This sequence comes from Coriobacteriaceae bacterium, assembly GCA_019420325.1. Taxonomy (GTDB): domain Bacteria; phylum Actinomycetota; class Coriobacteriia; order Coriobacteriales; family UMGS124; genus UMGS124. The sequence goes on along the minus strand of JAHZHK010000038.1, from coordinate 21,715 downwards.
GGCGAGGAGGCCTTCGTCAGCCAGCACCTGGGCGATTTGGAGAACGCCGACTCGTTCGACGCCTGGCGCCGCACGCTCAGCAAGTACGAGGGGCTCTTCGGCCTTGCTCCCAAGGTCCTGACCTGCGACATGCATCCCGAGTACCTCTCGAGCAAATGGGCCCGCGACCTGGCCGACAAGGAGGGCCTGCCCTTGTGCGAGGTGCAGCACCACCATGCCCACATTGCCTCGACACTGGCGCAGGCAGGCGTGTGGGACCATGTGGTGGGCGTCGCCCTCGACGGCACCGGCTACGGCCCCGATGGGCGCATCTGGGGCGGCGAAGTCATGGTGTGCGATCAGGTCGACTTCACCCGCGCGGCCCACATCGCCTACTGGCCCCTGCCCGGAGGCGCCGCCGCCGTGCGTAAGCCCCTACGCAACGCCTACGCGCTGCTTGCCCAGGCAGGCCTTGGTGACAGCGCCTGCGCCCACAACCTGGCCAACAAAATGGGTATCGAGGGACCGGTCGTGCTTCAGATGATCGCCCGCGACCTCAACTGCCCCCTGACGAGCTCGGCAGGCAGGCTGTTCGACGCGATTGCCGCCATCCTGGGCCTTGTGGACGTGGCCGGCTACGACGGCGAGCCGGCATGCCTGCTCGAGGCGGCGGCCTCGCACGCCCCGTCCTGCACGCCCGACGAGGTCACACGCTATAGACTCACCGTTCGCCACGCCAACGAGGCCGACAGCCACGGCGAGCAGGACGAGTCGCTTGTGCTCGACCCCGGCGCAATGCTCGCCAACCTTCTGGAAGACCTGGAGGCAGGCGTTGGCGCGCAGGTCCTGGCCAGACGCTTCCACGAGGGCTTTGCCGCGAGCGTAGCCGACGTCGCCGCAGGCGTCGCTCATGCCGCAGGCCTCACCAAGGCGGCCCTGGGCGGCGGCGTCTTCTCCAACCGCATCGTATGCGAGCTGGTGAAGCGCTGCCTGGAGGCGGCACACCTCAAGGTGTACCTGCCCACCAGCCTGCCCCTCAACGACGGCGGCATCTCCTACGGGCAGGCCGCGGTGGCCCGCGCCCGCATGGCATCTGCCATTCTCAATCAAGCAAACGAACAGGAGTAGCACCATGTGCCTGGCAGTTCCCTCTCAAATCACCTCCCTGGACGACAATGGCATGGCCCAGGTCAGCGTCATGGGCGTAACGAGGCCCTGCTCAGTGCGCCTCGTGCCCGACGCCAAGGTGGGCGACTTCGTGCTCGTGCACGCAGGTTTTGCCATCCAGCGCATCGAAGAGCAAGACGCCCGCGAGACGCTCGCATTGCTCGAGGAAATGCCCGACCTTCTTGGCGACGAGATGCCCACCCCCGATGAGGCGCAGGATTCCTGCGCCACGTGCGCCTAGGAGACCCACATGGACCTCAAGCAGTTCCGCGACCCCAAACTCGCCCATGAGCTCATCGAGCTCATCGGCAAGATTTGCAAGGGCCGCACCATCAACCTCATGGAGGTCTGCGGCACCCACACGGTGAGCATCGGGCGCTACGGCCTGCGCAGCGCCATGCCCGAAGGGCTCAAGCTCCTCTCCGGCCCGGGATGCCCGGTGTGCGTGACGTCCAACCACGACATCGACTGCGCCATCGCCATGGCACGCGTGCCCGACGCCATCGTCGCGACGTTCGGCGACATGATCCGCGTGCCCGGCAGCACCACCACGCTAGGCGCCGAGAAGGCCCAGGGCGCCGACGTGCGCGTTGTGTACGGCCCCCTCGACGCACTCGACATCGCGCGCAAGAACCCCACGCGCCCGGTCATCTTCATCGGGGTGGGCTTTGAGACCACGACGCCCGTGGTGGGCTCGGCCGTGCAGATGGCCTGCGAAGAGGGCCTGTCCAACTTCTACCTGTACTGCGCGCACAAGTCCACGGCGCCGGCGCTGGCCGCCATCGCCAACGACCCCGACACGCGTGTGGACGGCTTCATCCTGCCCGGCCACGTCTCCACCGTGACCGGCCTGGCACCCTACGAGTTCCTTGCGCGCGACTTCAAGATACCCGGCGTGGTCACGGGCTTCGAGCCGGTGGACATTCTCTCGGGCGTGGCACGCCTGGTGGCCATGGTGGCCGAGGGCACCCCGCGCATCGAAAACGCCTACGGGCGCGGTGTCGACGACTGCGGCAACCTGGCGGCCCAGAAGGTCATCGAGGACGTCTTCGAGCCCTGCGACGCCGTGTGGCGCGGCCTGGGCCCCATCCCCATGAGCGGTTTGCGCCTCAAGGGCGCCTATGCGGCGCACGACGCGATGAAGGCCTTCTCCCCCGAGGTCGAACCCACCCGCGAGACACGCGGCTGCCGCTGCGGCGACGTGCTGCGCGGCATCATCACGCCCGACCAGTGCCCCCTGTTCGGCCGCGTCTGCAACCCTGAGCAGCCCACGGGCCCGTGCATGGTCTCCAGCGAGGGCTCGTGCGCGGCGTACTACAGGTACCGCGAACACAACTAATCGGCCAGGTCAGACCGCGGCCGCATCTTACGAGAAAGGCATCCAAGCGACATGCAGAAAGACACCGAGGTACGTCTGGGTCATGGTTCGGGCGGCGCGATGATGAAGCGCCTCATCGACGACCTGTTCCTTGACGAGTTCTCCGACGAGGCCGCCCTTCCCGGCGACGACGCGGGCGTCGTGCCCCTGGGAGGCGAGCGCATCGCCATGAGCACCGACTCGTTCGTGGTGACGCCGCAGTTCTTCCCCGGTGGAGACATCGGCCGCCTTGCCGTGTGCGGCACGGTCAACGACGTGGCCACCTCGGGCGCACAGGTGAAGTACCTCTCCTGCGGCTTCGTGCTCGAAGAAGGCTATCCCATGGACAAGCTGCGCCAGATTGTGCGCACGATGGCACAGACTGCCGCCGAGGCGGGCGTGTCCATCGTGACCGGCGACACGAAGGTCGTCGAGCGTGGCCATGCCGACGGTGTGTTCATCAACACCGCAGGCGTGGGCCTCGCGCCGGCCGGCGTCAACCTGTCGGGGCGCAACTGCAAGCCCGGCGACAAGGTGCTCGTCTCCGGCACCCTGGGCGACCACGGCATCTGCATCGTCTCGCAGCGCGAGGGCCTTGCCTTCTCCACCACCCTTACCACCGACGCGGCGCCGCTCAACCACCTCATCGCCGCCGTGCTTGAGGCAGCGCCTCACACGCGCGCCTTCCGCGATCCCACGCGCGGCGGCCTGGCCTCCACGCTCAACGAGTTCGCCGAGGCCAGCGGCGTGGACATCATGGTGGCCGAGGACGACGTGCCTGTGCGCGACGAGGTGCGCGGCGCCTGCGAGATGCTCGGCTACGACGTATTCCAGGTAGCCAACGAGGGCAAGATGGTGGCCGTTGTGCCCGCCGACGAGGCTGACGCCGCACTTGCCGCCATGCGCGCAAGCCGCTATGGCGAGAACGCCGCGATTATCGGCGAGGTCTGCGAGCCCGCCTGCGAGGGCGGTCACACCGTTCGCCTGAAGACCGCGTTTGGCTCCACACGCATTCTTGACATGCTTGTGGGAGAGCAGCTCCCTCGCATCTGCTAGCATTTCACTCACGTCTGGCCCGTATACACCGAGGCCATGTTCGACGACCTTGATTGGAGAGTCTGCCGTGACTCGCAAAAACATCACACAAGCGCCGTGCCCTGCCGAGAAACTCGTGGCAGAGCATGTGCCCTCCCGCATGCACATCAAGGACAGCACCCTGTATGACTTCAGCGATGTTGCCCTGGACAGTGCGCGCAACTTCATGGGTTGGACCGACCTGGCAAGCAACCCCCCCACCCCGATTGAGCAGATCGAGGAGTTCGCCCGCGGCGTGGCCGACGACGACATCAACTACGTGGGCCTTCTCGGCGAGGGCGGCAGCTCCCAGGCACCCATGACCATCACAAAGCTCTGCGCTGCCCTGCACCCCCACGTGCGCTTCTCCACGCTCGACTCCCTGTCGCCCGTGTACGTGAGGCAGATCCTGCACGGTGTGGACTACGCGCATGCCATCTTCATCGTGTCAAGCAAGTCGGGCGGCACGCTCGAGACGCTCTCGCTGTATCACGTCATCTGGGAGGATGTTGTCCGCGAGCTCGGTGAGCAGGAGGCCGGCAAGCACTTCGTGGCCATCACCGACCCGGGCAGCGACCTGGAGAAGCTTGCCCGTGAGCGCTCCTTCCGCGGCGTGTTCCTCGGCGAGCCCACCGTTGGTGGGCGTTTCTCGGCACTGTCGGTCTTCGGCCTGGTACCGGCGGCCTTGTGCGGTCTGGACGTGCGCGACATGGTGGCTCGCGCCGCCGAGATGGAGCGCATGTGCTCCCAGGACAGCCTGAACAACCCCGCCGTTCAGCTGGCGAGCTTCCTCATCACGAACCTCTCCCCCGCCTCGGCCAACTGCTTCACCTACATCTCGCCCCAGCCGGGGCGCGTCTTCGGCCTGTGGATGGAGCAGCTCATCGCAGAGAGCCTCGGCAAGGACGGCAAGGGCGTCGTGCCTCACATCGAGATCGACGTCAACCTGCTCAACCACCATCAGCCCATGCACCCCGTGGTGGTGTACCACACCAACGCCGACTCCACGTTCGACCGCGAGGCTTCTATGCTCTCGCCCAACGTGCCGCAGCGCTCCTACATGCTCGAGGACCCCATGGACATCGGGCGCCACTTTGTGCTGTGGGAGTACGCCACCGCGTTCATGGGCTGGCTCATGAAGGTCCCGCCTTTCAACCAGCCCGACGTGCAGGCCGCCAAGACCAACACAAAAGCAATTCTCGCAGGTCATTTGCCTGACCGCACGCATCGCCTGGCCGAGCCTTGGGTGTGCGCCGAGTACTCCGACGAGTTCGCCTCGCAGACGGGCATCGTCGACCCCACGCAGATGCGCTCCGTGGACTCGGTGATCGACGCCTTCATGAGCCTGGTTGAGCCTGGCTGCTGGATCTCGGTCAACGCGTTTCTTCCCTTCACGGGCGAGCGCCGCGGCCCCATGGAAGTCATCCGCCACACGCTCGCACGCCATCTGAGGGTGCCCTGCTCGCTTGAAATCGGCCCTCGCTACCTTCACTCGACCGGCCAGCTCCAGAAGGGCGGCGAGAACACCGGCCTCTTCCTCATTCTTTCGGGCAACGAGGTCAACGACCTGCATGTTCCCAACACCCAGTACAGCCTGGGCCAGCTCGAGGTCGCGCAGAGCAAGGGCGACCTGGAGACGCTCTCGGCCAAGGGACGTCGTGCACTGCACCTGCACATGATCGACACCGACGCCGACACCCTGTGGAGGCTGGCGCACGCCTTTGAGGAAGCCGGAACGAGGATTGCCATCAAGCGCGCCTTGGGCAAGTAGGGGGGCGCCGTATGAAGAACGTCGCGATTGTGACGGGGGCCACCTCGGGCGTGGGACGCGAGTTTGTACGGCAGCTCGACGAGATGCTGTATGGCTCCATCGACGAGATCTGGGCGGTGGCGCGCAGCACCGAGGGACTCTCTCAACTGTCTGAGATGGCCCGCACGCCCGTGCGTGCCTTTGCGCTCGACCTGACCGACCCCAGCGCCCCGCGCCAGCTGGAAATGGCGCTGGAACTGGAGCGTGCAGCACAGGGCGTGAACGTCGTCTGGCTCGTCAACAGCGCAGGGTCGGGATGGTTTGGAGGCTATCAGGATATGGACAGCTCGGCCGTGCGCCGCATGGTCGAGCTCAACTGCCTGGCCCTTGCCGACATCACCTCGGCAGCCCTCCCCTACATGTCGCCGGGCTCTCGCATCGTGAACATGGCATCCATCGCGGCGTTTTTGCCCCTGCCCGGCATGGCTCTGTATGCAGCGACGAAGCGCTTCGTGCTCGATCTCACGCACGGTCTCAACGAGGACCTGCGCGGCACGGGCATCAACGCCTGCGCAGTGTGCCCCAAGGCGATACGCACGGGCTTCTGGGACGGCGCGGGCTCCGACGAGGCTAAGGGCATGGGCTTCTTCTTTGGTACGGAAGACGTTGCCGACGTGGTGCGCAAGGCCATCCACGCCGTGCAGATGGGCCGCGGCAGCGTCGTCACTTCGCCCGACATGAAGCTTGCCTGCGCTGCCTTCAAGGTGATGCCCTACGGCATGCTCTGTGGGCTCACCAAGGCGACTCTGGCAGCCCATCGGTCACTGGCCTACTGAGAACGGGCGCCACGACACTCGCTCTTCCTCCATACCAATGCACAAAAAAGGGCCCGCATATGCGGGCCCTTTTGCATGGCGTAGATAAGCGCACACAAGCGCCGTATGAGGCTGCGGCGCCGTATATCCGAGGCTTAGTGGCAGCCGGAGCAGCCGCCGCCGCAATCGCTGCAGGAACCGCCGCAGCAGGACTCGGGGGCCTCCTCGCGGCTGACAAGCTCAAGCTCGAACGTCAGGGCCTTGCCGGCGAGGTTGTGGTTGAAGTCAAGGTACACCTTGCCGTCCTCGATCTTCTCAACCAGAGCAGGCATGGGATAGCCGGCGGGGTTGCGGAAGTAAACGGTCTGGCCCACGGGAAGCTGCTCGTAGTTGGGCACGGACTCGCAGGGGATGGCCTGCACGAGGCGCTCGTCACGCTCGCCGTAGGCATCCTTGGGCTCGAAACGAGCCGTCTTCTTGTCACCGGGCTGCATCTCAGCGACAGTCTTCTCAAAGCCGGGGATGACCTGGTGGGCACCCTCGACGAACGTGATGGGCTCGTTGCGGTCGTAGCTGCAGTCGAACTGCGTGCCGTCGTCGAGCGTGCCGCGGTAGTGGACGGAAACCTGAGTTGCCATTGAGCTCTCTCCCATTCCGCACGGGGCCTATCCCCATGCTGTATCCATTAGAACGCAACGTAGATGCAGGCACCGCGCATCCAAGGGTCCAAAGGCCCAAGCCATGCGTGAACCTATGTGTACCCCGCCCGGCTCATGCCAGACAAGAAGTAACGCATGAAACACCCGCGTCGAACAAAACAAAGCATGCGCTACCATAGCATATGCAACGCAGCTAAAGCCCTGCGACCGGGCAAGAATTGCCCGAATGACGCGCAGGATACCACCTTGTGCCAAAGCGAACTAATACTCGCCACCATGTGCGTTGCCGAACTTGTCGGCAGCCTCTGCAAAGTTGGGCTGCTGCAACGCCCATGTGACGAACTCGGGCGTATCGACAACCAAGAAGTCGGCCTCATAGCAGGCAAGCAACGACTCGTCGGCACTGCCGGGTTTGAACACGGGGCGGTCGGGCAAATACGGCGGCACATAGCTGGGGCTGGCAAGAAAGAACGCAGCCCCTGGGCACAGGCGCGCGAGGCCATTGAGGGCGCGCTTGGCGGCATCCAGGCGGCCGAGCTTGTAGAGCAGCACGCTGCGCGCGATGTGCATCCAGCAGCTGCCCTCTCGGCCATAGCGCACATCGAGGGCGTTGAGTCCCTCCTCGTCCTCAAGACGCGCGTACAGCAGCGCGGCAGTGTGGCGCACGCCCTGTCCGTCGGCAGGAGCCTCGTCAAGCATCTCGCAGGCCAGGTTGAGCGCCTGGCGATAGCAAGCCGCCTGCACGAGCAAATCGAGCCTGCGGGCACGCATGCGCAGGTAAGGGCGCATGAACACGGCATCCCACGGGTCGGCCACGGCATCGTCGTAGAGCGCCGAGCGCTGCTCGCACCACTGACGGGCCTCGGCCTCAAGTTCGCTGAGCCCATCGATGGCCTGCTCGAACGTGTCGGCCATGATGATGACGTCGAGTGTGCGCGCGTCGTAGCAGTGTGGGTCGCACTCGATGCAGCGAGCTAACAGCGCATGGGTCTGAGGAAGCTTCGAGGGCGGTTTACGGGGCGCGTCGGGGGCGGTTCCATACATCGCGTCGAGCTCGTCGTCAATGTCGCGCTGGGCGCGTGCCACAGCCTTCTCAAGCAGGAGCAGCGCCTTGTCCTCGTCGTCCTTCACGAGGGTCTCAGGCGAACGCATCGCCTGGCGCGTGAAGTCTGCCATGCGAGCGGCGTCGGTGGCCAGGCTCGGGTCGTCCTTGACGGCCTTACGCAGAAGGCGCTCGGTGAGTTCTGCCGCTACAAGCATGTCTGGTCTCCCCCTTCCCGTTCCTGTGCCGCCTGGGCACGCGACTCCTCCAGCACACGAGCCGCCTCCACATCGGGGTGCATCGATATCCATGAGCTCAGAGGGCTCGAGAAGTCCCCGCAGTTCTCATCGAGCACGACGGCCGCCTCGCTCACCGCGATGAACAGCTCGTCGTCGCTGCCCTCCGCGTACTCGAGGTGGCCGAAAAGGCCGGCGGGCAGTTCGTCCTGGTAGGCAAGGGTGACGCCAGCCTGGGGATAGGTGCGCATGATGGCATGCAGCTCACGCTCGGCCGCCTCGAAATCGCGGCGCTTGTAGGCCAAGAAGAGTTCGGCCAAAGCAAACCAGGCGTTGTCGTCACCCGGATAGCGCTCGCGCAGCGCATGGAAGCCGGCCTCGTCCTCAAGCTTCACGTAGTCGAGGGCCGCAACCTGCCTGAACCCGGCAACGTCGTCATGGTCGGCATCAAGCATCTTGAGGCAGACCTCGAGCGAGGCGCGGTAGCGTCCTAGGCTCAGCTGCTCGTTGGCTATGTCGAGCATCCAACGCAGGTAGGGCTTCATGTACGGCCCCATGCCCATGTGGCCCTGCATGGGCATGGCATGCACGGCGCTCGCTCGCTCGGCACACTCGTCATGCACGCGTTCGGCTCCCTCGACAAGGAAGTCGAGCATCTCCTGGCGCGTGGGGCGTTGGAGGTTCTTTTGAATGCGCAGCGCGTCATGGCAAGCAGGGTCGAGCTTAAGGGCCTCGTCGACCATGGCAGTGGCCTCTACGGTGCTGCGGTTGACGTCGTCTTGGGTTTTCGCCTCAATGACCTGGTGGTCAAAAATCTGGGCGGCTCGGCCGGCGAGAGCAAAGGCACGGTCGGCATCCGTCTGCGGCAGGGCGTCGCGGTCCTTGGCATATCGCTCGGGAAAAGCCGAGAGCATGGCGACAAGGTTGGGATACTCCTTTGCCGCCGTGGAGGACGCCCAGCGCACGGCCAGGCGCTCAAAGTCTTCAGAAGCAGGAACCATGCTCATCGCGGGTCCCCCTTTCGGTACAACGTTAGGTGGATCAGAAAAATCGCGGGCAGGCGCGTCAGCCACGCGGCAAGGTCATGGTGAGGACGACGCCGCCTCCCAGGCGCTTACGCTGCTTGATGGTACCCCCGTGGGCATACACGGCAAGCGCCGCTACATAGAGGCCATACATGAGCCTGTCAAGGCGCATGACGCGCTGGCGGTTGAGGCCGGCCTCGCGGTTCGACTCTGAGCGGCCTGCCTCAACAGGCAGACACATGGCCTGCAGAAGCACCTCGATCGGGGCCTTGTCGTTCTCCTCGATGCGAGGCCTGTCGAGCAAGGCGTTGCGCAAAAGGGCTGCACGCTTCTTCTCGTAAACGAACTCGGTGCCCACGCCCGAGGCTGCGGGGGCGCTTTCAAAGGCACCCAAATCAAGCGGGCAGAGCTCCTCGGGGCGGTTGTCCTGTACAACGAGAACGACGTCGGTCTCATTGGCACGTACGGAAACCTCGACGACACCACCCTTGGCGACGCAGCCGCAGGCACATTCCAAGATGAGCGTGACCGCAAGGCGAACAAGCGGCACGTCGGCCACGATGACAGGCGTGGACTGGCCCGGCACCATCTGGAGCACCTTGCCTGCCAGGCCGCTCTTGAGTACATCGACCACGCCTGCCGCCTCGGCGGCCAGGTCGCACTGGGCCTGAGGCTCGGCGGACAAGGTCGCCTGCACGCGGTCGAGCATGATTTGCATGCGCGAGGTCTCGTCGGCCACGGCGCGCTCGAGAGCCTCACGCTGCACAGCGTATTCGGGGCGCACCGTCAGGAGCGCGTCGCCCAGGGCATGGACGGTCTGAATGGAAAGGGAGTCGTCGCGCAGCATGAGGTCAGCAAAGGCGCTGCGCACGCGCGTCGCATGCATGGCGCGCAAATCGCGACGATGTTTGACGGCAAGCGACTGGCGTTCGAGGGCGAGCTTGATTTGGTCGGCGATGGCATCAAGGAATTCGAGATCGTCGGCAGTGAAGTGACTGCCCTTGACGGCGACGGCCAACACGCCCTCCATGCCTGTCTGCGAAATGAGCGGCAGGTAGATGATGTCGGACTGCTCGTGAAAGTCGGTGAGAGCACCGGCACGGGAGCCGTTTTCGAACACCCAGTGCACCACGTACTTCTCAATAAGCGAGTTGAACGTGTCCTCGCCAAGGTCGCCCTCCACCACGTTGACCGTGGCGTCGCGGCGTGCGCGGTCGGTATTTTCGGAATCAAACGGGTCGGCCAGGTACATGGCGCATGAACGCCCAAAGAGGCTCACGACACTCTGGAGCGCCGTGTCAACCGTCTCGGCAAGGCCATGCGCATAAAAGAAGCTGCCCGTGAGGTCGAACAGGGCCTCGGTGCGCCTACGAGACGCGTCGTGAGCGTCGGCCTCCTCGCCGAGTCGTACGACGAGCGCGCCGAGCACAACGGAGATGACCATGAAGAGAATGAAGGTGAGGAGGCTGGCGCGATGGTCGATGCCAAGGTCATAGTAGGGACGCACGAAGCGCCAGTCCTGGATGAGCGCGCCAATGCAAGCCGCGACAATCGTGGGCAAAAAGGCACGCGAGAAGAAGGCCACAGCAACCGTGCCCGCCAGGAAGGCCAGGTAGGTTACGCCCTCTGCAAAACCGAACTCGTAGGCGGCATAGGCGGCTGCGGTCGCCGCGATGAGGCAGGCGCACGTGATGAGCCACGTGCGAGGCCGCCTCACGCGGTGAACGCGTCCAGCCTGGCTGTCTTTAAGAGCATCGGAAGGAAAAGCCTGTGACACATCAATACTTTCTCATGGGGATAAGCCTGACTTTAGGGCCACGACCAAGCATCAGGGGCGCCGTACCACGGACCCAAGCGTCGACCTTGTCCCAATCGCGATAGTCGCCTTCGGCGAGCGGGTAGACGCGAAGCGCCAGCTTCTCCATGTTGGTGAAGCCTTCGGTTCGCTTCCAACCAGGGAAGACGACGCTTGCCTTGGGATGCAGGCCATGCGCCGTTTCGTGCATAACGGTATCGAGATCTCGCTCAGCAAGGCCCTCCGTCTGGGGTGAGGCGGCGCGTAGGCCTACCGAAAAGAGGGCAAGCGGGTGTTTGTCGAGAAACTCCGCGTTGGCGGTGAGCCAATCGCGCGCTTCCTTGTGGAACTTGCCCATCCTCACACCGCTGCCAAAAACCACGGCGTCGATGTCAGAGGGAACGGTGGGCATTTCCTCAACACTTACAACTTGGGGGCGAACGCCGTATGCGATGAAGTCGGTTCCGATGCGTTTGGCGATAGTGGTGGTGCAGCCAGAAAGTGTCGAATACGCAATGAGTACCTTCTCCATGCGATGAAGCATGCAATCTCCTATTCCCCTGCGGGCAACATAAGACGAACCCATATTGTAACGCACAAAAAAGGCCACCCGCGCGAGGCGGGCGGCCTTTGCCAGACGAAAAGCCGAAAGTTTCGACTAGTCCTCAATCTGGATGGTGTTGCCCATGACGACAGGCATCAGCAGGCAGATGGCATAGACGAAGAAGGCGAGGCCGGCCATGGTGGAAGACAGGGAGGAGTCGAGAACGACGCCCAGGGCCAGGCAGACCATGACAAGGGACAGGATGATCTCGATGGCCATGCCCTTGTAGTGCAGGGCCTTGGTGGAGAAGGCACCAAAGAGAACGCCCAGGCCGCAGAAAGCGATGAACAGAGCGATGACCCACTCAAAGGAGAGGGTGCCGACGAACGGGTCAACAATGGCGCCGACGCAAGCGGTGAGAGCCATGATGCCCGAAATCACCAGGTAGCCGGAGATGGTCTTGGAGCCACCAGCGTTCTTCCAAGCAGCGATCTGGCAGATGCCGGCAACAGCCATGACGACAGCACCGATGAGCTCACCGGCGGGCCAGGTGTAGCCCTCGGGAAGCTGCGGGTTGTGCATGGCCTCGGGCAGGATGCTGTGACCGACGAAGCAAATCACGCCCATGACGACCAGCAGTACGGCGCTGACGACGAGGCCCATGCGCGCCCAGCCGATCCTCTTACCAAACTCCATGGTAGAACCCCTTTCCTCCACGCCCGAAGGCGTGCTCCCGGCCGCTTTTCGACCGCGGTACAGAACTTTCCTGAGCAAGTATTCTATAGCTATTGCCAAAAAACAACAGTCTCAGCGCGCATGCTCACGCGCTTTATCCAAAAATGCACGCATAAAACGATATCTGCGGCACGAAAAAGGCCCCCGCAGGCAAAGCGGAGGCCTTTTTGAGGCAAATCTGGCAGTGTGCCTGCGTAAACTTACAGCGCTTCGATCTTGTCGGCCCAGAGCGCCATGTTGGTACCGTCGTAGACAAACTCGCCGTAGACGTTGATGTTGGAGCCCACGTCGTAGGAGCTCTTAATATCAACGGGATAGAAGTACACGGTGAGCTGGTTGGCGGCGTTGTTGGGGTCGGAGACCACCATGGAGGACAGGCCGCCGTCGTCCGCCATGTCGATGGAGGCGACGGTGCAGTTCAAACCAACCTGCTTGGTGCTCCACTTGGCAGGCTCAGTAAGCAGGTTCTCGCCAAAGACCGGCCATTCGTAGGTGGTGGCAAGCGTCAGCAGGGCGCTCTTGGCGTTATTGAGGTTGGAGTATGCCTCGCTACGCTCATTGGCCGTGGCAGTCGTGCTCGCCAGCACCGTCTCGGCGGCAGTCACGACCTGGCGGAGGTTGTAGGCGGTGTAGCGCGTGTAGGGGTGCGTCTGGCGCTGCTCGTCGAGAGCCGCGTTGGAGTCGTTAACGAGGGTCTGAAGCTGGCTGACATCCGAAGAGACAGCCGGGGTACCGGGGTCTCCTGCGTGGTTCGCCTTGCAGGAACCGATGGCAAGCGTGAGCACAACGACAAGGGCCACCAGCACGATAACCGCAACCCAGAACGAGGCGCGCTGGGTGACCGGACGCACGAGAGTGCCGCAATGGGGGCAGCGCGACTGCAGGTGGTCGACGGGGTGGCCGCACATACGGCACGGCGTGCCAGTACCCACATAGTCGCCGTCCTCGTACTCCACAGCGCGGGACTGGGCGATGCGAGACGAGACGGCGCCCGCCACGCCGCTGAACGCACCGGCAACGGCGCCGCCGGCGGCCTTCAGGCCGTTGAGGACAGGGTTGCCGGCGCCAGCGGCAGGGGCCTGCCCCTGACGCCTCGCGGGTGCAGGGCGCTGGCCAGCGTCAGCGCCATCGCGCACGGGACGGCGGCCGGCCGACTCGCGCACGAGGCGCTCACCACGCTCGCGGGGCTCGCGCTGAGGCGCAGCCTCTCGCTCCTGCATGCCAGGGCCATAGCCATTGCCGTCATCGTAGCGCTGCTCCTGATAAGGAGCCGCATAACCGTTGTCATACTCTTCGTATCGATCGTCCCTCATGACGGGACCTCCGCATCTCGAACCATTGGGGGCTCTGTTCGCTCTCGCCAAATCGTAAGCGTTTATCTTAAATCATCGAGCATGCCCGCCAGAACCCATCCATAAGAACTCACCGAAGCCCAACGAGAGCCAAGGCCTTCGACATAAGGGCACCAGCCGGCCAGCCAAGAGGAGAAGCGCGGGTCGACCAGGGGGTGCTTGAGCAAACTCGTGTTACCGGCGTAGTCAGCCATGCGCGGGTCGGCATAGAGGCGCAGGTGCTGCACCTGGGCGCGCAGGCCTTCGCGCACCGAGGCGAACGTGTGGCCGGCGGCGCCGTCATCGGTGGCGCCCAGGCCGGAGAAGTTGCACTGAGTGGGGTCGACCTGACCACCAAAGCGCAGGTAACCGGTCTCATTCATGGCCTGCACGTACACCACGCCCGGGTCGACGCCCTCGTCGCGCGCCTCTTCGTAAAGAATCTTGCAGAACTCCTCGATGGTGGCTGCGCCCTTGTCCTTGTACACATCGGCAGGGTAGGTCACCCCAGAGGCCTTGTAGTCAGCGACCATGTCGGCAACCGTGACCTTGCTGTTTGCGTTCATGATAGGATGCAAGGCCGTGGAGAACTCGACTGTGGCAAAGGCCTCCTTCTCCCCGTCTGCCGTGGGAGCCGCCCACACCTGCGCGACATAGTCGCCTGCGGCCAGCTGCGAGCGGGCGAGCTCGACTGCCCACGTGCCCTTGGCCTCGCCGGCCGAGGAGAGGTCGAGGTCTTCGACATAGCGGGCGATAAACCACTGGGCGCTCGTGACGTCGGAGCCTGCCTTCCAGATAGCGATGCTCACCGCACCCGCGGGCTTTACCTGGCCCGACGGAATCCAGAACTCATAGCCCGCTCCCTCGTCAGTCATCCTGCACGAAAGGGCGGTTACCTCAAAAGGGGCGTTTTCGCCACCCCCGTTGTCAGGGGCAGACCAGCCGATGATACCCGAGAATACATCGAACATCTTTGCCGCCTGGGCGCGGGTGGCGGAATTCTTGGGATTGAGTAGCGCAATGCCGGTGGTCGTGTCGCCGGTGAGGATGCCCTTGGCGTTGCACCAGGCAAGCGCGTCGTAGGCGAAGTCGCTCACCTCGTCGGCATCGTAAAACGCATCGATGGAGCCGACGTACACGTTGAGCCCGCAGCCCTTGGCGTAGCGCCACAGCATGGTGGCAAGCTCCTCGCGGCTCACCGTCTTGTCGGGACGGAAAAGGCCGGCATACTCACCGTCCTTGTAGCCAGTAACAATCCCCTGCTGGTAGGCCCATTCGATCGCGGCGGTATACCACTGCCCCAGGGCAACGTCGGGGAAGCTCGACTCCATTCCGTAATTGGAAGGGTCGGTGGTGGAGGTGCTCGAGGGATTCGCGATGCGATAGAGCATCGTGGCGACCATGCCACGCGTCATGGTTTCTTCCGGACCAAAGGTGCGACACACCCCATCGTCATCGGAGAACCCGGTCATGATGCCGGCATCAACCACATGCGCCACATAGTCCAGGTACCACTCGCCAGCTTCGAGGTCGTTGAAGCGCTTGACCTCGCCCGTGGTGGAGACACTCGCCAGCACGGAGTTGGCGGCGCTTGCCACGTACCCGTCGAAGCGCAAGGTACCTACGACCACGTCTGTGGGAAGCTTGAAGGTGCCCTCCCAGGTCGTGTCGTCGACCTTGGTCATCTCAAGCGAATGCATGGCGCCGTCGGGGAAGGTGACGTCAACATAGAAGTGGGCAGCGCCGGACAGGCCGGTGGAGCCGCCAAGCGTCACGGTGCGCGTGGCGCCGTCGATGTCGGCAACGTGCAGCTCGCTCAGCGACAGGCCGGAGTTGTCCTTGTCCTTGGACAGACCGAAGAAGTCGGCGATGCCCTTGGCGTCGGCAACGCCGAGGTCGTGCAACGCCGTGTCGCTCGAGAGGAACTTGTAGTCGTCCTTGCCGGAGATGAACGCATGCTCGACGATGATACCGGGGACGTTGTTCTTCTTGGTGTTGCGGATGATGGAATAGTAGTCGCGCTCGTTGCCGGAGCCGTCGATGTAGGTGTCGTTTTCCTTGATGCCGCGGTCATACAGGCCCAGGGCGACAAGGCGATCCTGAATGGACTGCGCGAGGTTCTCGCCGTCCTGGGTGACGGTGGTGATGCCGGCGCTGTAGTTGGGGAACCACACCTCGGCACCATGGGAATTCGACGTGTCGGCCGAGTTGATGTGGATGCTCACGAACACCGAAGCGCCCGCAGCAACGGCATCGGCGACGCGGCGCTTGAGGCATTCGGCCTCGTTGTGGTCGTAATCGGTGAAGTAGGGGCAGTCGCCCGAATCGTCGCGCGTCATGTAGACGCTCACGCCAGGGTAGGTCTCCAGCTCGTCACGGCATGCCTGGGCGATCTTGAGCGTTAGCTCCTCTTCGCGCAGGCCCTGGCCTTGGGCGCCGGGAGACTGGTTGTCATGACCGGGATCGAGGGCAATGACAAGGCCAGGAAGCTTCGTCGTGGACTGGCCCTGGGCGTCGGCGTCGACGGCCATGGCGTTGAGCATGACGTCGGAGACGCCCGCGACGTCGAGCGCGTCCTCGACGCTGCGGGCTTCCACAAGCTCGCCTGCGGCGTCGATGGTATAGGCGGTGAGGTCGGCAACAGGTTCAGTCGCCTGGGTGACCTCAAACACATACGCGCTGGTAGAAAGCGCAAAGTCCACCGCATGCTCGCTACCGTCGGCAAGGGTGTACGAGAGGGACCTCAGAGACGAGGTTCCCTGGCCGAGCAGCGCCGTATCGATATTGAAGAGCATGGCCTCCATGTCGATGGCAGAAACCTCAACCTCAACGTCACCGTAAGGCGAGGAAAGGGTGAGCTGGGCAGACACGACCTGGCTCGCCTCATCGGCAAGCATGAGCGCGACCTGCTGGGTCTGGCCCTCCTCCAAGCTCGCCAGGGAAACGTACACCAAGGAGAGCGCCTCTTCGGGAGGGAGGGGAACCTCGGCGGCCATGTCATCTGACGAGGCAGAGTCATCGGAAGGAGCAGACTCGCTGGGCTCGGGGGCCGGCCGCTCTTCCTCAGGTTGGTCCGCAGGCGCCTGCTCGCTTTCCTGCCCATCGGCAGGGTCGGGCTGAGGTTCGACGTCGACATCGTCCTGGGCGTTGTCACCCGAAGGAGCATCCGGGGTCGGCTCGACAGGAGCGGATGCGTCCGCATCCTCTTGATCGGTCCCCTCTTGGACAGCAGGGGCCGAAGCGACCTCGTAAGCCGGGGCCTGCTCAGCCTCATCGGCAAGTGCCTGGGCGGCGGGCATGAATCCGTTAAGGATCATCGACCAGCTCACAAGGCACGAAAGGGCAAGATTGGCAACGGGATGTTTTGTCACCGTGTGCTCCTTACTTCTCGTATGGCTCCGCAAGACGCACGGCGGCGTGTGCGGAAAGTCAACAAAAGCACCTAGCATGGTACCATCCCCATGCCAGGCGCAGGAATCCGCAACTGGAAAAACAGCGCTCCGTTCCTGCCGCGTCGCTATCGTATAGAGCTAAAATGCCTGGTCAGGCGGTTATAAGACATCGCGCACGAGAACCGTGAGGATTTTTGCCATCTGAGCACGCGTGGCGTAGCCGTGAGGGTTGAGCAAGGGATAGCCGTAGGTGGTGTCGCCGGTGATGATGCCGTAGAGGTTGCACCAGGACAGGCCGTGCAAGGCGTAGTCCGATACGGCCCACGCGTCATCGAACGCGCTGATGTCGCCGACCTCGGAGCCCATGCCCAGCGTGAGGGCATAGCGGTGCACCATGGTAGCAAGCTGCTCGCGGGTCACGCAGTCATTGGGGCGGAAGTAGCCCGTCTCATCGCCGTACTCGTCGCGCTCGCCGGTCACGATGGAATTGTGATAGCACCACTCCACCACGCCGGCGTACCACTCATCTCCCCAGACGTCATAGAAGCAATCGCCTGCGCCCTGGGGCGTGTAGCCCGTGGCATGGCGACACAGAACCGCCGCCACCTCGGCGCGGCTCACCGCATTATCAGGCCCGAACAAGCCCGTGTCCGAGTAACCAGTCATGAGACCGGCGTCACGCACATACGCAATATAGTTCGCGTACCAGGCATCTGCGTCGACATCGGAGAAGCCAGGCTTGTTGTCGGGCGCGGGCGGGACCACGGGCTCGTCGCCACCCTCAACCAGCCTGACGCCGCCCAGCCAACCGCAACGCGGAGCGACAACGTCGTCATAGCTCGCAACCCAGCGCTCAAGGGGAACCATGCGGATGTAGCCGAGGTTGTCGACTACCTGGCCCTCTCCGTTCTCGTCTTTGCCGATGTAGATGCCCACGTGACCGTAAATCTGTCCGTCGTTGGTCCAGTTATGCGAAGGCGTGGCAATGATCATGCCCGGCTTGATGTAGCTGATGTCGGAAATGGTGCACCAGTCGGCATACATGTCGCAGGCGTTGCCCCAGAAGAGACCGACGCCAGCCTGGTCGTAGACCTCGGTGACCCAACTTGCGCAGTAACCCTCGCCCGTAGACGACACAGTAACGCACGCCTCGAGGACCGCGGCAAGCAAGCTGCCGGGATAGGCTTCGGTAATGACGCCCGACGCGATGATCTCGCGCAGCCTGGTGCGCGTGGCCTCGGTTTTCTGGGCAAACTCATCTTCCTTGTCTTTGTCCTCGTCTTTGCCGGCACCCTCAGGCTTGCCTTCGCCCGAGGGCTTGTCCTTCGTGCTGTCGCCGTCTTGCCCCTCAGGCTGAGGCGTCTCGCCCTGTACCTGATCGGCAGCCTGGTCGGCCTTTGCCTTCTCATCAGCCTCGGCCTGCGCACGCGCGGCAAGCTCGCGGTCGTATTGCTCAGCCAGCGCCTTCACCTCGGCGTCGGCCTCGTTGAGCGCCTGGGTCGCCTCATCTTGACGGCGCTTAACCTCAGCAAGCTGGTCGCCCTTCTGAGTACGCAAGGTTTCAAGCTCAGCCTTCTGGGCTGCGAGGTCGGCTTGACGAGTCTCAAGCTCGGCAAGAACCTCTTCGTCGGCCTGCTCGGCAGGCACGGCAAGGAGGGCGTCTATCTCTTCTTGGATGTCGGCAATTTGCTGGGCCTTGGCATCAATCTGGCCAAGCGTTGACTCAAGCTCAACGCAAAGCTGCTGGTATTGGGCAACAAACTCATCAATCAGCGCCTTAAGGCCATCGTAGCGCGACCGTGCATCGGCAAGAGCGGCAGCAGTTGCATCCACGTCGGCACGCGCAATCGAGGAAAGCACGCCCAAACCGCAGGCCCCCAACAGCGAGAGTCCTGCCGCAACAGCAAAGGAGCGACGTGAAAGCAAATTCATCAATGGTGCGCCCTTCCGACAACAATCAGGTGTACGAGCGGGGCCAGTCTACACCATGCCAGAGCAACGCGCATCGCATAGAGGCACGAGACGCCCTGCGGCACCCGAGCATGACACAAACAGACGATAAGAATGGCCACAACCTGAAACACGTGCGCCCCGCACTCCAGGTTCGAGGGCGGGGCGCGCGATAGTTGGGGAGTAGGGCCCTGAGCGACGGACCCCCCTACTAGGTCAGGCTGAAAGACTCAAACCCAGCGGAGTCAAGGCCCGAGCCGGCACCAGATACAAAGGCAGGCTCGGAGTTTGCAGACTCGGAGGGCACGGCGGGGTGCACGGGTTCGCCGGGGACCGCAGGCCCGGAGGGCTACTCGGGCTCAGCAGACTGCTCGGATTGGTCAGGGTTCGCAGGCGTGGCGGGCGCACTGGGCTGGTCCGGAATCGCAGGTTCTGCAGGCTGCTCGGACTCGCCGGGGACCGCAGGCTCGGAGGGCTCAGAGGGATTGCTGGGCTGCTCGGGCTCTGCAGGCTGATCTGGGCTCGCAGGCTCAGCGGGCTGCTCGGGCTCCACGGGTTGCTCGGGCTCGCCAGGCTGGCCCGGGTTCGCGGGCTCAGCGGGCTGCTCGGGCTCGGAGGGCTCGTCCTTGGCGCCCGCGCCCTCGAGGTCGGCGGGCAGGCCGGTGGCGCCGAGCCAGGCGGTCAGGGCCTCGAGGCCGTCGGCGCCCAGGGGGCAGCCGCGAAGGGCCAGGCGCTCCAGGGCGGGCATGCAGGCGGGGTCGAGCGAGGGGACCTGGGTCCCCGAGAGGTCGAGGAAGCGCAGGGCGGGAAGTCCCCCGAGGGCCTCGTCGCCCGCGAGCTTGAGCTCTGCGACGTCGCTGCCGGAGGCGTCGAGGGAGGCGAGCCTGCAGCCGCGCTCGAGCGAGAGGGACTCCAGGCGCGTGCGGCCGTCGGGGTCGGGGGTGCCGGCCTGGGCGTCGCCGCCCCAGGAGAGGTCGGCGCTCACGACGTCCGCGCCCTCGATCTGGGCGGGAAGCGCGAGGTCGGCGGCCTCTCCCCTGTAGGCCGTCACGTACACGCCCGCGCCCACGTAGCGGCCGCCGAGCTCTGTGTACTCGCAGTCGAGCGCGTAGGCCTCGCCCGCGGCGTCGACGGCGCCCTCGGGCACGACGAGGTAGGTGAGGCCGTCGAGCTCGCCGGCAACGGCCGCGGGGGCCACAGCAGGCTGCTGGGCCACGTCGGCGACAGGTCTGTCCTCAGCCTCGGCGTAGGGGTTCAGCTCGCCACCCGCCAGCTTGTCCATCTGGGTGAATATCTTGGCAGCCTGGGCGCGAGTCGCCGTGCCCTGCGGCAGCAGCAGCGGCTTTGCGTCGCCCACAAATCCGGTGAGCACGCCCGACGCACCGCACCACACCATCGCGTCGCGAGCCCAAGGTGAGACCGCCCACGTGTCCGAGGCGGCATTGAAGGAGGCCGAGGGCGGGTTGGCCGTCTTGACGCCGGCCCACTTGGCGAAGCGGTAGGCCATCGTGGCGAGCTCCTCGCGGGTCACCTCGTTGTCGGGCAGGAAGCACCCAGCGTTGGGGCCGGAGGTGTAGCCGGTGACGATACCCTTGGACATGCACCAGGCCACGGCCTCATAAGCCCAGTGGCCCTGAACATCCCAAAGCGCACCGGACGAGCAGGCAGGGCTGCCAGCGACGCGCCACAGCACGGTAGCCACCATGGCGCGGGTCACTGCGGAGTCGGGCTCGAAGTAGCCCGTGTAGTAGACGCCGGCGTCGTCCTTCAAGCCGGTCATGAGGCCGCGCTTTGCCGCCTGGGCCACCCAGTCGGTGTACCACTCGCCCGCCGGCACGTCCTTGAAGCTCGTGGGCGGCACCTGCTCCCACTTGGCGTAGAGCGTGAGGTTGCCCTTCACAGCCGAGTTGAAGTCATAAGACCTGGCAAGACCCTTGTCGGCATACCAGCCCTTGAAATAGAAGCCCGACTTCGCGGGGTCGGCAGGCCTGGATGCCTTGGCGCCGTACGTGACGGACTGCGCCTTCACGGACGTGCCGCCGTTCGAGTTGAAGGTCACCGTGTACCTGTTGGGTGCCCACTTGGCATAAAGCGTGATGTTGCCCTTAACCGGCGCATTAAAGTTGTAGGCCTTCGTCAGCCCCTTGTCGGAGTACCAGCCCTTGAAGGTGTGACCGGCGCGCGTAGGGTTGGCAGGCTTGGACACCGCCTTGCCCTCTTCCACAGAGACCGTCGTCTGGGAGCATGTGCCTCCGTTGGCATTGAAGGTCACCGTGTACGTTGCGGGGTAGCGCCACTTTGCATACACGGTCTTGTTGGACGTGATGGGCACCTTGAAATCAAACGGCGTGGTGCAAGAGCCGGTGGTGTACCAGCCGTCAAAGACATAGCCGTCACGCGTGGGGTCAGCAGGCTTCTTGAGCGTGTCTCCGCTTCTCACCTTCTGCGTCGAAATGACGTCGACATCATAGTTCCACCTGTTATATGTGCCAAAGGTGACGGTGTAGTACCGATAGGCAACGGGGGTGGTGACGGACTCCAGGATGCTTCCGCCGCCCACGCTCGCACTCAGCGTGAAGCTGCCCGGCGCCTTGCCGCACACCGTGACGGTCTTCGGATTGAAGCTTGCCGCCGAGGAGCCGTCGAGTGACCAGGTCACACAGCCGTCGTCAATCTTCGACACCCAGCTCGCATAGGTGCCGCCGATGTGCGCGAACAGGCCGAAGCGCTGCGACTCGCCGACACCCAGGCTCTCGTTTGCGGCAACGATGCTCGTACCAGCCGCGTTGACCGGGTACACCGAGAACGTGGCACCCAGCTCTGCGAGGGCGGAGGACATGTAGTTGACATCCATGACCAGCGTC
>JAHZHK010000037.1 GCA_019420325.1 Coriobacteriaceae bacterium | reverse complement strand
TGAGTTCTGTGCGGCATCGATCGGCTCCAAGAAAGTCCGCCAATGTGAAATCGGCAACCCTGCTAACATCGGTGTAGGGGCATCGGTAACAACATGAATTCAAGCCATCGTTGCTGTAGAAGATATCCCGCCAGGTGTTGCTCTCAATCGTGTCGTAAAGCATGCTGCCGTCGTCCATGACGGCTTTCTCGACATGCACGCCCCAACCCCGGCCCTTCGGGCGATGGCAGTAACCGACGACCTTCTTGCCGCTCTTTCGCTCGAGGAACGCTATGTACTCGCGGAACAGCCGGTTGCTCGGCGTCCCGTGGCATATCAGGTCGCAGGTCACCAGCTGACCGGCATAGCTCTTCTTCGCGAGGAAGCTACGAAGCCCAGCAATCTGGCAGGGCGTTCCAGTGTACAGCACGTCCCTCCCCCGCTTCAAATCCTCATAGGCCTCGCCAAACGCGGGGCCCGTGAAGCTTTGGGAGTACTTCGACCCCCTGCACGCCTGCGCCTCGCCCTCGGTGGCACAACGCCTGTGGACCACCCGGAACTCGTCGTCAAAGCAGGCGCCGTACACCGCACCGCCCCTGTCCAACGTGTATTGTGCCAGCGCCCAGAAGGCTGCGCCCGAGGAGCTTCTAGCCCTCTCCTCGTCGGAATTCTTGTAGGCAAGCACCTTGAGGGGACCCTTCTTCAAACTCTGGGCCGTTCCGCTGTTCGCAGGGCAAACGCCCCTGCACAGACCGCACCCCACGCACTTCGCCTCGTCCACCTTGGGACGGTAGAACCCCCGCCCATCCTCGACCATGGCAACAGCGGAGCGCGGGCAGGCCGCCTGGCACGCCGAGCAGCCGCAGCAAAGCTGCGGGTCACTGCAGATTTCCATGGAATCCCACGTCCTTTCGCTTAGTGTCGGTCCCGCATATCGCGAACACGGCGACACACGACATGAAGTACGGTATGTAGCACTGCGGGTCGTAGAGCGGGTTGCCCGAGAGACAGTAGATCAGGAAAAAGACCTGCGCGCCCACGCAGGCCCACAGGCAGAACGACTCCCCGTAAAGCCCCCCTCCGCGGTGCGCGGCCGAGCGCCGCATCGCCGCAACCAGGGTGGCCGCCGCCGGTGCCAAGAACAGCACCAACCCCACGACACCAGTCTCTGCAAGCAGCTGCAAGTAGACATTGTGAGTGCTCATCGACGAGAAGCCGATATTGCTGTACATAACGCCGAGCGGTGTCGTCGCGACGTACTTCGAGTACGACCCCCACCCGCTTCCAAACAGGGGGCTGGCGCCGACCATGCTCCAGGCACAGTCGTACAACTCGCTCCTGCCGTTGCCCGTCTCGTCCTCCGAAAGCTCGACAAACCTCTCCAGGGTTGCCTCGACGCCTGGCACGAACGTCGCCGTCACGCCCACGGCCAAAACGGCCAGTAAAACGACGACCAGGGCCTTCAGCGCCGCACCTGTAAATTTGTCCTTATTGACAAAGAGGTAGCACACGGCAATGGCCACGACGGAGGCGACGAGCGGCCCGCGCTTCGTCGTCAAGAACAAGGCGAGGAGAAACGCCAGCCCCAGAATCACGTCCCCCGCCTGCGGCTTAGCCTTACGGCCGACCAACCCGCACACCCAGCACACCAGCCCAAAGCTTAAATAGATGGAGTTGGTGCTGTAGTGTGCGGTGAAGCCCGACCGGTAGTCGCTCGCCATGTAGCCCCCAGAGAAGAACGCCGCCTTCACCGGTGCGTACAGCGCAGGAAAGAGCCAAAACGCTATCGTGCACGCGGCGTGAAAGGCCGCAAACGCGACCACAGCCTTTATGCACGACGAAACCCACTCCCTCTCCCCCGATGCGGCGTACATGCACACGAACAGGATGGTGTAGACCACCAGCAGCGTCAGGTTGCCCACACCGAAGAAGAAGCTGTGCGCATAGAAGAGGATGAAGAACGGGACCCACGTGACCTCAAGGCCGAACCTCTTGCTGGCAAATCTCCCGTTGGCAAGGAAATGCATGACAAGCGACGCGAAGGAGGCAACAAGGCAAGCGCCCAGCACAATCGAGGACGAGGCGATTGACTGGCAGAAGAAGGCGTAAAAGAGCAAGGGGACGAAGACCATCGACCCGTTCCTGAGGGAAAAGCGCACCCCGCGCTGGGCGCGGAGCTCGACACCGGTTTGCGGCAAAACTGCGAGGCGCATGGCTATCTGTTCCTTACGAGGCGTTTGATAATTGAGTGGAAGCTGCCCTTGTCGAGCAGTGCGAGCGTCAGGCACACGACGGCAACGCCCCACAGAACCAGAACCAGGGCGACCGCGACCCAAAGGGCCCAGGTGCAGGCAAAGCCCGCGAGGAAATACCCGGGCAGCGCGATAAACACAGTCTGCAGTGCGTACAACCCGAAAGCCGCGAAGGAACTCGAGACCGTGTCCTTGGAGATCCTGACCGGTTCGAACAGCAGAAGGTCCACCACGCGATACGCGTTCGACAGGCAGGAGGCGGCGATGGTGCCCGCGACGCCGAACCCCATCGTCAGCGGGATGCCCAGCACGACGATGATCAGCGCCTGCATGCAGGTCTGCCACCTGGTCTCGTGGTACATCCCCGCAGCGATGACGAGAAGCCCCTGGGAGGACTTTCCGTGATACAGGAACACGTTGAGCACCACGAGGAAGCCGAGCAGCGATTTGTGGTAGTCCGCGTCGCTGAAATCCCCCGCGTACAGGTCAACAAAAGGCAGAATCAGCGAGAAGGCGCACCCGCAGGCGACCGCCGACACCGAGTAGACCAGCGCCCTGTAGGGCCTGTACGAGGCTTGTAGTGCCCTGTAGTCGCCGTTCGCAATCTGCCGTCCGAACACGG
This sequence comes from Coriobacteriaceae bacterium, assembly GCA_019420325.1. Taxonomy (GTDB): domain Bacteria; phylum Actinomycetota; class Coriobacteriia; order Coriobacteriales; family UMGS124; genus UMGS124. The sequence goes on along the minus strand of JAHZHK010000037.1, from coordinate 21,957 downwards.
ACTGCAACCCCGTGCCCAGCACATTGGGGATCATCTGCAGACCGTTCGAGATCAGAAGGTACACCGCCAGGACACTGACGTCGCTCATGTTCCCGCACAGCACGGTGGCCAGGATGACAGGCGTACCCGACTGCACCGCGCCCAGAATCTGCAGAAACAGAGCGTCCCAACGCTGCGGCAGCCTGTAGTCCCCGTAATCCGCCTTGCAGTCGAGCTCCGGGTAGTGCCGCCGCGTGTATACGGCCAGGATGGCGCTTCGCGCGAATACGGCTGCGAGAGCAAGCGCGTAGACGACAACGACGGGCGCGCGCAGATGCGAGAACGCGATGATAATCGCGGTATTTAGCAGCGTGTAAACGGTCGAGGCGAACTGGATGAGCCAGTTCCTCTTGTCAGCGGTGAGGAACACCCGGTACTTCGAGAGCGAGAAGAAGTCCACGACCACCTTCGCGCCTAAAAGGAAGGTCAGCGCAACGATTTCCCAAGGCGACAACCCACCCGCCGAGACAAAGACCGGGTAGACGACCGAGAGCCCTACCAGCAAGGCCAGGAACACGCCGCCCGACTTCTGGTAGAAGGCCCTCGACGCGGATGCCACCACGTTGACACCCTTCCAGTCACCTTTAGCAAGTGGCTTGTACAGGGCGAACGTCGCCGCGCCCGATATTCCCGCCTCAACGAGGGCAAAGTACCCGATGAACTGGGTAAGCGATGTTACCAGGCCGTTCACTTCCGACCCGTACACACCGATGATGGCCCTGGGGACCAGGAAGCCCGCAATGACGGCGGTCAGCTGGTATACCAGGTTCCAGAAGGTGTTCTTGGCAAACATAGCGGGTTACCGGCCCCCTACAACCCTACGCACTCGGCGATAAACGAGCGGGCGTCGGCTCGGTCGCGCACCAATGTCTGGTTCGCGTCGCCGTAATCGACGGAGGGCGTCGTCGGCATGCCGTCGGTATACAGGCAATCCTCGACGTCGTAGCGCGCCAAAAGGTCGGTAATCCTGACGTTGCTCTGCACGGCGGCCTCGGACGTCTTGACGACGAACGGTTTGTTGAAATTCAGCGAGAAACAGGCACCGTGAAAGGAGTCTGTGCACACAAACACCGCCCTGCGCACCAGCTCCAAAAAGGCGTCGGGACCGATGTCCCTCACGTTGATTACGCCGGTGAAATCCTTGGTGTTGTAATGCAAACAGACCACAGGGACGCCGAACCGCCCCGCGACGTCCTTTGCCCTGTCGAGCAGCTTCTGCTCAGAGTTGAGCGTGTAGAGCAGCACGTATTCCTTGGGAACAGAGGCAAGCCCACCGCACGACGCAAACCTCGCCCAATCGTCATCAGAGAGCAGGAGAGTCGGATCCGGCATGAAGACGGGCGCGAGACCCATGCCCTGCAGCACCTCCATGGAGCTGGGCTCCCTCACCGAGAGGCCCGTGAATGCAGCAAGCCTCTCCGCCGCGCCCGCGTCGCATGCGGCGATTGTCTCGGCCGTCGCGTCGCCCAGGCTGGCCGCGTACGAGGCAGCACGGGCGACGCCCACGACGCCCTCACCCAAGAAAACCGGGTCGTGCCCGTTGACACGGGGGTTGAACACCTGGTCGCTGCCGATGAGGACACAGTCGAGCGTCTTGGCCTCTTCGACGAGAGCCTCCCGATTGAGTTTGCGCGTGAGGTTCAGGTTAGCCTCGGCGAAGCGGGCGAACGCGGCGACCCTGCGGCGCTCGAACCCATGCCGCAGGAAGTAGCGGACTGCGCCGGACGGGCTTAGCGAGAAGCGCGTCCCCAGCTCGCGGTCGTCGAGCTCCCTGTTACTGTAGTTGAGGACCTCGCAGTCACAGCCCAGGGACTCCACGGTCCTGCGAAGCGCGCACGCCTGCAACGAGGCGCCGTAATTCACGGTGTTCGAGAATGTGAGAATACCTACGCGTTTCAAAATGCGTTCCGCCTATCCTTATCGTCGGGGCTAGACCAGGTTGACTACGTAGCCCTCGGTCGCGCCCTGCCTTTCAATAACCTTGCACGGGTTGCCCACCACGATAGAGTGGTCGGGAATATCCTGGTTCACGAATGCGTTCGAGGCGATGAACACGTCATCACCAATCGTGATGTTCCCGGCAATCGTCGAGTTGACGCCCAGGTACACACGGTCTCCTATCGTGGGGGCGCCCTTGCGCTTCCCGCGGTTCTCTTGGCCGATGGTGCACCCTTTGTGGATGTTGACGTTACGGCCCAGCTTGGCATCCACATTGATGGTGATACCGTAGGGGTGGCCGATGTAGAAGCCCTCGCCAATCTGCGTCACCGGTGAAATCTCGAGTCCGCACTTCCTGGAGAGGCGCTTCCTGGGGAGGGTAAACAGGAGCTTGCACAGCCCTCCCGCTTGGCACATCCTCAGGTAGAAGACATAGCGGTACCCAAAATCGCCGACAAGGCGGGCCAGCTTTATGCCGGGCTCGCCGAAGTAGTGGAATGTGTCCTTTGCGAAAACGCCCACGTTACCCTAACTTTCCCTTAGTGACCTTCTCTCGGACGACACCGAGAATCCTTTTGGCGCCCTCCACTGGGCCGCCGTCACTCAACTCCATGAGAATCCGTCCCAGAATCTGCGACAGACGCCGCCCGAGAAATGGCGAGCACTTCCGAACGACGTCTCTCTTGATTCGATACTTTGGCTCCACCCAGCTACCAGAATAGTGATGGACGCTGTAGGTGTCTTTTTTACGTGATACCCCCCAAGACCGTAAACGGGGTTGAACGCGCTCGAAGGGAGCAGGGTCCACTCGCCGACCTTTTGCATTGCGTCTTCGCGCACGAAACCACGCTCCTCCAGAGCCCCGGTAAAAATCTCGTTCACTGTATGGGCCTGAAGAAAGTCCGGATTATCAGAAAAACGCAAGGAATCATATGCCGCGAGCGCATCGCCGATTACGGGGTTATGACGCGGCGCAGCGACAATCAAACCCGTGGTCGCCGTTCTCGACAATTCTTCAATCGCCGAGAACGGCGAACAGTTCTCGCAGAGCGGAGTTATGTCGCGCACGAGCTCACTTCCCAGGTCCATATAAACCCCGCCAAAGTTGTAGATGGCCCAGAATCGCACATAATCCGCAACATAGGCGTATTTCCCCGCTTCATAGGCAGCCTTCGTCCAGGGATGCGATTCGACGTCGAAAACGCTCTCGTCGCACCGGACGATGCGGTAGCCAGGTGCGTACCGCTCCCACGAGGCAAGACATTTCTCGGCGGTCGCCGAGAGCTTCCCGCGCCCGAACCAGCAGTAATAAATCGTCTTGGGCGTGTGCTCGTTCCCAGCCGTCGCGGATGACGTCACTAGTCCATCAGCTCCCCATAAAGCCGCACCAGCTCTTCCACGTTTCGCTCGATGTTGAAGTGGTCGGAAATGGTTTCCCTGCCGGCGAAGCCGATACTCGCGCGAAGATCCTGAGAATCCATCAAGTTGCAAAGTAATTCCGAGAGTCTCGCCTCGTCATCGACGGGCATCAGATAACCGTTGACGCCGTCCTCGATGACCTGCGGCACACCGCCCACGGGCGTGGCAATCGTCGGCACGCCGTGCGCCATAGCCTCGAGCACGCTCATGGGCATGCCCTCGTTTTTTGACGGAAGGCAATAAATACCCGCGCGCTCAAAGAGCCTCTCTTTGTCCTCGCCGGTAATCCAGCCCAAGAACTCGCAACGGTCGACAATGCCGAGCTCACGGGCTAACGCCTCATAGCGCTCCGGGTATCCATCGCCACCGAAAAGCAGCTTCGCGTCGGGATGCTGTTCGAGCATCTTCTTTGATGAGCGCAGGAGCACATCAGGGCTCTTTCGCACATCAAGACGTCCCAAAAAGAGGATGTCTTGATGTGCGAAAGGGGAGCACGGCTGCGCCGGCACGGGCACCGCGTTGTGCATCACGACGAGCCTTTTCGGGGCAAAACCTCGCGCCACGAGCCATTGTTGCCACTCCTCGGAGAGAACAATAACGGCATCGACGGAATTGAAGAGCGCCCTTATCTCGTCACGCTTCTTCTCACCAAGCTCGTTGTCGAACCACATGTCGAACTCGCCACCATGCAAATGGATGACAGTCCTGTTTCCCTTCGAAATGGACTTCCTCAGGAAGAGCGCTTTCCTCTCGTAACTGCCCCGCGAGGCCATGTGGGCGTGCACGATGTCCGTGTCCTTGAGCGCGCGACAAAACCTCGCATACGAGGAGAGGGCAATAGCTGCCTTTTTGGCCTTGCCACAGTCATCATACGTTGATATAAACCGTGCCTGGACGCCAGCGCCCGCAAGGCGCTCCATGAGCTGCCTTTCCACTGTCGCCATTCCGCCTCGAGACTCGAGGCTCGGGCCAATCATCGAAACACGGGGAGATGCACTACTTCTCATCGCGCCACCTCATCGCAGGGCAGCTTTAGCCAATCACCCATCTTCTCGTCGAAGAAAACCGGGTCAATCTTGCCGAAGCCCGCGCCCTTGGTGAACGTAAGCTCGCCGAACACAATCTTCCCGTGGGTGTAATACAAGTCGACGCGGACATGGTGGAAGTCCTGCGACAGTGCCTTCGCCACCTCGAGCATCTCCCCCAGAGCCTCGGGCTTCTTCACCTCGCACGCCTCATCATTGGGATAGCCAAGCTTGACGCCCTCGAAAAGGTTGAGCTCGGTGTCGTATGCGTTGATGTGGTGTTCGCCATCACGCCAGGTGTCCACGTAAATCATCTTCGGTTCGCCGTTGAAGCAAAAGATTTTGTAGTCGAACAGCGCCTCGCCGTTGTCGCCCTCCAAATACCTCTTCACGACCACGCGGGGCCTCTCGACCCCGTAGAACCATTCGCCGTAGCAGGGCAGAAACTTTGCCTTGAGCCACTTTCGGCACTTTGCCACAACCTCTTCGCGGTCAACGAGCTTCGTGCCATCCACGATGATGTTGAACGTCGAGCCATGGGTCACCTTCACGACGTAACGCTCGGGCAGCTCGTCGAAGGTAATGCCCGCCGGGTCGAATCCCTGCCACAGAAGGTCGTTGAGGTACTTGCCGCAACCCTTTGACTCCACGTACTTGCGCACGGCATACTTATCGCAACACTGCACCATCAGCGGGTTGCGATCATGCAGCTTTATCCACTGCAGCTTCTCGTTGTATGTCCTCGGGTGTTCCAGGTTCAAGGGATAACCGACTTTCAGTCTAAATAGAATCTTGAGCGTAAGTTCAGGACTCATGCGGTACAGCAGGTTGAACGGCGTCAGGATCGCGTTCTTCTTGAGGTTGTCCATACTCATTAGAAAACGCTCCTTACGCCGCAATTCGCACGACTACGTATTTGGTTTTCGCAGCACCAGCTTCTCGCCCAGCCACTCGTCGAATGCGCGCGGATGGAACCGATCGAAGCCCGATCCCGAGGTGAAGGTGATTTCTCCGAAGATGAGCTTCGGAGCACCCTCCCCCGCAATGTAAAAATCGACACGAGCGTGATTGAACGGTTTGGCTAGAACCTCCGCCGCATGCAACATCTCTTCAAGGCACGCGGGACGCGGCACGGGCTTCTCCCAGCGTTCCTCGCCCATGTCTACGCCCTCAATAAGGTTCCAGTCATTGTCATAGCACACTTCGTAGTGTGCGTTCGCAGTGCGTCCCGTACACACCAGGGTCAGCACAGCCTTGCCGTTCATTACGAACACCTTGTAGTCGTCGAGGCCGCCTTTACCACCAGAATCAATGAACCTCTCGACAATGACGCTCGGCTTCACGCCCCCACTGCGCCCATAGAACCACTCACCATAGCAGGGCAGAAACTTGGCACGCAGCCACTTGTGGCACTTGCGGACAATCTCGTCGCGATTGACCGGCTTGCTGCCGTCCACAATCACGTTGAACGTAGAGCCGTGCGTCACCTTCACCACGCAGCGCTCGGGGAGCTCATCGAAGGGGATGTCCTCCGGGTTGTCGCCATGCCACAGAAGTTCATTCAGGTACTTGCCGCAACCATGCTCCTCTACGTAACCGCGAACCTCATACTTGTCAGCACAGCGCGGCATGAGCGCGTTATGGTCGTACAGCTTTATCCACTGGATTTTCTCGCTGAAGGTCTTGGGATTCTCAAGCTCCAGCTTGTAACCTTGTTTGATGCGGAACAACGCCCGCAAGCACAGCTCGGGCGACAGCGCGTACAGCGCGTTGAAGGGTGACAGTACCGCATTCTTCACCATAGTGTTCATCGCACGCCTCCAACTTCGTCGATGTACTCGGACAGGTCGGCGCAGAACCGTGCCGTGCTGCTCTTGTAGGGCAGGTAAGTCTTGGCAAGCACCCGCGTGTAGGCCCCGGACAGGTCGGCCGGGTCCATGCAGGGCTCGATGAGCCCCATCTCCCCAAACTGCCTGACAATCTCGGCCTGGTGGTCGTCCACGTGCTCGCCGAACTCGGCACGCCTCGGCACGGCTATCACCTTCTTGCCATCCTTCACGGCACCGATGATGGCGCCAGTGCCGCCGTGGGTCACCACCACGTCGCATGCATCCATGCGCGCGCGAAAAGCCTCGCGGTCCAGAAACGCTTCATGGCCCATATGCGCAGGCACATAGGTGCATGCGCCTGTCTGCGCAAATGCGCCGCCGTCGACCGCCCCGCTTGCCACTAGCTCGTCAACCGCCTTTATCAACCTGTCGAACTGAAACTTCTGAGAGCCAACCGTTACGAAAATCATGCCGATGCTCCCTAATAAACGCCGCCGACGAAGCGAGCGCCCGGATATACAGGCAGCATCGACTCCCACTGCACGTAGAAGCGGTCAGCGCGCTTGCTCAGGAGCCTCCCCGTCATGGTCGGCGAGTCGGTTTTGGCAAACGACTCGATATAGACGAGCTTGGCTCCAAACGCATGGCCAATGAGACAGAAAGGTATGGTGGCAAGCACTCCCGTGCACACGATCACATCGGGGCGCTCCGCCATCCAATACCTGAGCGACGTCACGGCATTGACAAGCATGCTCGGCAAGAAACCTGCCTCATGGCGGTTTACCTGACGCACATAACGCGCCCGCACGGGCAGTTTCACCTCGTAAGCCGTCCTCTCGGTCAGGATGAAGCTATCGTAGCGCTCCATGAGGGGCTTGAGCGCAAGCAGCTGCTCAAGATGCCCGCCCGATGAAGCCGCAAAGCACACCTTTATGTCCTTTGAACCCCGGGGCATGCGTCTAGTCCCTCTTGAACAGGTCGCGGGTATACACCTTGCCGGCCACGTCGGAAAGCTCGTCGCTCCAGCGGTTGGCCACAATCACGTCACAGCGGGACTTGAACTCCGCCAGATCGTGGGTGACCTCGGAACCGAAGAAGTCGGGGGCGTCGAGCGTGGGCTCGTAGACGACCACCGGCACACCCTTGGCCTTGAGGCGCTTCATGATTCCTTGAATGGACGATGCCCTGAAGTTGTCCGATCCCGACTTCATGGTCAAACGGTACACACCAACCACGGGCTTCTCTCTACCCTCGTAAACAAGTCCCATCACGCGGTCAACGACCTGCTCGGCCACCCAATCCTTACGCGTGCGGTTGGCCTCCACGATGGCCTCGATAAGGTTCTGGGGAACATCCCTGTAGTTGGCCAAAAGCTGCTTGGTATCCTTGGGAAGGCAATAGCCGCCATAGCCAAAGGAAGGATTGTTGTAGAAGCTGCCAATGCGAGGCTCCAAACACACGCCATCAATAACGTCGGCGGAAGAAAGCCCACGTGCCTCGCAATACGTGTCCAGCTCGTTGAAATATGCGACGCGCAACGCCAGGTACGTATTGGCGAAGAGCTTCACAGCCTCAGCCTCAGTGGTTCCAAGCACAAGCTTGGGGATGCCTACCGATCCATCGGCGTTGGTGCGCGTGAGCTCCTCAGGGTCAGCGCCCTGCGCCAGCAGCTCCGCGAACAGCTCCGCCGCCTTCACGGCCTCGGCATCGTCCTTAGGGGCGCCCACCACAATGCGGCTCGGATGCAGGTTGTCATAGAGCGCCTTGCTCTCGCGCAGGAACTCGGGGCTGAACACGATGCGCCTATCGTTAAGCTTCTCGCGCAGCGAGGCCGTGTAACCCACCGGGATGGTCGACTTGATAACAATCCAGGCAGACTGGTTAACCTCACGGATGGCCGCGATAGCAGCCTCCACGGAACTCGTGTCAAAGAAGTTGCGGTCGCTGTCGTAATTGGTCGGCGTGGCCACAATGGCGTAATCCGCGTCCGTATAAGCCTCGGCGGCGTTGAGCGTCACATGAAAGTTCAGGTCGCGAGCACCCGCTTTGGCCTCACTCAGGAAGCGTTCAATTTCGTCATCTTGAATCGGAGAAACAAACCTCTTGAGCTTCTCCACCTTCTCAGGGACGATGTCGAGCGCGTGGACCTCGTTGTGCTGCGACAGCAGAACAGTCAATGAAAGGCCGACGTAACCAGTACCGGCAACGGCGATTTTCATACTCTTCCTTTCTTTCACTCTTAGTGTCCCTGCGCCGTCAGCACGACGCCTATCGTTTGGATTACTAGCTTCAGGTCGTTCCACACCGAGCATTTCTCGATGTAGAGCAGGTCCAGGTCAACCCACTCGTCGAAGGTGACGGCGTCGCGGTTGCGGTGCGCTTGCCAGTAGCAGGTCAATCCCGGCTTCACGAGCAGGCGCTGGGCCTGGTAGGCGTCATAGGTTGCCGCCTCCACAGGCAGCGCGGGGCGCGGACCCACCACGCTCATGTCGCCGAGCAGCACGTTGGCAAACTGCGGCAGCTCGTCGAGCGACAACTTGCGCAGCCATTTGCCCACGGGCGTCACGCGCGGGTCGTCGCGCATCTTGAACACGGGGCCCGTCTTCTCGTTGAGAACCTTCAGTTCGGCAAGTTTCTCTTCGGCGTCCACGCACATGCTACGGAACTTATACATGTAGAACGTGCGGCCGTCCTTGCCGACGCGCTCCTGGCGGAAGAACACCGGTCCCTTCGGGTCGTCCAGCTTTATGAGCAGCGCAATGATTGCGAATAGCCAGGAGAACACCGCGAACACGAGCAGACTGAACACCACGTCAAACGCTCGCTTCACGAAGCGGTATGCGTATCTGTCTTCGATTCCGGTCACGGCCTTGCCCACAAACTTCTTCTCGTAGCGAGCAGCGCACGTTCCGTCCGAGAGCACGGCTCCGGCCGCAGTCATATCCACATTCACTACGCCTCGCCGCCCTTTTGGGCCATGCACAGACAAGGCTCCAGCTCGAAGCTCCTTTCGTCCTGGTCAGCCAGCACGCAAGCGCACCTGCGACGGCTACCCACGCGACCTGTCAGGCCCTCGTGCAGGGGAAGCACTCCCATCGCGTACGTCGCCATATAACCGGTGCCTCCCTTCACGTCAGGACTCTCCTCAAAATCAATCGCCAAAAATCGACCCCCGCGGGATTTGCGGGACTCGTTTGCTTTCTTCGATGCACTTCGTTTGAAAACCGCCCGCATGCGCGTTACCGTTTTACTGGCACGTCGATGGCGAGCACCTCGACGGGCGCCTTGGGCCCGTCGCCCATGGTCACCAGGGCCGTACGCTTGTGGCGGTCCACCTTCAGCACGCGCGCCTCCTGGCCCACAAGCGGCCCGGACGTCACGTGCAGCTCGCCGTCCACGATCTCGGCGACGCTGGAGCGCACACACCAGGTCGCGTCAGTGCTGGCCTCTAGCCACGCGCGCACGCCGTCGTCCAAGGGCACGATCCCGCGACCCTCCAAACCGGCGGGCTCCACGCGAAAACTCAGCATGCGCAGCGCGTCTACCAGGGCGATTGCGTCACCGCTCTCAGCAAACAGGTACTGTGGCCACATGGGCTTGGTCACCAGGAACCAGTTTCCCTGGCGCTTCATCCAGCATTCCTTGCGCAAAGCAAAGGCCTTCGAGAGGCACGTGCCGCCGAGAATCCGGTTCAGCTTCTCGGCCGTGGAGGCTTCTGTGCCCTGGGTCACGTGCAGCACGTACCAGCGGCTGCGGCCGCGCGGCGACCTCCTGCCGCAAGGCAGGGGCATGCGTGCCACGTGCTCCCTCTCGAACAACAGCGCCGAACCCATCGGACCAGACCCTTCCCGCGCACCCGGCGGCCCCTGCGACGCGTGTGCGGCCCGTCCCACTCGGCTCGGTTGCGCACATCCGCTGCGGAAGTCGTCAAAAAGTACACTTTTTGACGAGGGGTAAGAAAAACTAAGATTGATGTAACAAATGGAAGGCGACCTGCGATTTTGTCCTCGGCGGGTCGTGTATAATGACTCAGTTATTGAGAAGTGGAAAAGTGTACTTTTTGCGCCACAAAATCTTGGCCGTGAACTGCGACTTTATACGATGTGCCGCAGCTGTGTTTTTTAAGCCCATACCTTTTAAGCAGCGTCGCGCCTTCAAATCCGAAGGCTCTCAAACACATTACAAGCAAACTTCTCCACTTGGACAAACATCCTTGGCCGTTGCCCCCTCATCCCGCGACTAATCGCCGTCGGGATTCTTGACAAGCCCGTCCTCACGCACCCATCGGTCGAACGTGGACGTGCTCACGCGGCAGCGCTCAGCCGCCTCCTTGCGCGTTAGGCAACCGTCCAAATAGCCCGCGCTCGCCGCCTTGTACGCACGCGGCCTTTTCTTCCTCGGACGCCCAAATTGCACGCCGCGCGCCTTCGCGCATGCGATGCCCTCTGCCTGCCGCTGGCGTATGCTCTCGCGCTCCACCTGCGCCACGTAGCTCAGGAGCTGCAGCACGATGTCCGATATCAATCGGCCGGTCACGCCCTTGCCGCCGTCGCGCGTGTCCAGAAGCGGCATGTCCAGCACCACCACGGCACAGCCCGCCTCCTTGGTGAGCCATCGCCACTGCTCCAGGATTTCGTCGTAATCGCGCCCAAGCCGGTCAATGCTCTTTACCGCGAGCACGTCGCCCGCCGAAAGCCGCTGCCGCAGCGCCTTCCACGCATGCCGCTCGAAATCCTTGCCGCTGGCCTTGTCCGCGAACACGTTCTCCGCAGCCACGCCAAAAGCCGCCAGAGCCTCCAGCTGCCTGTCCAGGTTCTGCTCCTTGCTGCTCACGCGCGCGTACCCGTAAACCCTGCCTGCAACGCTCGTGGAAACGCCACCAATTCCCGTCATCAACCACGCCTTTCTCTCGAATACCGACCCTTCGAAGAGAAAAGCCTATTGGCCCGCCGCGACGTCAACGCCCAGGCGCTCGATGACGGCTGCGAGCCGATAGCCGCCCGCCCGTGCCTACCTTCGATTGGGCAGAAATGGCGGCCTTGTGGGCGCGCTCGAGCTCGGATGATGGGCGGGCAGGGCGTCGGTGCCTGAGCGACACAACGCCTGTACGCCAGTGCCCGTGCGGCCACGCCCGCAAGGCAGCGCCCGCGCGGTACAACGCCCGTGCGTCGAAGCCCGCAAGGCTGTCTAACTAGCATGCGTGGCCTGCATAAATCTTGACCCGTTCGGTATATTGAGTAATTTTACTCAATATACCGAGTAAAATTACTCAATAGGATGCCTTGCAATTGCCATCCCTAATCGGGGCCGCACCCTCGACATGCTCCGCAGCACCCCCCGGAGACAGGGCAAACCAGGAAGTTCTCGGCGTCAAAAACCACCAGGGAACCTCGCGACGTCCCGCCCCATCCCTCACTCCCCGATCATCGGAAGTTGCTCATCCCAAAACACCTGCGCCGCCGAGGTGTGCGACGCGCCGGCCCTGCGCACGGCATAGGTCCCGAACTCGTCCGAACCCGGGAAATCAACGCGGACGGCGACACACCCCTCCGGAGGCTTCCGTATGCGCGGGTCGAAGGCGAAGCACACCGCACCGAGCTGTCGGCTGAGACTCCTCATGAACTCGCCGTCGGTCGCGGTGGCGACGACGTTGGGGGCGACCCCGGCCCGGCGGCACTCCCCCATGACAAAGCGGGGGAGATGGTTCGTAGCCCCCGCCGTCACCATGGGCAGGCCGTCGAGCGCGCCCAGCCCCACATGCCGGACGCCCCGCTCGAGGGGTACCTTCGCGAGGGGGTGCCCCTCGGGGACCGCGAGCCAGACCCCCATGCGCACGATCGCCTTGCCCTCGAAGCCCGCCAGCAGGCTCGGGTGCGTCCCCAGCACACCGACGTCGAACTCCCCGGCCTTGACGGCCGAGAGCACCCGGTCGGAATTCATCTCTTCAATGACAAGCGCCACGCCGGGGTGCGCCACGGTGTACGCCTCAAAAAAGCCTTGGGGCAGCCCGGCGTTGCCCCCTGTGACGAGGGCAACCGAGAGCTCGCCATCGCCGACAGCCCGGTGCGGCAGAGCCGCGTATTTCCGCTCGAACTCGGCAAACGCCTGTTCCAGGCCGGCCGCGTCGCGCAGGAACTCGAGCCCGAAGTCGGTCACAACCAGCCTCGTGCCCTCGCGTCGGAACAGCGGCTTTCGAACCTGGCGGTTGATGCGGCCCATCGCCTTGGACACCGACTGGTGGGTGACGCCGAGCATGTCCGCCGCCTTGTTGTAGCTCTTCGCCGCCGCCACGGCCATCACTATCTGTATATCGCGAATGTCCATCCCCGGCCCCCTTCATCCATGCCCGTAGGATAGCAACCTGCGGGAGACTTGCAATCTTTGGTTGCAAGCCACGGCAACCAACAGGAACTGCCCAGGGCGGCAACTAGGCGGTACATTTGGCCCAGAGGGGCACGAGGAGGTGCCCCGACGGACTTAGGAGGATTCCATGAACAAGCTCTCCCGCCGCTCCTTCCTCGCAGGTGCCTCCATGGCAACGGTCGCCGCCGCCGGCGCCGCCAGCGCCCTGGCTGACTCGGTGCCTTCCGACACCGCGATGAGCGACGCCCAGAACCTCGCCCTCACCAACGTCAACGGCATCGCCACCGACCCCGGCTACGTCATCGACATCGCCAACGGCGAGCCCCGCTGGGCGTTCGAGATCGCGCCCGACCCCATCCCCGCCGAGAAGATCGCAGAGACGGTCGAGGACGACGTCATCGTCATCGGCGGCGGCATGGCCGGCTTCGTGACGGCTGCCTCCGCGGCTGAGCAGGGGGCCTCGGTCACCCTGTTCACCGCCTCCGCCACGCCCATCTCCCGCGGCGGCTCCAACTTCTCCGCCTACAACAAGGTCATCGAGGAGTACGGCATCGAGAGGCTCGACCCGGTTCCCTTCTTCTACAAGGAGATGCGCGCGGCGTCCTACACCATCGACCAGCAGATGTGGATGCGCGCCTACAACAACTCCGAGGAGGCCATGAACTGGCTCATCGACCTCGTCCGCGACAAGGGCGTCGAAGTCTTCCTCGAGCGCGACAACATCAACGACGGCGGCCCCGACTACGCCATCGCCTTCGGCGCCGGCGACGGCGAGGGCTCGGCCTCCACGGGCCAGCAGAACGCCGTCGAGGCGGTCGCCAAGTTCGCCGAGGAGAACGGCGTCAAGATCCAGTACAACGTGGTGGCTAAGCAGCTCGTCAAGGACGAGTCCGGCGCCGTGGTGGGCGTCGTCGCGCAGAACGCCGACGAGAGCTACGTCGAGTACAGGGGCAAGTACGTCGTCATGGCAACGGGCGGCTTCTGCGCCGACAAGAACATGGTCGCCAAGTACATCCCGCAGGTCATCCCGCTTGTCGGCACCGATCCCGTGGATGTCGACTACAACACTGGCTTCGCGCTGACCGGCATCTACGCCGGCGACGGCCAGAAGATGGGCCTGTGGGCCGGCGCCTCCTGGCAGAAGTGCTCCGCCGCCCCCATCATGCAGGGCGCCTGGTCCGGCTCCAACGAGCCCCTGACGTTCCACCAGGGGCTCAACGTCAACCTCAACACCGAGCGCTACCAGCGCGAGGACGTGAGCTCGCCCTATACCGCCAACCACCTGCTCCAGCAGCCCGGCCGCCTCGCCTACGGCATCTGGACGGCCAACTTCGCCCAGGACGTCATCGACACCGGCCGCGAGTTCTACTACTTCAACACCCGCTACGACGTGCCCGCCGCCACCGCCGACGAGGTCGTCGCGAAGTGGGACGCCGAGTGCGGGAAGTTCGACACGCTCGCCGAGCTCGCCGAGGCCCACGGCCTCGACGCCGACAAGCTGCAGGCCGTCGTGGACCGCTACAACGAGCTCGTCGACCTCGGCGAGGACCTCGACTTCCACAAGGACCCCGACTACCTGGTGCGCATCGACCCGGCGGGCCCCTTCTACTGCGCCATGAACTACCCCATGTTCATGTCCACCGAGGCCGGCCTCAACACCAACGTCAACGCCCAGGTGTGCGACGCCGACGACCGCCCCATCCCCGGCCTCTTCAACGTCGGCCAGATGATGGGCAACATGTACGCCAACAACTACAACTTCGCGATCCCCGGCATGAGCTACGGCCTGAACTGCATCACGTTCGGCTACCTGCTCGGCCGCGACCTGGCCGCAGGTAAGTTCTAGGCGATAAACAAGCGATAAACAAGTCCCCCTGATGGCCCCTCCCGTCCGGTTTTTGACACCGGTCGGGAGGGGTTGCGTTTGGGGGCTTGTCCATTGGCTTTCTAGGATCATGCTGGCAGCAAATCGAGTTTCGGAGTAGTCTCCGGGTCCCCGATGGCAGCGAAACGAGTTTCGGAGTAATGATTACTTGTCATGGGAGCTGCCCGGCCCTACGTGGCTCGGAATTTCGTTGTTAAAACAACAGAATGGATATGAAACGTCCCGTTTGAGGTCTCATATTCCTCCAGAAAGGGGTCATGGGACACACGCATGGTGTTCTGACTGCACCGAAACTCGTTTGCCTGCCAGTAGGGCCGGGAAAACTGCACCGAAACTCGTTTGTCTGCCAGAAAGGGGCCACACAAACGGAAACTTGCACCGACGGACTTTCGCATCTTTCGCATGTTTTCGCAAGTTTTGCAAAGGGTGCTTTAACTGGGGGAATGCCAGATTTCCACCATCTCACGCACCCCTCGCCTCTGCCCCTTACTCCCCCACCAACGCAAGCCATGCCATAAGCTCCTGGCGGGAGTGAATGCCGAGCTTGGCATAGATATGGCGAATGTGGGTATTGGCGGTTGAAAGAGAGACAACGAGCTGAGAGGCAACGGCTGCGGCGTCGGCCCCATCGGCAAGCAGCGCAAGCACCTCGGCCTCCCGCGCGGTGAGCGCAAAGCGCGAGACAAACATCGCATACCGCCCAGCTCCCTCGGCTGCCAGGACCTTCAACCCTTCGGGAGTCTCCTTGCCCGGACTGACCAGATGCGGCTCGAAAGTAGGCACGCATATAACGAATGCCCCCAAAAGCACGGCAACAGCAACAAAAAGCGTCGGAACGATTCCCCAAGCATATACGAGCGGCTTGACGAGGCCCGCCCCGAACGCGGCGCCAGCAAACTCAAACGAACGCATAGTGGCAACGACCGTCTCGCTCGACGTCTCGTTAGCCCTCATGAAACCCGCCGTGAGCACCCACACCATTTGGTCAAGCAGTGCCAACGAGAAAACGCTCAGCAAGATAACGACGAGACTCATCATGAGGCCATCAGTCGACTCCCCGCAGGCAAAAGCAGCAAGCACGGCGGCAAGCGAGGCAGGCGGAATCGCAACGCGAAATGCTTGCGTCATGAAAATGGTCTTGTTCGCGAAGCACAGCAAAGATGTCGCAAGAAGAACGACACAGAAAACCGCCAGGCAGCAGCCAAAATCGACGGGGGACACGACACCGGCACCAGCCAAGCCGGCCGTCTCAAGCCAGCTTCTCCCAACAAAGATGGCAAGGGCCGACAGGATCACCGTACACCCAGTGACAACCCCCGCGCGCAAGTTTGCCCGGGAATCCGTCATACCGAGCTGCTCGGGGGCGCGCACGGCAGTAAGCAACGCATCGAACGGGAGGCGATTTTCGGTTCGCACAACACATGCCCGAGCGAGAATCGGCAGCACAACAAGCGGCAGCCCAAACCAAATCCCAGGGCTAAGCAGCGCATACAAGACGACAGCCGCAGTAACAGGCTGAGCGGCCAAAACAACCTCGAACGACTTCTCCGGCTTAAGGCGCGCAAGAAAGCGGGCGCTGCTCAGCTGGGCGCACGCAGTGGCAAACCCACACAGGACAGCACCCGAACAACCGACCACAAGTTGCAAGGCCTCCTCGGAAGCGAGGCCCTGCATCACAAGCAAAAGCTGGCCGACCACAAAGGTGCCAACTTGGGGAACTGCGAGGTTGCACACGCGCGATATGCCGGAGATGCCCTTCTTGGCCGCTATCCCGTCCGCCGCCATGGTCAGCGCCACCGCTACGAAAAATACCGTGGTAATGGAGGGGTCCCACCACAACAGGGAACCCAAGCCCTTGCCGGCGGGGCCAAGTAGAAAGGGAATGTACATAAGCGCCTGACAAAGGCCCATGTCCAGCGCACACGGCACAAGCCAGGAGACGTCCTCCTTTGCACCACGCGCGAAACCAACCAGGCGGCCCGCCCAGCCCTTCTTGACAAAAACGCTCGCGTCATGGCTCTTCGTACACGATGACACTGCAGATCCCCCTGCCCCCGCCTGGAAAACCACCCATATAGTACCTCAACCATACAGGCACGAAACTAAAAACTTGAAACACCTGGTAGACACCTCTCGTCATCGATAACGACTTCTCCTTTTCCCCTCATTTCGCAACAAATCAGCATTCAAAGGCACCCTGGCCCCCGTAAGTTACATAGGTGCAGGACCCGCATCCTGGGCAATCGCCCAAGGGCGGGCAACATGAAGGAGATAGCACCATGGAGATGACCCGCAGGAACTTCGTAGCAGGTGCCACCGCAACTGCCGGCCTTGTAGCCGCCGCAACTGCCGTCCCGGCCTTCGCCGACGAGTCTTCCGCCGACTCTGGCGACTGGCTCGGCGAAGCACCCGTCATTGCCGACTCCGACATCATCGAGACCCTCGACTGCGAGGTGCTCGTCGTCGGCGCCGGCCAATCCGGCACCCCGTGCGCCTACTTTGCCGCAGCCGGCGGTGCCAACGTGCTCTGGATCGAGGCCAACGAGAGCGGCGTGTGCATGCGTTCGTCCGCCTTCGGCGCCGTCAACTCCAAGTACCAGGAGGAAGCCGGCGTCCACATTGAGCCTATGGACATCCTGAACGACTACACGAGCTACGCTCTCAACCAGTGCAGCATGAAACTCTGGAAGGATTGGGTCGACCACTCCGCCGAGGCCGTGGAATGGTACGGCGGCGAGGTCGAGAAAGCCGGTCAGCGTATCGCCCTCGAGTACACCATGCCGCCCGCAAGCCGCTACAAGATGTGGCCGACCGGCCACGGCACCGCCAAGGACGTCGAACTGCCCGACAACCCCGATGACGCAAGCGAGGCGTCAGGCGACGAGCCTGGCGTTTGGGCCGTCATAGAGGCCGACTTCGAGGCAGCAGGCGGCACCTACCGCAACAACACCAAGCTCATCGAGCTTGTCCAGGACGACTCGGGTTCCGTTGTAGGTGCCATCGCCGAGGGCCCGGACGGCTACGTCAGAATCAACGCCTCCAAGGGTGTCGTGGTGGCCACGGGCGGCTACGTCAACAACAAAGAAATGTTCGCGGCGCGCCAGTGCGGTCTTGAAGCAAGCCTCTCGGGCAACCTGAACTGGGGAACGTCCAAGGGCGAGGGCATCAAGGCGATGCTGTGGGCCGGCGCGCACATGGACCACTTCCCCACGACCATGATCTTCGACCGCGGCATTGTCCTGCCCGACCAGAAGCTCGACCGCTGGGGCGACGAGGGCTTCGCATTCTTCACGTTCGCAACACAGCCGTTCCTCAAGGTAAACCAGTATGGCAAGCGCATCTGCAACGAGTCGAGCCCCTACGACTACATCGTTCACGCCTCGCAGCAGTTCCCCAACCATGCCTGGTATCCCATCTGGGACTCGAGCTGGAAGGAAGACGTGCAGCAGTTTGCAACTATCGGCTGCTCGACACTCTACAGCCGTGTGGGCTCCAACCACCACGCCCCCGGCCTCACCGGCGTCGAGGGCCAGATGGAGGGCTACGTTGAGGACGGGCACATCATCAAGGCCGATACCATCGAGGAGTTGGCCGAGGGCCTCGGCATCGACCCCGAGGCCTTGACCGCCACCGTGGAGCGCTACAACGAGCTCGCGGCAAACGGCGTGGACGAGGACTTCGGCAAGGACGCCTATCGTCTGTCTGCCATCGACGAGCCTCCCTACTACGGCATGAAGGTGGGCGGCCTGGCCCTGTGCACGCTCGACGGCGTCGTGGTCGACGACAACTACCAGGTGCTCGACACCGACAACGCGCCCATCCCCGGCCTGTACTGCGTCGGTGTCGACTCGGGCTGCTGCTACGCTCACACCTATCCGAACTTCGGAGCGGGCACGAACGCCGGCCGCAGCGCCACGGCAGGCATGCTCGTGGGCAAGGCGCTTGCAGAGAAGTAACCGACTAACAAGCTAGCTGGACCCGCCAGCTCACATCCAAGACCAAAAGGCCGCCGCAACGTCACCATGACGCGCGGCGGCCTCACTGGTTGTGCAGCTCAGGCTCAAACTTACACGCTAGTCGCGTCCGAACAACAGAATCCGCCAACTCCCGATCCCAGGAACGCCCCCAATCGCCCCGACACAACCCCTACCCCGCATCCGGGAACAGGATGCGGGGCACTTTTGGTTGGCACGGGAGCCGAAGACCGCGCGCCCGCTTTATTTCCCCATCTCGTCCATTCGTCCCTGCAGGTAGCTCCTGAACCCCGGCAGGTCGAAGCGGAAGGTATTGTGACCGCAGTCACCGATGACGCCAGACTCAAGCAGGCGCTCCTTGTACTTGGAGGCGTAATTGCTGGCAACGCCCATGCGGGCGGCAATGTCGGCGAGGGCGCTCTCGTCTTCTGGGAGCATGGCCACAAGAAAGCGCAGGTCACCCTTAGAGAGCTCGCGATACGTCGCAGCCAGCACGCCATCCTCGAAGTCGCGCGTGGCCATACGGACTCCCCGCTCGACGTCGGCCAGGCCGATGCTGTTCGATACGCTCTCCTCCCAGGTCCAGTACCCGACGAGCTGCATCATGTACGGAAAGCCGTCGATAGATGAGACGGCCAGATCGAGACCCCCGTCGTCAATCTCGCCGCCCGCCACCAAGACGGTCTTGCGGAAGGCGCTCGCCACCTCGACGTCAGCGATGCGACCCAAATGACGCTGGCGTGCACGACGAAGGAACGAAACGTACTTGCTGCTGATGAGGCTGGAGACGTTCGAGGGCAGGCCCGCCATGAGCAAGGCGACCCGACGTCCCTCCTGTACAAAGTGCTGGTATACCGAAGCAAGTTGAACCATCTCGTCAAGATCGGCCTGCACCTCATCCACAGTGATAAGCAGGCCAGTCTCATATCGGTCGAGCTGCTTGAGCACGGCGTTCATCTTGGAACGCCAGTTGCCCCGCAACCTTTGGGCGTGGTCGAACTCAAGCCCCACGGTCTGGCCGAAGGTGACCCCCTTCAGACGCAGGTGTTCGCTGTTGTCTAGCAGTTCCTCGGCCGACTCGCACGTGCGCTCGATGACGTCGTCAAGCATGCCGGGCACGGCCGAAACGCTCGCGGTAACCCAACCACTTGCCGAGGCGTCCTGCGCAATTCGGGAGAGAAGAGCGGTCTTTCCCGTGCCGCGAGGTCCGATGATGATAGTCGACAGGTTTGGATCGCCCTTTCCGCGCTCAAAGGCGCGATGCATGTCCTCGAGCAGCCCCTTGCGACCCGCAAGATACGGCGGCACGCTTCCGAAACCCGGTGTGAACGGATTCTCAAGCTTCATGCAAATCACTCCCTACAGCCATGCAATCTGGTGTGATTTTCGCATCTTTCGCATGTTTTCGCAAGCTTCGCATGTTTTCGCAAGTTTTGCAAATGGTTGTTTAGCTGGGAAAATGTGTGAGACCATTCATCTCGCACATCCCACAATCGCACAAAGGCACCCTCAGCAACCTTGCCCCCACCAAGCCACAGGAGCCCCACGACGCGCTCATGTCGCGGGGGCTTCCCCTCCCCTCACGCTTGAAGCCTAGGGCACCGCTGACGTCAGTCTTTTGGCCGCGATCGACGGCACCAACACCGATACGAGCACCGGCATCGACGAGTGCAAAGCTATCGAGCGCGGCGCTTGTTTGGTCGGTTCTTTAGGGACTGCCCACCTCGGGCGCCGCGGTGATTGCCATGACCGGGCTTTGTTTGGTCGGGTCCTTGGAGGGACCACTCACCACTTTGGATTTGGGGTTTTGCGGCGGGAACTCGAACCGGCCCGTCGGTCTCAATGCGACTCCTGCGGCTCTTTACTGACAATCCGCCGTCAAAGAGAGGCCGTCCCCCACAATTGCAGGCATTTTGTTAGAAAGTTCACCTTCTCATACCGTGCAACGCGCTATGATGCCAGTACTGCGATTTCGATGGGGAGGAGACTTATGGCAAATACGACACCTGAGCTCACGAAGGAAGAGCGCGCGGCGGCACTCGCCAAGGCCGCGAAGGCCCGCACCGAGAGGGCAGCTCTCAAGGACGACATCAAGGCCGGCAAGGTCAGCGTGGCGGAGGTCCTCGACATGGAGGGCGATGTCGCCCGCCGCATGAAGGTGAAGGACCTCATCTGCTCCGTCCCCGGCTACGGCGAGGCCAAGGCAGCCAAGCTCATGGACCGCATCGGCATCGCCGAGTCCCGCAGAGTCCAGGGTCTGGGCATCCGCCAGCGCGAGGCGCTCCTGGCCGCCCTCGAGGATTAGACAGTGAACAAAGAGCCCCCAGCCGCAATCCCTCCTGCGTTGATGTCAAAACCGGCCCAGGAGGGCCGTTGGGGGCTTTTTCATCGTCTTCCACGGGTTGCACTGGCAGCAAATCGGGTTTCGGTGCAGTTTCGAGGCCCCCGATGGCAGCAAATCGGGTTTCGGTGCAGTGATTTCTGAACGAGAGCGCCGCTCGGCTCTATGAGGCGCAAAATTCTGTTGTTTAAACAACAGAATAGTTGACAAGCATCCTTTTTAAGGTCCCATACCCCCTCATAAAAGGGCCTTGGGGCGCACGGGACGCGTTTTGACTGCACCGAAACTCGTTTGCCCGCCAATGGGCCCGTGAAAACTGCACCGAAACTCGTTCCGCTGCCAAAAAGGCCTTGGAACAGACTCCCACGCCGCCCGACAAGGCAGGCTGGACTCCCATTTTCCAAAAGCAGCCTGCGTCCGAAATTACAGACGCAGTTATAGCCGTCACCAACACAGAGAGGGCTTCTAGCAGGCATGTTGCCGGTTTTTCTTCAGGGACTGTCGCTGGGGCTGGCCTATGTGGCTCCGATAGGCATGCAGAATCTGTTCGTCATCAACAGCACCCTGAGCCACAGTCTCAAGCAAGCCTTGGCGGTGGCGCTCGTGGTCGTTTTCTGGGACATCTCCCTGGGACTGGCTTGCTTTTTGGGTACCGGCGCGTTGATGGACGCGCTCCCATGGCTCAAGACGGCCATCCTTGGCGTGGGCGGGTTGCTGGTCATATGCATTGGCGTGGGGCTCATCCGCTCCAAGACGGACCTGAGCGGCGGCAAGGACGTCAACCAACCGCTTGGCAAAATAGCCGCTTCCGCCTTCATTGTGACCTGGCCGAACCCTCAGGCCCTGATAGACGGCACCATGATGCTCGGCACATTCAGGGCCGCGCTGCCCGCGGGCGGCGACGCAAGCTTCATCACCGGATTCGCCTGCGCCAGTCTCATCTGGTTTACCTGCCTGTCGGTCGCGGTCCATCTGCTGGGCAGCAAGATCAACAGCCGCGCGCTCACCTGGCTGAACCGCATATGCGGCGTGGTGATAATCGCCTACGGCCTCAAGCTGCTCTTCGACCTCGCGCAGGTGCTCTAGGTATAGGAAAGCAATGAACAAGTAGCCCCCGGCCGCAATCCCTCCCGCGCCAGCGTCA
>JAHZHK010000036.1:6143-25261 GCA_019420325.1 Coriobacteriaceae bacterium | reverse complement strand
CCGGGAACGCATGTCAACATGTTCGGCGTCCATCAGCACGGGCGGCCCCGTTACCCGAAAGGACGCCCATGGAAACTAGCACGAGCGCGACCGGCCTGTTCTGCGACTATTACGCACAGTGGGTCAAAGTGTACAAGGACGGGGCAATTCGCAACGTCACCATGAGGAAATACGAGCTCACCATGACATGGTTGCGAAAGTTGGCACCGACCCTCAAGCTCGCAGACCTCGACCGAATCGAGTACCAGAAGCTCATCAACGGCTACGCCGAGCATCATGAACGCCAAACGACGATGGACTTCCACCACCAGCTCAAAGGCGCAATCCTCGACGCTGTGGACGAGGGCTTCATCAGTCGAGACCCCACACGCAAGGTCATCATCAAGGGCCGCCAACCCAGGCAGAAGAAGATCAAGTACCTCAACCAGTTCGAGCTGCACGCCATGCTCTCCGACCTCGACTTAGGCCCCAAACCCAGCTGGGACTGGCTGATCCTGCTGGTGGCCAAGACAGGCTTGCGGTTCTCGGAGGCCCTGGGCCTCACGCCCGACGACTTCGACTTCGTGCATCAGACACTGTCGGTGAACAAGACGTGGGACTACAAGAACGGCGGCGGCTTCGTCCCCACCAAGAACGCCTCGTCCGTGCGCAAGGTCCAGCTCGACTGGCAGCTTATCATGCAGCTGTCGGCCCTGCTCAAAGACCTACCGCGCGACGAGCCGATATTCGCCCGTGGCAAGGTGTACAACTCAACGGCCAACGCGGCGCTCGCGCGGCATTGCGAAAACGCTGGGGTACCGGTCATCTCGGTGCACGGCCTGCGGCACACGCATGCGTCGCTGCTGCTGTTTGCCGGTGTGTCCGTCGCGAGCGTCTCCAAACGCCTCGGCCATGCGAGCATGAACACCACCCAGGAAACCTACCTGCACGTCATCCGAGAACTCGAAAACAAGGACGTCGACATCGTCATGCGAGCACTGTCGACGCTCATGTAAGCCCAACCGAGAACCTCCGAAAACCCAGGGCACCCGCGCTGATGGATCTACGGGCATGCGACAGGCGAGGTCGCTTTCACGCCGGGGCACCGGCCGGGCATCGCTTTGTTGCATGCGGATGGGAAATCTCATCCACAAGGCGCCCCTCGTCTGAGATTCCCGCCCGTAAGAAAACCGCCACCCAACGAGCGTCCCCCGGCTTTGCCTTCCCGGCCGCCCTCAAGTCCCACGAACGTCGCCCATACGTGCACCGCCCTCCTCGCCTAGCCAAGCTGGGCGATTCTCAGCTCGATTACCTGGACTTCAGGCAAGCCAGCCTCACCCTGTCGCCAGGCTGCCATCCCGAGCGAAGCGCCGCAATCGGTCCACCGGCAAAGCCGACATGCCGCCATCCACCCCGCCGCCAGGCCGACGCGTCATTTCAGGAAGTTCATCACGAGCGACACCATCGTCTCCTTCTCCTCGGGGCGCGACTCGGCGATCATGAGGGCGACCGCCACGAGCGTGCTGTCGGCGATGCGCTTGTCCAGCCCGCTGAACAGAAGGCCGTTGCGGTCGAGGAAGTAGAGGAACAGCGCGCAGCCAATACGCTTGTTGCCGTCGAAAAACGAGTGGTTCTTGATGACGAGATAGAGCAGGTTGGCGGCCTTTTCCTGCGTGGTGGGGTAGATGTCCTGCCCGCCGAACGACTGGTAGATGGCCGCAATGCTGCTGCGGAACGACTCGTCCTTCTCCCTGCCGAACAGGTCGCTGCCAAACCGCCCGCGCATCTCGCCGATAAGCCGCATGCACGCGTCGTAGTCCAGCGCAAACACGTCGGGCGTGCCTTCGGGCCGCGGCACAGCCTCTCGGTCGTACTCGTCAAGCAGGGAGAACACGTCTGCGTAGCTCTCCACAATGTCGAGGATCTCGCGGGAGCCCGCCGTCTCTGGCAGCCTCTCGATGGTGCGGGCGACCATGCCGAGTTGGCGCAGGCGCTCGTCGTTTTCAACATGGCCCTTGAGGATGTAGCGGCGCAGCACGTCGGTTGCCCAGCGGCGAAACTCCACGCCCCTTCGCGACTTCACGCGGTACCCAACCGATATGATGACGTCGAGGCTGTAGTGCTCGGTTTGATACACCTTGCCGTCGGCGGCAGTTGTCGCAAATTTTGCGACAACTGGTTCCGTCTCGCCCGCCAACTCCTCGCGCAAGGCATTGGCGATGTGCTTGCCAATCGTCTTCACGTCTCTGCCGAACAGCTGCGCCATCTGCTGACGGTTCAGCCAAACGCTCTCACTGTGCGAGTCGACAACGGCCGGCAACGTCACGCTCTCATCCGACGACTGGAACAGGACAATCTCGTTTGCGCTCATGGGTCCCCAATCTAGGCAATTTCCAGCATCGCATCGCCTTGTATACTACGTATCTTCGTGCGTATTTTCGAGAACGTTTGAGACGGATAGTATCTGCAAGCGCCCGGGAGCCGGCGCCGCATGCCCCCACATAACGCAAGCGGCCCTCCCGGAGGCGTCGCCTCTCGGGAGGGTCGGTCAATCGGCAGGAACCTGCCCTTACTCGCTTGCGACGCCAGCCCAGGGGCTCGCCTCAAGCTGGGCGACACGGGCGCGCACCGCACCGCGCACCATGAGCGCTACCCCGGCGTAAAACGTGTTGCCACCCTTCTCGACCACGTCGCGCACCCAATCGTCTAGGAAGACCATCACGTGCCGGGCGACGAAATCAAGCTGGTCGCGCTGCAGGCCCGCCATCTCGGTGTCGCAGGCGCAACGCTGCTCGAAAGCACAGAGGCTCGCCAAAAACTCGAGCATGAGGCCGATGTGGTCGTCGGGCTCGCGGTTGAGCCGGGCCGGCTCCAGGCCGAACCGGCGGTACCACGCCCGCACGTCGCGCGTCTGCTCGGTGAAGAGCTGGGCCTCGTCGTCGGTGTAGACCGACTGCCACGGAGCCGCCACCGGCCGACCCGCCCCGACAAAGATGCGGAACCACGCCCCGCGCAGCTCGGATAGCCCCGCGCAAGCCGCCCCGTCACCCGCATGCCCTTCACGCCACTCCCGAACCAGCGAGAGCCCACGCAACACGTCCGCGTCCTTCCGGCCGAAGGGCATGCCGTCCCACAAACCGGGCTCGAGGACCGCGCGCACGTATCCCTCCGAAGGCTCCTCGAGCAGGCAGCTCCCCAAAAAGCGCAAGGTCACCTCGACACCGGGCAGCTCGGCGCGGTACTCCCTGCGCACCTCCTCATCAACCGAGGGCGCCCCGCCGGGAACCTTCGCCTCAAGCCCCTCTTCCATCATCGTCCTCATCCCTTCCCAGCTAGGCGTTGGGGTTGACGCCGCGCTCGTAGGCGATGGAGGGGTCCTCGCCTATGCCCGAGCCCGACTTAGGCGCCTTGGGGTGCGGCAGGAGCACCAGGCACGGGTCGGTGGTGTTCGCGGGCAGCGGCTCGGTCTCCACGTCGCCCAGGCCGTATCCGGCCCGCAGCTCGTCAATGTCGCCCCACTTGAGGGCACGAAGGGCGCACACGGCCACACAAGCCGGGTCCTTGCCCTGCTCAAGGCGGTCTTGACAGAAGTCGCACTTGCCCATGACGCCGAGGTCCTCGCGCATCTGCGGTGCGCCGTAGGGGCAGGCCTGCGCGCAGGCGCCGCAGCCGATGCACGTCTCATGGTCGTTCCACACGACTCCCGTGTCGGGGTCCTTCTGCATGGCGCCGGTGGGGCAGACCGCCACACAGGCAGGGTTCTCACAGTGGTTGCACGACACGGTCACGAAATAGGCGAACAGGCCCTCGGGCACATGCGCGCAACCGTCGGCGCTGGCCTGCCACTCGCCGTTCTCCCACTCCATCACACGGCGGTACAGCGGTCCCACCGGCAGGTCGTTCTTGTCCTTGCACGCCATCTGGCAGGTCTTACAGCCGATGCATGCCTCGGAATCGAAGAGGAATCCGTACTGTCCCATGGTCTACTCCCCCAGGTCGATGATGCGCAGCGGACGGTCGATGTCGTAGGAGAACGGGCCGTCCCACTTCTCCACCTCGACGACAACCGTGTTCCACGGCTGGATGTCGCAGCCGCACGGGTCGGTGCTCGTCAGGAAGTTGGGGTTGCCGCCGAAGTCGACGCCCAGCTCCTCGTCGTAGTCGCTCCAGCCGCCGTCGGACACGAGCACCACGCCGGGCACCACGCGCGGCGAGATCTTGACAGCACGGATGATGGCCCCGCGGTCGTTGTACACCTTGACCGGGTCGTGCTGGGCAAGGCCGCGTTCGGCGGCGTCGAGCGGGTTCATGTACGCCACGTTGGGATGGGCCTCCTGCACCCAGCGGGCGTTGTCGAGCTGGCTGGAATGGTGGCCCAGCGAGTGGGGCGACTCAAGCTGCAGGGGGAACCTGCCCTTGACCTTCTTCCCAAAGTCCTCGAACGTCGCCTCGTAGCCGTCCTGCGGCGGCTCGTACTTGGCGATGGGCGAGATGCTGTAGGAGCCGTAGAGGTCCACGACCTCGGCCAGGCGGCGGCAGTAGATCTCGAGCTTGCCGCTCTCGGTGTTGACCGGGCAGTTCACGGGGTCCTCGACGAAGGCCTGCAGCGCGATGTAGCCGAAGTTGTCGCCTTCCTTGCGAGGCACCTGGTAGATGCCGTCCTTGAGGAACTGCGCGAGCGGGATGCGGCCTTCCTGCGGCTCGCGGTCGGGGAAGCCAAGCTCCGCCCAGTCCTGCGCCGTGATCGTGAGGAGCTTCTCGTAGTCGGGGTCCTCCACATCCTCGGTGGTCGCGCCGCCCGGGCCGGCCTGGCCGGCACCCACGAGCTTGGAGAAGCCCGTCTCGCGGATGACCTTGGCGCCCTGGAGCTGGTTGGCGAAGATCTCCTCCTCGGTGATCTCGAGCTCGTCGGGGTCGAAGCCCAGTCGCACGGCCAGGTCGCGGTTGATCTCGTAGTCGCTGCGGGCCTCGAACAGGGGCTCAATGACATGCGAGCAATACGTGAGCGACTCGCGGTTGGAGGTGTGCGAGAAGTTGGCGGGGTGCTCCCACTGCATCATCATCGGCAGCACGATGTCGGCGTATTGGGCCGTCGTGGTGAGGAAGCTCTCGCAGGAAACGACGAACTCGACCTTGCGGAACGCCTCGATGCCGATGGGCGTGCCCGGCTCGGAGTTGAGCTTGTTGCCGCGGCCGATGTCCCAAATCATGCGGATGTCGAGGTCCTTCCAACCCCACTTGCCGTTCTGGTAGCCGCCGTTGACAACGGAGGTCCACTTCTGCTGCGAGGTCACGCCGAACAGGCCGTCAGTGGGAATCACGTTGGCGGAGAACTTGTTGAGGTCGCACAGCGGGTCGGTCACCGCGTAGGTGGAGCGCCCCTCGCCGCCCGGGCTCACCAGGCCGCCGCCGCCGTTGCACACCATCTGGCCGCTCATGTCGGCAACCATGGCGCCGGGCTTGCCCACGTTGCCCGTCATCCAGCCCAGGGTGAAGAACGCCTGGGCCGCCTGCTCGCCGCGGAAGCCGCGCGTCACGGCCGAGCACGACAGAATCGCGCCGGGCTTGATGGTGGCCATGTCCGTGGCCAGGGAGCGGATGACGTCGGGCTCGGTGCCGCAGATCTCGCTGGCCCACTCGGGCGTCTTGGGCACACCGTCGTAGGTGCCCAGCACGTAGTCCTTGAAGTTGTCCTTGGGGTCGGCGCCCTCGGGCATGTGGTCGGCGTCAAAGCCGACGGTGTAGGTGTCGAGGAACTCCTGGTCGTGCAGGTCGTTCTCGATCATGTGATAGGCACAGGCAATGAACAGCGCCGCGTCGGTGCCGGGGCGCACGGGCACCCACTCGTCGGCGATGGCGCCTAGGCCGTAGTTGTAGAACGGGTTGATGCCGATGATCTTGGCCCCGCGGCGCTTCGCGTCGAGCAACACCTTGTTGGGGTAGCCCAGGGCGCTCCACGAGGGGTTGTTGCCGTCGAGCACGATGAGCTTGGAGTTGAGGAAGTCGACGCGGTCGTTGTACAGGTAGGCGCCGTAGTAGCCGGCCAGGTTCTGGTAGCCGGTCATAAGCGCGGAGGGGTACACCCAGCCGCCCTGGGAGTTGCCGCCCGCACCGCCCAGCATGCCGCCCATGGCGGAGACCACCGGGTTGGGGTAGATGCCCGCACGCAGGATGGACTCGTTGCCGTAGGTGTCCACGACGCGCTTGAGCTCGGAGGCGATCATGTCGAGCGCCTCGTCCCAGCTGATGCGCTCCCACTCGTCCTTGCCGCGCAGCTCGCCGTTGACCTCCACGCCGCCGGGCTGCCAGTGCTTGCGCTTCATGGGGTACTTCAGGCGGTCGGGGCCGTACACGTTGTTGCGCTTGGCCTGGCCGCGCAGGCAGCCGCGCTGCTGGGGCATCTCGTCGGAGTCGGGGTTGCGGTCGTCGGTCTTGACGCGCACCACGACGCCGTCCTTCACCAGGGCGTAGTTGATGCAACTCGCCGAGCAGTACATGCGGAAGCATCGGTAGGGCTTCCACTCGCCCTCGTCGCCCTCCTGGCCGCCGCCCCTGAAGGGCTCGGCCTCCTGTCCGGCGTCGGCGCTGGCAACCAGCGCGTTGCCACCCAGCCCCGCCATCGCGGCGAGGGCCCCGCTCCACTTGAGGAAGCTGCGGCGTGACAGGGCGTCTCCCCCGGCCGCGCAGTCGGGCGTCGCGCACGCGCGCTCAAGCTCCATGGGCTCCATAAACGTCTCCTCTCTCTTCTGACGATGCCGGCGGCGGCCCTGCGGGCTTCCCCTGCCCGCGCCGACCTTGCGGCAATCCCGGGCGCCGCCTCGACGAAGAGAGTACAATGCGACCCGAACGGACAGCTGTTCCAAAACGTTGGGGCGCTTGGACGCTTGGTCACAGTAGGGCCTGCCGCGCGTGCGCGACAATGCCCGGCAGGTCGTGGGGGCGGCCGGGCGACAAGCCGGAGGGGGCGCAGCGACACACATGGACATTGACCAGCTGAGATATTTCGTATGCGCCGCCGAAAGGCACAGCTTCTCACAGGCGGCGGCCGAGCATTTCCTCACCCCGCAGGCCATCAGCAAGCAGGTGCGCGCCCTTGAGGAGGAGCTGGGCTTCAAGCTGTTCGCTCGCGACAACAAGGGCATCGAGCCCACCGAGGGCGGGCGGGTGTTCCTCGACTATGCCCGGCGCCTCACCGGGCTGGCCGAAGAGGCCGTGCAGCAGGGGCGCCAGGCGGCGGGTCTCGCGCGCCCCCGGTTGACCGTCGGCTCGTACCGCAACGTGTCGGCGCACCTGTTGCCCAAGGTGCTCAAAACGTTCCACGCCCTTTACCCCGACGTCGAGGTAGACTTCGTCGACCTGCGCGACTTCCGCGACATTTACGATTCGCTCGCCTCGGGGCGCATCCAGGCAACTTTCACCTTCGGCAACGAGGGAGCCGACGCCGGGGGTGTGAGGTTCCTCAGCGTCCACCATGAGCCGGCGATGTGCTGGGTCGGCTCGTCAGGTCCCCTGGCCGGGCTCGGCGTCGTGCGTGCGCAAGACCTGCGCGGGATGCGCGCCGTGCTCGCCGCGCCGGGCTACTCGCGCTGGCAGGACCAGCTGCGCGCGTACCTGGCGTCGCATGAGCCCACGGTCGAGGTCCTCGAGGCGGGAGGCAACGAGAGCGGTATGCTCATGCTGGAGGACGAAGGCGTGGTGGGCCTGGGCAGCACGGCTCTCATGACGCCCTTCTCGAGCCGATGGCGCAAGCTGCTCCCCTTCGAGGCACCCGCCGGGATGGAACAGCTCATCAGCCTCGACCTGGCAACCTGCACCCCCGACAACCCCTGCGTGGTGCAGCTGCTCGGCGTGGCGCGCCACGTGTGCCGCACGATTCCAGAAGACCTGCACCGCTGAGGGGTGGGCGGGCAGGCTGGGGCGCGAAGGGCAGGCGTCCGAACCGCCGGATGGCGGGCTGTCGATAGGCTTGGACCGAGGGTGCCCAGGGGCTGGCGCGCCGCACGTTCGCGGCATGGGCGCGGCATGGGCGAAACAAAGGGCCCTCCCGAGGCAATCGCATATGGCGCTCGTGCCGCGCTTGTAGAAAAAAGCCGGCAGGGCATGTAGGAAACAATAAGCAGGCGCCTCTTCTTGCTGAAACAGCGAAACGCCGGCACCCGGAGAGTCCAGGTGTCGGCGTTTTTTGGTTTCGAGACGGCCTCACGAGCGACAGCGGGCCCGATGTGGCCGACAAACGCCCCCGACGCACCCGCCGCGAGCACCGGGTTGAGAAATCCAACGTTTTCCGGGCCTGAGGACTGAAAAAACGTTGTATATCTCAACCTGACGCTCGCAAGCATATTCCAGGGGCATCACTGGCGATCGTGCAGGGCTTACCCTCGCCGCATCACACCACTTCGGCGCACCAAACAGCTATTCCTCCTCAGCCGCAGCGTCTTCCCCTGCACCAAGCAGCTCTTCCAAGACATTACGCTCCTCTTGGAGCACACCTGTCGTAAGGTGGCCAAGGCCCTTATAGAAGTCAGTCCGGGAGAAACGATCGAGGTCGGCCAGCATCATAGGCGTCCAGCTGAGCAGGTGGTCTTCCAGGAAATTGCGCTGCTGCACGGCATAGGCAGCCGCCTCGTCCTCGTCGCCCGCACGCAGAGCCTCGGCGGCCTTGGCGCACAGAAAGCCCTCGAACTCCAGCTCAAGGGCAATGTGGTCCTCAGGGTCCGTCCAATCGGGGGCCTTGTCCTTGCCGGCACTGCGGTAGATGAGCACCACTTCGTCGCGGGCGTCCTGCATAAGAAGACGACGGCCGCTCGTATAGACGCTCTCGTAGGGGTAGGCGCACGAATACGCCGTGTTGCCGTGGCCGATGAACGAACGCACGTAGTCTACGGCAAGCTCGGTCTTGGCGTTCTCCCAGGAACTGCCCAGGTACTCGCGCATAAGCTTGTAACCCAGGTTGATCTCCTTGTTGCCCGTACGCAGGGGGAATCGTGCCGTGCGCAGCTTCTCCAACAGGGGCTCGTCCACCTCCACGCGATACAGACGTGCCAGGAGGTTGTACGTGGCCGCCCGGTCGTCCATCATCTGGGCCAGCTCGTCGGTGCCGATGGCCTCGCTCTTCTCTGCTTCAGTCAGCATGGTTTTGCTCCTTAGGGGATGGCTACTGGTAAAGGGCCTCGTTGTCAAGCAGCTCACGGCCTATCTCGGTGATGGACCAGGCACCCGTCCACTCGATGGCCTCGATGCGCTCCAGGCGGTCGACGAAATAGCCTCCCAAACGGCGGGGGCTTTCCGACGCGGGATTGGCCCGGACGATGACGTCGATTTCCTTCTTCGTCATGGGGCCATCGGCAAGCTTCTCCAAGAGTTCGCGATACACGGGCATGTAGCACGCCTCGTCCTCGAGCATTTGCGCCACATGCGCACGGGGATCGTGTTCGGCGACGAGGTCGAGACCGGCCTGCGTTGCCACCCAAAATGACGGCCTCTGAGGCTCGGGCTCTGCGCAGCTGTCGTCGAAGTCCTCCTCAGGCACTTCGCCGCCCTCGGGCTCCCCTACCAGCCCAGCCTCCCCTGCTGGGGCTGCCCCTGCCTGGTCGCCCTTCTTTCCGTCGGCCTCATCCTGGGCAGCATCCGAAACCGCCTGCAGCGTGTCAGCGTCTGCCTGCTGCACATAGGGCGTCCCGTCCTCATTGACGTGCTCCAGGCCGCCGGCCTTCTCCAACAGGCTGCAAAGCACGGCAGGCTCATACACTGAGAAGTTCAGCTTTTGCCATGCGGCGACGGCGTTTAGCACCTCGTCCGTTGCACGACGCTCTCGGCAGAAATCAAGTATGCGTACGAGCATCTTCGTCTGGCCCGGCATCGTGTCTACCAGCTTTGCCAGTCGCTCGGCAGCGCTGGCAGGCACCTCCTCATGCTCCTGGGCAAAATACTCGGCAGGGTTGGACGACGGCCCTGCGGGGTGGCGGCCCGCCCGCGCCTCGCCCCCGCAGACCTCCTCATCGAACGGGCCCTCGTCCTCCACACCCTCGAGGCGCTCGTATTCTTCGTCTAACAGCTCTTCCCACTCGTTGTTCGCCATTGCGGTCTTCCCTTCTCCCAAAAGAAGCTGTCCGTCGCTGTCCTACAGGGCAATTCGCCCATCGAGCGCCGCAGGTAGTTCCTCCGCACGCTCGCGCACATAGGTGCTCGGCCAAATCGCCGCGAGGCGTCCCTGCGGTCGAGCCGAGATGCGTCTGATTTCCATCCGCGCCGGCTCCGCGTCGAGTAGCCACTCGTGGTCGAAACGCGAAAGCACGCACGTCTTGGAGCCTGAAAGCAAAAGGCGTTCGAACACAATGCGGCCGCGGTCAAGGTTGCGCGCGAGAATATCGGGCGGTATGCGGTCATTGAAGCAATCGTGTCCTGGGAAAAAGCCATCTACCAGGCCGCATGCCACCACGTTGTCCACATGTGTGCCGCACAGCACATCCTCGGTGGCAACGATGACGCCAGAGCCGAGCACATGGCCAAGCGATGGGTCGAGGGCCTGGGCCCGCGCCTGAGCCACGTCCTGGGCACTCACGACACCTTCGAATTCCTTCGCGCCTTCAAGCCCAGAGCGCACGCGGTCCGCAAGGTAAGCGGCCGCAGGAAAAGGAAGGCCGGCCCTCGCATCGGACATCCTCGCAAGGCCAAGCAGCGCATCCGCCAGGCCGAACCCGCACTCGTCGGCCCACGTGCGCAGCTCTTTCCAGGCCTGACTTGCAAGCAGCGCATTGTCGAAGCCGCACCAGCAGCGCCACGCGAGGACGTCAGTCTTGTCGAGGGCAATCTCTTTGAGGCACAGCTCCTTCTGAGCCGCATTACGATTTGTGTTACGGGGATCGCCGCGAAACGGCTCTCCCGCAGCCACGCGCGCGCACGCCACGCCGCGCTCCTCCAGAGCCCGCGCCAGGCGCCGGCCCCACACTTGGTTGGGTACCACGGCGGCACAATCTGCCGGGGAGGCACCCTCTCCCAGGCAATCGGCGATCCACGCGGCCACTCCCGAAATCTCATCGCTAGGAGCAGGCCACACCACATGTGCCAGTCGAGTCTCACATACAGGAGCATCCCCCAGGTCGATGGCGACGACCTCGCCTCCACGTCTGTCGACGAGGTCGTCTAATCCCTGGGAGAAGGGATGTCGTTCATTGCCTGCACCGGGGTCATCAATCGAGCCGCTTGCGACCAGGCAATCGTTAGCAAGCAAATCGACCAGACGCTGGGAGGCCTTGCTCATGGAGGTGTAGCCGTCCGCAAGGACATAGCGCTTTCGCGGAGCCTGCCCGCCGAAGTCGCCCTCGAGGTAGCTGCACGCAAGATTGGCCGCCTCGCAGGCAAGCATGGCTCCCTGCTCGGACATCGAGGCCCGCACGAGGGCCAGCGTGTCCTTCTCCTCCGCGCTGATCAACCAGTCTGGGTCTCGATCTTCCAGATCGACAAGGCCCCTGAAGAGGAATTTCGACAGCTCGCGCAGGCGGCGCGGTTGGGTGCCCAGGGTCTTGAGGTCCTCCTCAAGGACGGCTTCTTCGAAACCCAACGCGATGCGAGGCCGGCGCCCCGTGAAGGCGCGGGCCTGGTCGGTGCCCAAGACATCGCACGCAACCTCCAAGACGCTTTTCGCCGAGACGCCGCCCGCGCCCAGCTCTGTAAGCGCCCGCTGCACATAGGCGACCTGCGAGCGACGCGCCACCGCAAAAAGGATGTCCTCGGCGGCCACGCCCGCGCGCACCAACTCGGCGGCGACAAAGGCAAGGGCGTACGTCTTGCCCGCCGCAAAACCACCGCGGACGGCCACCGCGCGCGCTCGGGACACCACGGCCTCAACCACCCTGGCCTGGGCATCGGCCGGGCACGCCCCGGCCCGGGCGGCCCTCATTCCATCTACATCGTGCATGACGCCCTCCGTCAGCTTGCGCCGCACGCCTCCTAGCGCACGGCCTTGCTCCAACCTGCAAAGCAACTCGTGTGTCGCTCACGAATACTGCCTCACAAGTCTGCGGCGCGTCATCGTATCGGGAACATGACATCTAATGAAATGGCAGGTAGATAGTTATTTTTTAAATCGGCGGACAGCTTGCGTTCTACTCGGTTTCGCTGAGCACGTCGAGAAGCTCCTGCTGGGAATGCACACCGAGCTTTGCATAGATGTGCTGTCGGTGCGACGAGACCGTGCTGTGCGTGAGCACGAGCTCCTGCTGAATGTATGCAGCGTCGCGACCCTTGGCGAAGTACATCATGATCTCGAACTCGCGCTCGGACAAACCCGAACGCTGAGCCAGGGCACGGCAACGCTCCTGGAACGGACGGCGCACACGGCGCGGCATGACATCCAATGCATGAGCAAGAGAGCGCTCTGGAAAGATATAGGCAAACATGATGTAAACGCCCAGGGCGCAGCAAACAGCGAGAACATAGGTCACCTGGACCCCCGAGGCCGGCAATACCCCACTTCGCCACAAGCCTTGCGCCAGAACGCCCCCGAGCAATGGACCCAGCGTCCAACCTATTCTCACAACGGCGTAGTACCTGGTAGAAAGTTCACGATGGACACGGCCGAACGAGGCGATCACGATCCACATCATAATGTGCAGGCAGTTGAACGCCGCAGATGCCCAAATGGCAGGAAGGGCCAGACCGACGTCGCCGAACACAAAGGGCAGGGGCATCAAGAGGGAGCCGACGAATGCAAACAGGACGATGAGTCGGTAGCAATCCCCCACACGGCGGCGAGCCTTCTGCGAAAGAAAGCTTGCAACGATAACGAACGCCGCCAGCACCATCACCAGAAGGCTGACTGCATGCATCTCCACATACCACATGCCAGGCGTCCCTGCGAAATCCCACACCACTCCCAGGCCCATCTCGCGGGCCAATATAGGAATGAAGCCGACAACGACCAGAGCAACTGCCATGCGCGCAACGGTGCCTGCTTCGCTCGGGGCGCCCGGCGACACATCCCGCCCAGAACTCGCGCTGTCGCCTGCAGACATCCATCCCTCCCATGCGCCCTCACGCGTGGCACACGTGTGGAACAGCAGGCCCGAACCCGCCGCAAAAAGGCAGTTGATCGCCGTCATCACCACGATGGAGGCCACAACTTCGACTCGAACCGCATACCCGCACATCTGGGCAACCACGACAATGACCTTGGCGAGCACATACCCCAAGGCCCCCGTCACCACAATGCTGCGGTAGTCCAGCCAACTCGCCAACCTGCTCCACTGCATGAGGCACACGCCGCTCGCAAGCGCGCTCAAGACGCCGGCAAGCGGGATGGCGACAGCCTCGATTGCTCCACCGGGTATCGTCGTCAGTATCAGCAGCGTCGAAAGCACCATGCCAGCCGTGCCCGCAGCACACATACGCGGCGAGTAGAGCACGCGGTCGACCGCCGACCCACGGCACGCCAAAAAACACAGCAGCGCCAGCAGCACCGCAATCGACACGTAATACAGAACGTCCCCCGCGCCGACCGCCTGAAACGGAGACCAACTGCGCTCGGCTATCCTCGCGCCATAGAACATGTTGTCAACCCATGCGAGATACAGCGACAGCGCCACTCCGAACCTCAGCTCGTCCCCCGTGGGAACAAGCGATCGAACCGAGAGCAGACATCTCGCGAAGGGCGACTCTTTCTTGCCGTCCGTCGACGGCTGAGCGTCCCGCTTTTGCATATGTACACACCCTTTCTCCCGCAAAACAGGGTACACCCTGCCTGTACCTGCGACATCATGCTCGCAACACGATTTTGCAAAAGGCGTCCCCAAGCCGCAAAACGCGCATCTTCATGCTAGCAGTCGATTCCGTCTGACGTCCTCACGTGAGAAAAACTGAAACCAGGAACTGCCCACGCCCCTCCGACAGGGGCGGGTCGCCACCATGCAGCACGGCGACTGGGTATGCCTGCAAGCAAACGAAAGGAGAGGCACATGGGTAATAAGCTCAGCATGTCACGCCGGACGTTCATGAAGACAGCGGTGATAGCGGGCACGGCGGCGGCGTTGTCAAGCGCGATTACCGGCACCGCCCTGGCCGACGGCTCGCCTGAAGACGCGGCCAAAGCCGGAGAGGTCACCAAGATCAGGAGCGCCTGCCGCGGCTGCGGCAAGATGGAGTGCGGCGTCTGGGTCTACGTCAAAGACGGCAAGGTCATCAAGACCGAGGGCGACACGAGCTGCTTCGGCTCCATGGGCAACCACTGCGCCAAAGGCCAGGCGTCGCTTCAGGCCGCCTATCACCCCGACCGCATCAAGTATCCCATGAAGCGCACGAACCCCAAGGGCTCCGACGATCCCGGTTGGGAGCGCATCAGCTGGGACGAGGCCGAGGAGATTCTCGGCGCCAAGTTCAAGGAGCTCCAGGACAAGTACGGCTACGAGACCTATTTCTCCATGGGCGGCACGAGCCGCATCTGGGCCATGGGTCCCTACAGCGCCTACAAGCAGTGCTTCCACTCGCCCAATGCAATTCAGGCCAACGAGATTTGCAAGGGCCCGCGTTTCTACGCAACCACGATAGACGCCTCCAACGCCTACTCCTGGATGGAGACCGTGGGCCGTCCGCGCGTCTATGTGCAGTGGGGCGGTGCCTCCGAGCTCTCCAACTACGACGACTCGTGCCGCACCACCGTCGACGTCGCAACCCGCGCCGACACCCACATCATCGTGGACCCGCGCATGACCAACCTGGGCAAGGAAGCCGACATCTGGCTGCCCCTGCGTCCCGGTACCGACGCCGCCATGGGCCTGGCCTGGCTCAACGTCATCATCGACAAGGAACTCTACGACGACCTCTATGTCCGCAAGTGGATGAACGCCCCCATGCTCGTCGTGGACGACCCCGACTACGACCCCGAGCCCACTGAGTCCACCACGCGTCACGGCACAACGAAAAACCACCTGCTCAAGGAGTCCGACCTCATCGAGGGCGGTCGTTCCAGCCGCTTCATCGTGGTCAACGAGCTCACGGGCGAACTCTCCTGGTTCGACTCCGAGGACGACGTCGACGACAAGGGCGAGCGTGTGGCCCCGCACTGGGAGGGCGAGACTTGGGAGCCCGCGACGGAAGGCAAGGAGGCCAACCAGCCCGGCCTTTCCTTCACCGGCCAGTCCCAGGGCTTCGTGCTTGACCTGACCCCCTTCCCCGAGGGCCTCTACCCAGCGCTTCACACCGAGGACGGCGGCGTCGAGGTCACACTGAAAGACGGCAAGAAGATCCGCTGCCGCACCGTGTGGGAGCACCTGATCGACCATGTGGCCGCCTTCGACCCCGAGACCGTCGCGCAAATCTGCGAGGTACCTGCGGAGAACATCATCAAGGCCGCCACGACCTATGCCACCCGTGTGGACCCCTCCACCGGCTACGGCAACGGCGGCATCCAGTACATGCTCGCCTTGGAGCACTCCACCAACGCCCTGCAGACCAACCGCACTATGGACCTCATCTGCGGTATTACAGGCAACATGGACATCCCCGGCGGCATGCGCGGCTCGACCCCGGGCTGGCCGTTCTTCGACCTGGGCATGTGCATCCCCAGCGCCAAGAGCGAGATTGCCACGGACAACAGCGTCATCCTAGGTTCCCTCGACTTCCCGTGCATCGGCCAGCAGTGCAGCCCCGGTTGGGCCGACGCCAACAGCATCTACCGCGCCATCGAGACCGGCGAGCCTTACAAGGTGACGTGCGGCATCGGTGAGACCGGCGACCACATGAATCAGTGCAACTCCAGCTACGCCTACGAACAGCTCAAGAAGCTTGACTTCTGGGTTTCCATCGACATGTGGGAGACCCCGACCGTGGGCCAGGCCGACCTTGTGCTACCCGCCGCTCACTGGCTCGAACTCGACTGCATCCGAAAGGCGCAGGGCTGCTCGGGCGACTTCGGCGCCACCTGCAAGGCCATTGAGCCGCCGGGCGAGGCCAAGAGCGACCTCGAGATTCACATCCGCGTCTTCCGCGCCATGGGCGAGCCCTATGCCGCCGGCGACGATCCCTGGCCCGTCGACGACGCCGCCAACGTATGCAACGGCATAGCGCTGGCCGGCTTCCGCTTCGACAACTGGCAGGACTACAAGGCCGAGTTCCAGAAGAACGGCTGGTTCGACTCCAAGATCGAGAAGCCCGAGGCCTGGGGCGTCTACCGCCGCTATCAGACCGGCTGGGCCACCAAGGCCGATTCTCCCTGGCCCATGGCACTCGACATGCCCAAGTCCCAGGGCTGGAACACCACGACGCGCCTGCAGGAGATCTGGTCTACGGTGCTCGACTCCTATGTCGGACCCGAACAGGCCCTGCCCACGTTCCGCGAGGCCCCGCACGGCCCCGTCGCCGAGCCTGAGCGCTTCACGGAAGACAACGACTTCCTGGCTACCACCGGCCGCCGTCAGCCCACGTACTTCCACTCTGAGCACCGCCAGCTTCCCTGGTGCCGCGAGCTGTGGCCCGTGCCCCGCATGGAGATCAACCCCGCCGACGCCGGGCGCCTGGGCATCGCCGACGGTGACTGGTGCTGGATCGAAACCGAGTGGGGCAAGATCCGCGAGGTGGCGGACCTGTACTACGGCATCGCCCCCGGCGTCGTGAACCTCGAGCACCAGTGGTGGTATCCCGAGCTCAAGCAGGCCGACAAGGGCTTCGAGCTCTCCGGCTGCAACTGCCTCATCGACAAGGACGCCCAGGACCCGTTCATCGGTTCCTCCAACCTGCGCGCCTACGCGGTGAAGGTGTACAAGGCGACGGCGGACAACTCGCCGTTCGGCAACCCCGTCCCGTGCGGCATCGACGGCACCGAGATCATCCACAGCGCCGACGACCCGCGCCTGCAGGAGTGGCTGCCCGATTACGAGGGGAGAGCATAGAGTATGCACAAGGCGATCATTACCGACCTCAACAAGTGCGTTGGCTGCATGGCCTGCAGCGTCGGATGCAAGGCGGTCAACGGCGTCGACATCGGCCAGCAGTGGATCCACATCAAGCGCGTGGGCCCCTACCCCATCGAGGGCGGCAGCGGCCAGTTCCCCGATGTTGAGATGTACTTCCTGCCCATGCAGTGCCAGCACTGCTCGAACCCCGAATGCGTGACGGTGTGCCCGACGGGCGCTTCCGCCATCGCCGAGGCCGGAACCATTCAGCTTGACGCCGAGCAGTGCATCGGCTGCGGCATGTGCCTGGACGCCTGTCCCTACGGCGTGCGCTACCTCGACGCCAACAACGTCGCGCAGAAGTGCAACCTGTGCGCCGACCAAGTGGCCGACGGGGGCCTGCCCCAGTGCGTCACCCAGTGCGGCGGCCTCGCTCGCTTCTACGGTGACGCCGACGGCGACGTGCGCGATTTCATGGGTGCCTACGACCGCACGCTGGGCGAGTTCATCGAAGACGGCGCCTGCGAGGAGTTCACCGACGACCAGGTCTACCGTCTGCCCGACTCGGGCAACGGTCCCGCGCACATGTATATCCTGCGCAACCGCACCTGGAGGGGCGAGTACTAAAACCTGTGCGCAAGGCATCGTTTGACGGACCCTCATCCCCTTGATGCCGCAGGACGCCCCATACGCACGTGCGCAATACAACGACAGGCGCCGGCACTCGGAGACCCCGGGTGCCGGCGCCTTTGCTGTGGGTAGGTCGTCTTCGCGGGCGGCGAAGGGGTCCAAACCCGCCGGTCTGCAGGCGACGCCACCCCGCCGCGAGCCAGAGGTTGAGAAATCTAACGTTTTGCCCGCCTGCAGGGTGAAAAACAGTTGTATATCTCAACCTGTCGCTCGCAAGACCCTTACGTGCGCGCCTTCGCCGCGCGCGGGGGTCCATCGCCGGCATGTTTGCAGGGTCGACCGCAGGGAGAGCCGCCGCGTGCACGCGCGCACGCCGGACCCCGCCTCCCGCACGCCTGCACACCCGCACTCCCGCCGCCGCGCCCACTCGCACGCCTCGCCACCCGCGCACCCGTCGCCGCGCAGCATTTCATCATTGAAACAGCCCAGGCAGAAAGCGCGTTCGATGGGACTGGCCACACGCGATCATCGTTTTTCATTTCGCGCAGGTTGACACCTCGCACTTCGGGGTGCTCTCTCACCTTCTCCATCCCGTCCAAACCTCAGGCGCTGGAACTGTTCGAACTGCGCGCCAATGCAATCCGTACGCCAGCGCCCGCTTCCGCTTGACCGAACCAAGGGCGTCCATACCGTCAAATACCCCATGGTCACAATCCGTCGCACCACCTCGTTCGCCCAAAGAGCGCCGAAGAATACATTTAGCCACCGAACGCATGGCCGAAAACCAGGTGTGAACAAAACCGGTCGATACTTCCGCAAAACCGGGGTTCTCCAGCCGCTGGCATCGAGCGATTTCGGGGCGTCTCTCTGGCCCGCTAGGCGGCTTCCGAAAACGCAAGCCCCTGAGCAGGCGTTTTGCCTTAACGAACGCATGATCTGAAACAAAGCGACTGCGCGGCCTCACCCCATGCAGGCAAAACTGGCGCGAAAGGCGGCTGGAGAACCCCCGTTTTGCGGAAACAACTCGGTCTTTTTAATCCCTGCGGCCGCCGCTTTCGCCTATTCCCCGCCTTGCACTGCCGACCAGCGAGCATGGCCAAGAGCGTCGGCAACAACCTCGGCCACGTCCTCGATGGGCGTCGTGCGATCGGAGCACAACCACTCGCTGTAGACCGACACGGCTCCTGCCAGGTAGAACCGCGGGCGGTAGTATCCCGGATCGCCGTCTGCCAGCAGGTTGCGCGGCAGGCGCTCCACCCCGATTGTCTTCGCGTAATGCACGAGGGCCCGCTCGATGTAGCCGAGAACAAAGTCCATCGAGAGGTTGTTCGCCATGTAGGCGTACAGCTCCACGTCGTCGCTTATCTTCTTGTTGACATACGCCAAGGTCAGCCGCACCTGTTGACCAGGATCAGCCCGTAACCTGTCCGGATCGATGGTCGAGATAATGTCCTCCACCATGTCCGAGGCAGCACAGTCGATGAGGTCGTCAATCGAGTCGTAATGCAGGTAGAACGTCTTACGGTCGATGTTCGCCTCGCGCGCCAGCGCACTCACAGTCAGCTTGTCCATGCCCCGCTCTTTGACAAGCTTTTCCAACGCGGCCTTGATGGCTGCCCGCGTTTT
>JAHZHK010000036.1:0-6126 GCA_019420325.1 Coriobacteriaceae bacterium | reverse complement strand
CTTGCTCTCCTGGTTCATGCGCACCCCTTATCCCCTGCCATAACTTCCCAGGTCAATTGCGGCTGTTGAATACCGTCCATTGCCGAAGTATCTGGCAATTGCCCACTCAACAGTCAAGGAATAGTCTTCACTCGTAGGATATTCTACACCTGGTTATTAAGGAGAGCGCCATGAATCCCGCCGACTCCGTTAGACGCGCTGCACTCAACGCCGCGATTGACTATCTTTTGGCCGATCCCGAGCGAAACATGCCCAAAGCCATGGAAGCCGTGAACAAGTATGCCCCGGCAGGCATCTTCCCCTCGCAGCGCCAGGCATTCGCCAATGCGATTGAAAACGAGACTAACTGGTACCAGCTGCTTCTCAAAATCGCCCACCTCAACCCCGAGATGATTGGCGGCCTTCTCAAGACTTCCGTAGTGGACGCAAACTTCCTTGCATGGGACAAGCAGGAGAAGATGCGCGCGAAGTACGGCTGCAACATCCCCTGGGCCATCCTGCTCGACCCAACGAGCGCCTGCAACCTGCACTGCCTGGGCTGCTGGGCGGCAGACTACGGCCACAAGCTCAACCTCACGTTCGAGGACATCGATTCCGTTATCTGCCAGGGCAAAGAGCTCGGCGTGCATGTTTACATATACACAGGCGGAGAACCGCTCGTGCGCAAGGACGACGTCATCGCCCTGTGCCGCAGGCATCCCGACTGCGCGTTTCTGTGCTTCACCAACGCCACACTCATCGACGAGAAGTTCTGCCAAGACATGATCGAGGTGAAGAACTTCATCCCCGCCATCAGCGCCGAGGGCTTCGAGGAGACCACCGACGCCCGGCGCGGCGAGGGCACCTACAAGCGCATCCAACACGGCATGGAGCTGCTGCGCAAGCACGACCTTCCGTTTGGCGTGTCCACGTGCTTTACCAGTCAAAACGCAAACGCCGTCTGCACCGAAGAGTACTTCGACTGGATGATCGAGCAGGGGGCGCTCTTCTGCTGGATCTTCACGTACATGCCCGTGGGCACTGACGCCCCCACCGATCTCATGGCCTCGGCCGAGCAGCGCGCCCAGCTCTACCGGCACGTGCGCGCGATGCGTCAGACAAAGCCCCTGTTCACGCTCGACTTTTGGAACGACGGCGAGTTCGTGGGCGGCTGCATCGCTGGCGGCAGGCGCTACCTGCACATCAACGCGCGCGGCGACGTGGAGCCTTGCGTGTTCGCCCACTATGCCAATGTCAACATCCACGACGTGAGCCTGCTCGACGCGCTGCGCTCGCCCCTTTTCATGGCCTACCACAACGAGCAGCCCTTCGACGGCAACTACCTGCGGCCGTGCCCCATCCTCGATAACCCCTATCGCCTGGAAGAGATGGTGCGCAAGACCGGCGCCTACTCCACCGACCTCGTGCATGAAGAAAGCGCCCGTGACCTGTGCGCCAAGTGCGAGAGATCCGCGCTCGAGTGGTACCCCGTTGCCACACAGCTTTGGAACAACCCCGACGATCCCCGCGCCAAGCAGCGACTCGAGACAGACGTGGGCATGTCGGAAAGCGACATGGCGAAGTTTGAGAAGCTCGGTCGAGACCCGCGCAAAGAACGTTCGCCACAGGGGGCGTAATGCGACCGACTCGATGCACTCCAACTTCTCGTCACGCTACCCCGCGCCTGCAGCGAGGCCCCCGAGCGCAAGCAGTAGACGGCCCACAAGAAGACAGAGCACCGTCCGCG
Organism: Coriobacteriaceae bacterium; assembly: GCA_019420325.1. GTDB lineage: Bacteria > Actinomycetota > Coriobacteriia > Coriobacteriales > UMGS124 > UMGS124. The sequence goes on along the minus strand of JAHZHK010000036.1, from coordinate 4,400 downwards.
ATGCAATTCCGCGGGCGGCGCTCTGCGTTTGGGGCATTTTTTTGGCTGCATGAGAGTGGATTGCAGCCTAGTCAAGCAAATTAACACGCATTTCAAATGTGTTCAAAATGTGTTAACTGGGGTTTTGATGAAATAACATACATTCGAATTCCCGGAATGTATGTTATTGCGCAAACTCAACCGCCCCACTCTGCGTATGGGTGCGCTTGTCACGCACGGCTTTCCATAGACGCAGCACCGCGTAAGCAACCACGAGCACCACATACACCACGAAGCTTGCGACGCCCTTGCCCGAGCCACCGAAGGCAGAGCCGCCCAGGAAGAACCCGACGTGCACAATGTAGAGCGCAACCATGAGGTAGGCGAAGCGCTGAATCGCCTTCCACACCTTGGGATTCATGCGAGTGCGCACGCTCTTGAACGACGTCACGCCGAGCACGATGAAGATGACGCCGAGCACAAGCGCAACGGAAATCGAAGCCACGACGTTGGCCTTGAGATGCGAGCCCACAAAAAGGCGCGCGAGGTAGCTGGGCAGGAACACGTACAGGTGCCCCAGGATAAAGATAAGCGAGAGGACGGAGAGCTCCCCGCGAACCGGACGCCACTTGCGTTTGAGTGCGCTCGTGTTGTCCAGGCAGCCCGTGAACATGACGATGGCAAGGAGGAAAGACGAGAGATAGCCCTTCTGCAGCACAAACGTGATCGCACGGCAGTTGTTGAGGTCGACGCCCGTGGCCACGGCGATGACGTACACGCCTACGATAACGAGAGCCGCCAGGTAGAACGGCGTGGGGTGCGCCTTGAGGGGCTTGGCGAGCGGGAACGCCAGCAGCAGCGCGATGACAAGCGAGATAACCAGGGCAATCAGGTCGGCAGAACTCATGCTATGCCACCGCCTTTTCGTGCGGGATGTCATGGGTCTCGTCCGCCGCCTCATCGGGCAGACCCACGCCCGCCTTCAACTGTTCGGAAACCCCTGCAAGCAGGTCGCGGCTCTGCTCAGCCGCACCCAGAACCACCAGAAGCATGCCGGTGTAGAACGTCGTCTTAGCGTACTCGCGTGCCGTCTCATACAGGTTGCCCACCCAGTTGAGCAGGTGTGCGTCGATAAACTCCACCTGGCGCGCCACGTTGGCCACCAGGGCCTCGGCGTTGCCGGCCTCGACGAGCTCAGCAGCCTTGCGGCTCATGTGGGCGACGTACTCAAGCTCGAACGCCAAGTGATCCTCCGGCTCGTGCAGGTCAGGGTTCACCTGGAACCCGTCAGCGGCAAAGCGGCGCACCACGTCGTCGCGCGAGGCCTGCATCATGAGATGACCCTCACTCGTGAAGACCGACTCATAGGGCACGGCAGTCATCTTGTCGCTTCCGAACACGCCTGCCGCCAGGAACACGCGCGCATACTCCACAGCAAGCTGCGTGCGAATGTCGGTGGAGGCGAAGTTGAAGAAGCGCCTCACCTGGGCATATCCGCGATCGAGCGTTTCGTTGCCCGTTTCCGTGGGCCACTCCTGACCCTTGAGCGCCGCAATGGCCTCCTCGTTGAGCTCGCGGAACAACATCTGCGAGAGGAACGTGTACGTCTGCTCACTCGCGGCAAGATACCCGGTGAACTCTTGCTTGGTGATCATGATGCGGTCTCCCTATCCCTTAATCTGCTCGATTGACTTGCGCAAAGGGCTTCACTGCGCGCGGCCTCGTCGCATTGCCGGAAGCCCGAAGCAAAATCCTTTGCGCAAGCACGTACATCCCGAGATACTGCCGCGTTTTGGGGGTTCGTATCTGATACACGAACCCTTTTTTTGCGGCAGTATCTCGACTTTTTTCGCGCTGGCGCTGCGTTGACGGCAGGCGGGCGCGCAACACATTCCCACGCGCCCGCCCGATTCGCTCCAGGCGTGCCAACCGGTGCAAATTCCCAGCTGACACGCCTGGATAACCCTAAAGTAAAACCTTAGAAGTCGAGCGAGCCCTCAGTCGTGACGTACTTGTCTTCCTTGTTGACCGTCACCACGAGGTCCTCGTAGCGCCACTCGCCGAACTTGGGCGAGAGGATGTAGCACGTGAGCGGGCCGTTGCCGTTGTCGGGCAGCTGGTGGATGGACTCGGGGTCAGCCGCCGCCAGGGCCTTGCTCACATCGGACTCGGGGTCGTCAAGGTCGCCGAAGAAGCGGGCCTTGCCGGGGCAGTTCTTGACGCACGCGGGCTTCTCGCCCTCGGCACGCAGGTCCTTGCAGAGGTTGCACTTCTGCACGACGCCCAGCTCGTCGTTGTAGTCACGGACGCCGTAGGGGCAGGCATCCATGCAGAGCTGGCAGCCAATGCAGGCTTCCTCGTTCACGAGAACCACGCCGTCTTCCTCATCGCGGTAGGAAGCACCCGTGGGGCACACGTTGATGCAGGGGGCATCGGTGCACTGCTGGCACTGCTTGGAGAGCCACCACGTCTTGACGTTGGGGAACTCGCCGTAGGGCTCCACCTGGTACAGCTTGTTCCAGTGATGGCCCAGGGCCACGCCGTTCTCCATCTTGCACGCCAGCTCGCAGCTGTAGCAACCAATGCAACGATCCAGGTTAACAACCAGGCAGTTACGCGCCATAGACGGCATTACCTCCTCCGGTGTTCTCCGAGGGCTCAGGCAGCCACGGAGTGAAGTCTGTCGGGTCGGTCCACACGCCCTCGGGCGCAGAGTCGGCCTTGGTGATGTTGATCTGAACGCCGCGCAGCACGTAGGTGCCGTAGACGTCGTTGAACGGGCACTCGTCGTTGTTCTGCGTCAGCAGGTTGATGTTCATGGCCTGCCAGGCGCGGTTGGGGTCATCGGAGTCAAGCAGCTCGGGGAACCAGTAACGCTCCTGGTAGATGACCTTGGGAGCAACGGACTTGGTAACACGGGCAAGACCCTGCGTGCGGCCGCGCTTGCTCTCGAGCCACAGCCAGTCGCCGTCCTCGATACCGATCTCGGCGGCCGTCTCGGGGTTGATCCACGTCTCGGGCACCGGGCAGAGCTCGCGGTTCCAAGGAGCGTTGCGCACCGTGCCGTGATGGAAGAACGGGATGCGACCCTGGGTGAGCGTGTAGGGGTAGGCCGGATCGTAGCCCGGGTCGCCCTCGACGGGAGACTCGTAAGGCTCCAGGTAGTAGGGCAGCGGGTTGTAGTTGTTGGAAAGCGGGAACACGTCGGTTGCAGGCTCCATGGTGCCCTTGCCGTCGATGGAACCCGTGAGGCCGAGCAGGATGTTGCCGTCGAAGTAGGGCTCGCAGCGCTTCGAGGTGGTGTGGAAGCCTACGGGCAGGCCCGTCTCCTCATCGGTGAAGAGGTGGGAGTTGTAGGACTTCTCGGCGTACTCCTCGATGGTCTGGTACTCGCTGGGGGCCTGGGCCTCGAAGGTCTTCCAGTCCCAGTCCTCGGTGCCGTAGTAGAAGCTGCCCACGAAGTAGCCCACGTAGTCCATGTACTCCTCGTAGGTCTTCCAGTAGGTGCCGTAGAACTTGCCGGCAACTTCCGGATCGAAGGAGTCGATGGCGCGCTTGTGGCCACGCTTGGCGAGGCCAGCGGCCAGCCAGGACCAGTGCATGCACTCGTCAACGGCCTCGTAGAGCTGCGTGCAGGCACGACGGATGCCGTAAGTGTTGAGACGGTCCTGAGCGTAGTTGGTCTCAAGCCACTCAGCGGTGGGAAGCACGTAGTCGGCCAGGCACACGCTCGTCGTGGTCCAGTGCATGTACATGTGGACGTTGAGCTCGGTGGTCATCATGGCATCGTAGAAGCGCTGAGCGTTGCCGATCATGGCCAGCTTGTTGCCGGAGCGCTCGATCCAGATGCGCGGACGGTAGGGCTCGCCGGTCTCGATGGCCTTGAGGACCGTGGGGATGTGCGAAGCAAGCCAGTGACCCAGGCCCTTGTGCTCGGTGTAGCCAAGACGTGCGTTGGCCTCCTCCTCGGGCATGCGCAGGGGATGGTCGGGGTGGTGCAGGCCGAACGGCTGAACAACATAGTTGCAGGGCTCGACGTAGCAGGGACGGTCCTGGACGATGGAGCCGGGCTGACGGATGCAGCCCATGAGGATGTCGAGGATGGCGTCGCCCTGCGCGGCCTGCGCGGAGTTGATGGTCTGGTCGGTGGCCACGCCCAGGGACACGCCGGCGTTGGGGCAGCCCTCGACGTAAATCTTGATTGCCTCCTCGATCTTGTCGGCCTCAAGCCAGCACACCTCGGCGGCCTTCTCGAGGGTCCACTCGCTCACATGCTCCTTCATGATCTGGAACGCGGTGCGGGCGGTCTCGCCGTTGGGCAGCTCGTAGGAGCCGAACATCTCGGGGTCGATGGAGCCGTCAGCGGGGAACGGGTAGGGCATGGCGACGGCGGAGTTCGTCTTCTTGTCCCACACGACGTA
>JAHZHK010000035.1:8236-25609 GCA_019420325.1 Coriobacteriaceae bacterium | reverse complement strand
GCGGCGCGCCCCCTGTGTCAGACTCGACCCTTTCGACGACGAATGCCAGCGCGTCGTTCCATGACGAGAAGGCCGGCAGTGACCCGGGCAGGGAGAACGCAGCGTAGGCGGCGGCGCTGAACAGCTCGAGGTTCTGCCGCGAGGTCTTCTGCTGGGCTGTGAAATACAGCACCCGCTTGTCTTTTGTGAACTCGTCAATGAGCGTGGTCTTGCCCACGCGCCGCCTGCCGTAGATGACAGCCATCTGAAAATCGCCCTTGCCGTACATGCGCTCTAGAGCCGCAAGTTCACGTTCGCGTCCGACGAACATATACCCTCCCATTTTCGTACTCATGAGTACCGTACTCTAGAGTACCGTACCCTTGGGTACGGAGTCAAACGGCACCGTAGGACTTTGCACGGCGCGCCGATTGACGGGCCGGCTCAGCTCCGCACATCGCTCTTCTTCGGCCACCGAACCCGCCAAATCTCTCATTTTCCCAGCTCATCGTGTCAAGGTGATTCCTCTCATTCTTTGAGTATGAGCCTGAGAGTGTGAAATTTCATACCCGTCGCGGCATGGTGCGACAAGTTCTGGCAGGTCACGATGGGGTCAGCCCGAACGGAAGGCGAGCCGGCAAAAGGGCCGTGCCCGCAGGTTCGGAAACAACCGTGTTGGAAAGGAAACATATGTCCACCAGCATCACCCGCAGTGACTTTCTGAAGACCGCCGCCCTGGCCGGTGCCGCCCTCGGCATCACCGCCACCGGCGTGAGCGCTGCCCAGGCCGAGGATGCTCCTGCAGACCTCGCCCCCTTTGCTTTTACGCCCGGCACCTACGTATCGAAGCAGTCCACCGGCTTCGCCGAGATGGATATTACCTGCGAGCTGTCTGAGGACGCCATCACGTCGGTGACCTACACCGTCACGCAGACGAGCCGCAAGGACTACTCCGAGAACTTCCGCGAGGACATCGACGACCTGTGCAACCGCATCGTCGAGGCCAACAGCCCCTACGTCGACGCCATCTCCGGCGCCACGCTGTGCACCAACGTCACCGTTGCCGGCGTGAAGGACTGCATGGAGCAGGCCGGTTACGAGTTCCCGGCCGAGGCCGCCTATGTCGTTGCCACGCCCGAGTGGCTCGGCGACAAGCCCGAGATCGACGAGGCTGATATCGTCGACACCACCGAGGCTGACATCGTCATCGTCGGCGGCGGCAACGCGGGCCTTGCTTGCGCCGTGACCGCTGCCGAGGGCGGCAAGAAGGTCGTTGTGCTCGAGGCCCAGGACGAGGACAACATGTTCTGGTATGGCCTGCATCAGATCGGCACCGTCAACTCCAAGTTCTGCATGGACGCCGGCTGCCCTGAGATTGACAAGTCCGAGTTCATCGCCGACTGGCAGCGCCGTTCTCTGGGTTACACCAACCCCTGCCTGGTGAAGAAGTTCGTCGACAACTCCGGCGAGATGGTCGACTGGCTCATGGAGAACTCCCCCGAGTCCGTTGTTGCCTCCACGAAGATTGAGCTTGTCGAGGGCTGCGCCGACGAGTATTTCGCCAACGGCGGCGACATCAACGGCTACAAGTGCTGGAAGGGCACCATCACCTACCCGATGAACGCCGGTGGCTTCGGCGAGGGTGCGGGCGCAGGCGATGTGGCTCAGGAGAGCGGCGGCAAGGCCCTCATCGCCAAGTCCGAGTCCCTGGGCGCCCAGTGGTTCTGGGGCTACAAGGGCATCGTGCTCGAGACGACCGAGGAAGAGGTTGCCTGCAAGGTTGAGCAGGTGGGTGAGGACGGCGTGGACGTCATCTCCGACGGCACCGAGACTCACACCCGCGTGACCGGCGTCATCGCTCAGGACGCCGACGGCAACTACCACCGCTTCACGGGCGAGAGCATCGTTCTGTCCGCAGGCGACTACGGTGCGAACAACGCCATGTATCGCGAGCTGCAGCAGAACCAGCGCGAGCTGTTTGACGCCCACGGCCTGGACATCTCCAAGATGCGCACCGCCGGCTTCGGCCGCGATGGCTCGGGCATCAAGATGGGCATGTGGGCCGGCGGCTCCATGGACCCGATCCAGCGCACCCTCATCTCGCCCGAGGTCGTCTACACCTCCGACAAGTACTCGGTGAACCTGCTCATCCGTCAGGGCACCTACCGCTTCGCCCTGTGGCTCGACACCGACATGCAGCGTTTCTGCGACGAGGAGTTCATGGGCTGCTTCGGTATGATCGAGCAGATGGAGCGCAGGAAGTTCGGTCGCTTCTATGCCTTCTTTGACTCCAAGTACAAGACGCTGCTCTCCCGCTCGGCGCCCGAGCACTTCTGCGCCGGCCGTGATGACTCGCTCGATGAGACGCTGGCCCACTGGGTTGAGCGCGGCCCGCTGGGCGAGGAGACCGCCGGCAGCGCTGGCGAGACCACGTGGTCCACGGGCACGCCTTGCCACTTCGCAGCCAACACCTGGGAGGAGCTCTTCGAGTACATGGGTCTCTCCGACGAGGAGGCTACTGCCGCCAAGGCATCTATCGACCGTTACAACGAGATGGCCGCCGCTGGCAAGGACACCGACTTCGGTCGCGACCCGCGCGTCCTGCTCCCCATCGACGAGCCCCCGTTCTTCGGCATGATCCAGGTGCAGGAGAAGCCTGCTCTGGGCACCGTCAGCCTCAACGGCCTGGTCATCGACGCCAACCAGCGCGTCCTTGACAAGAACTTCAACCCGATCGAGGGCCTGTACGCCTCCGGCAACAACTCGGGCGGCCGCTTTGGCACCCATTACTCCACGCCCATCCAGGGCGTCAGCCTCGGCATGGCTCTCACGCTGGGCCGCGTCCTGGGCAAGGAGCTCTCCGGCCAGGAGATCTCGAAGTAAGACCGCTCTTTGAGTTTCGGCCGACCGCCCCGCAGCATGGTACGCGCGGGGCGGTCGGTTTTCTGCGCACCGGCGTGGTCAACGAGTCAGGGATTGGTTTTGAAAGGAAAGGGGAGGGCGCGATGGGCAACGAGACGAGCCGCCAGGCGGCGGGCACCTACCAGGCAGAATCGGCCAACGAGCGGCACCTGCAATCGCTTCTTGCCGACATGGCGCGCATGCAGGACATCCAGGCAAAGCTCGAGGCACACCGTGCTGCCGGGCAGGTGCTTGCCAAGTACTCATGCGTCGACGATCTCGAAGGCGATCTCGAGCAGCTCGAGTCGCGCGCGTTCGATCGCGACGCCATCGACCCCAAGCTTTACGAGCAGCTGGTAAACGAGAAGCGCCTTGCCCTGCGCGGCGAGAAGACCCGTTTTGAGCGCGATTTGGCGCACAGCCCCTTTGCAAGCGTGCCTGAAGCTTCTCGCGCGCGCCTGACAGAGGCAGACGCCCTTGCCCTGGAAGACGAGCTCAATCGATTCCGAGAAGACTTCGCCTACACTCTGGCCCGCTGTGAGGCCGACGCTGCGAAGGCCGGGGAGGCACCCGCCTCTTCCGAGACGTAATGCATCCCATCTGCGATTCCCTCACTTCAGTGGTATTATCCCCGCGTGCTGATGTGCGGTGCAAAACGCGCCCAGACGTCGACGGGGGAAACGCCATGGCGGAAAAAGACAAGACACAAGGGTGGGCTCGGGCTAAGGCGCTGCCGTCGCGTCCCGTCTTTTGGGTTTGCCTGGAAGCGGCCCTCATCATTCTTTGGTTTGATTTTGCCTATCGCATGACGCCTGGGCTTGTCTACACGCTGCCGATTTCCATCTTGAACCACCCGCGTGGGGATGCGGGCTGGATTGCCGCCCTTGCGGGTATGGCGCTTGCAGCCCTTGCGGTCGCCGTTGTCGGCCGACGTTCTGCTACGGGCACTGCCTGTGGAGATGACGCCGCGACGGGCGATGTCTGCGCTTGCCCGGGGGCTGCGGCAGGAGCGCTGTGTTGCGTCCGTCCCGTTTTTGGTGGAACCCTTCGCCTTGATATGTTGAATCTGGCCTGCGCCCTGGGCTGCCTGGTGGGTCCCGCCCTTGTTAAGCTGGGCTCTTCGAGCCTGGTGCTTACGGTGGTGGGCGGCCTCATCGGCGGCTTGGCCTTCGGGCTGCTTGTGCCGCGCCTTGTGGCCAATGCCCCCGTCGAGCCGCGCAGCTCCACGGTTTTGGGCCTGGCCTGTGCGAGCCTGGGGGTGTGCGCGCTTATCAAACTGCTCTTCGGGGCCCTCAACGCCGACGTGTGCGCCGTGTTTGTCTGCATATTGCCGACCCTTGGCGTTGCGTGCGAGGCGCGAGCCCTCGCTGTTCGAGCGCAGCAGCCTGCAGGTTCCAGCGGGATTGTTTCAGGTGCTGCCTCCGTCACGCCTTCGCCTGCCGCCCGCCCCTCTCAGCTGCGCAGCCATCTTACCGAGGTCGCATGCTGCTCTTTGGGTCTGGGGCTGTACATGGGCCTCATCGGCTTCTCCAGCGACGGTCTTGCCCAGGCGGAGTACGTGTATCGTCAGGTCGTGACGGGCGTGGGCGGCACCCTGCTCGCATGCGCGCTGCTCTTTCTCTCGATGCGCGCAAATCCCGACGCTCCGTACGTAGTGCTCCCGATATTGCTGGGCACCTCGGCGCTTGTGTTCATCCTTACCACCACGATGCCCTCCGATGCGGGACAGACCCTAGCCCATATCGCCGGCAAAGCGACCGACAGCCTCACGAGCGGCCTTGCGATGTGCGCGATGGTGGAGCTGCTCGGACTTGCTCGGCGGGGCGAAGAGGGCCTCAAGAACCCTGCCTGGGTGGTGTGCGTCTGTTCGCTTGCCCTGCTTGTGGGCATTCTGGGCGGTGGCGTGCTTATGAGTACGGTGGGTCTGGGCACAACTTCCATCGTGCTCGTTGCTGTGTCGCTGCTTTACGGCGCCCTGCTCAGCCTGGGTGTGACCGTGCAGCAGCGTGCCAGTGACCAGTTCGTCATCGTGCGCAACCCGGCCGACATGGCGCGCATCGCGCAGGTGCAGGCTGACGCTATCGCTGCCGAGCTCGGTACGCTCACTCCGCGCGAGACCGAGGTCCTGCCGTATCTGTTGCAACACCAGAGTGCCGACGCCATCGCCGAGAAGCTCGGTATCTCGCGCAACACGGTGAAGACGCACACAGCCCACATCTACGAGAAGACGGGCGCCAATACCCGCGCCCAGCTCGTTGATCTTGCGGCGACGAAGACTGTGGCAATCTAGCAGGGTTTTTGCAATCAAGCGGGCCAAACGATAAACGAGAACCGCCTCCTTCTCTGGCGTGTGATGCCAGGTGAAGGGGCGATTCTCCGTGCGTTTCGGCGGACTTGCCCGTGCGGGTGAATTGGTTGTGCAGGCCGTTCGGCTTGCCCTGCTGGCCTGGTCCGTGCGGCTGGCGCCGGCCTGCCGCTGTGCGCATGCAAAAGGCGGGCGCCCGCGTGGGACGCCCGCCTTGTTTTGCCTGCGGCCGTTTCTGTTTACCCGCGCTTGGCGCGCAGCCTGAGGATGATGCCGGCGGCCACGGCTAGGACGCCGCCGCTGGCAAGCATGGCGGCGAGGGCGGGGCTCGGCGAGGGGTCGGCGGTCTTCGCAACCTCGGCACCGGTGACGTTCACGTGCGCGGTCACTGCGACGCCTGCGGCCGTGCCCTTCACGTCAAAGGTGCCTGCCTTGGCGTAGAGGGCGGGGTCAACGGCGTTCCAGCTGATGGTCTCGGTGCTGGTCTTGCCGTTGCTCCAGGTCACCTGTGCAGTGGCGGGAAGGGTGGGCGCGACTCCCACGGTGGTCGAGATGACGCTGTTGTCGAGTACGGCGCGCACTGCCGTGAGTGCGGTGACGCGCACATGGGCGGTTGCCTGGATGCCGGGCGCCGTGGCGATGGTGCCTGTGACGTCAAACGAGCCGGCCTGTGCGTAGGCGCTGGCAGACACCGCGTTCCAGCTGACAACTTCCTTTGTGGTTGTGCCATTGCTCCAGGTGACCTCGACGCTGGCGGGGAGCTGGGGGGCGACGCCCGCCGTGGTGGTGATGTCCACTGCCTTCGCGGAGACGGCCGTTGCGGCGACTGCCGCGGCTTTCACAGTGACCTTGCAGCTCACGCCCTGGCCGGTGGAGCTCACCTTGCCGCTCGCGGTGAAGGTGCCGGCGTTCTCGTAGAACGAGGGGTTGATGGCATCCCAGGTCACGGCTTCGTCGGTGACGTCGCCGTTGCTCCAGGTGACGCGTGCGGTGGCGGGCAGGGTGGGAGCGGTCTTCGCGGTCGTGGACACGCCGGCGGGCTGCTCGACGGCCGTTGCGGTGGCGGCGCTCACGATGACGCGCGCGCTGACGTCTGCCTTGTCGCTTGCGGCGCCCTCACCGGAACCCTGCGTGGCGCTCACGGTGCCGTGCACGCTGAACTCTCCGCCTGCACGCACCTTGTAGGAGGCCTCGTCCACGGTATCCCAGGCAATGGCGCCCGTGCTCGTGCTGCCGTCACTCCACGTGACCTCGACCTGGCCGGGAAGTGTCGGCGCCGTGCCGGAGGGCGTGGTGACGTCGGCGATGGCGGCGACGCTGGTAATGGTGAGATCGGCGGCAGTCACGGTCACCTGCACGCCGACCTGGGCGTTGTCGGCCGAAGGCACCGTGCCGGTGACGGTGAAGATCCCCGCCTTTTCATAGCTGGCGGGATCGATCGCATCCCACGTGATGCTTTCCTGCGTGGTGTTTCCATCTTCCCAGGTCACTTGCACAGTTTCGGGCAGCTTGGGCGCCGTGCCTGCCTTGGTCGACACGCCGACGAGCTCGCCTACGCTCTGCGCCTTGGGTTGCACGACGCTCACCTTGAGCGATGCGGTCTTGTCGGTGCCCTCCACCGTGCCCGTGAGCACGACGTCACCGGCGAAGTCCCAGGGGCCCTTGCCGTCCTGGGTGAGGCCGAGCAGGGGCTGCCACTCAACCAGTTCGTCGGTGACGTCGCCGTTGCTCCAGGTCGCCTTCACGGTCGCAGGGAGCGTGGGCTCGTGGCCGACGAAGGTGGTGATGGGTTCGGGGTCCTCAAGCGCCGAGATGGTCGCGGGGGTCACGGTGACGTGCGCCACCGCATAGCCTGCCGCGCCCTCGACCGTGCCCGTCACGTCGAACGTGCCGCCCTCGCGAGAGCTGTACTGCGAGGCGTCCACGGCGTTCCAGCTCACGTTCATCGCGGTCGTGGTGTCGTCTGACATGGTGGCACTCACCGTTTCGGGCAGCTCAGGCGCGGTGCCGGAAGGAGTGGTGACGTTGACGTCTTCGAGCGAGACGATTGTGGGGGCAGGCTTTGCCTTGACGGTGACGTCCACCGTCGTGGTGAGGCCTGTGTCGCCGACGATGCCGCTCACCTGGAAGCTACCACCATCGGCATAGAGTGCGGGATCAACGTCGTCCCAGGTCACGGCCTCCTGCGTGGGGTCGCCCTTGCTCCAATAGACGGTGACGGTCGCAGGCAGCTCGGGTGCCACGCCCGCTTCGGTCTCCACGGGCTCGGCTGTCTCGCAGCCCGTGGCCCAGGGGGCCACGTAGTCGGCGTAGGTGGTCAGCGTCACTTGCGTGCCTGCGTCCACCAGGGTATCGGCCGCGGGGTCCTGGTCGTACACGACACCGTTCATTGAGGGGTCGGAGGCCTCATCCCCGGTAGTGGCATCTCCAATCGTCAAGCCAGCCGCCTCGAGTGCGGCGCGGGCATCCTCAACCGTCATGCCGCATACATTCGGCACGTCAACCTGCTGGACCGCGACTGTGAGGTCGATTGAGGCGAGAGCCTGCCCGTCGGCCGCAGCGCTTGCGCTGACGGTGGCCGAGCCGCTGCCCACGGCGCTCACCAGGCCGTTGCCGTCAACCGTGACGACCGACTCGTCGCTGCTCGTCCATGTGAGCAGCTGTGCTGCCGCATAGGAACCGCCCTGGGCGTTTGCCAGGTTCAGGCTGAGCTGGAGCGTCTGGCCTGCCGTGAGGGAGCCGGCCCAATCCTGCGGGGTGGTGATGCTGGCCGCAAGGCCCGCCGCCTCGACGTCAACTCGGGCAACGCACTCGCCGTCAGGCTGGACCTCAGTGGAGTCGCTGGCCGTATTGGAGAATTCTGCGACCAGATACGTCTGTCCGTTGGCGGCGGTAAACGATCCGAGCCCGACATAGGCGTAGCTGTCGCTGATAAGCGCGGCGTAGTGGCCGAAGTCGCTCTCGGTGACGCTCGTATCGCCGCCCAGGTACCGCTCGTAGGCATCCTTCTCGGCATACCAAAGCTCGAGTGCGGAGGCGGGGTCTGCGGCCTGGGCGAGGTTCTCGGCCAGAATGCTGGGATTTGCGCCGGCAACAAGCGGTCCGTTGGTGTCCAGCACGGTGCCGCTGCCGTTGGGACGGGTGTGCGAGAAGCTGTACGAGGTCTCTGCCGCGCGTACCTGGGCCATCTGCTCAAGGCCGGTGCTCCAGGCGAGGGGTGCGCCCGTCAGGGCGGCGCCACTCTCGTAGTCCGTGAGACCTTCCGCGGCGGCCTCGGCGCGAATCTCGTTGATACGGGCGAGCAGGGCCTGGGCGCCGGTCGTGTCAAAGGAGCCGGGGATGCCGATGGCGAGGCACGGCTTGCTTGCGGTGGCCGCGGGGGCGCCGGATGCGGCCGAGAACGTTGGGGCGTCTTGTGCGCCCGCGTCGGCGGTGCTCTGGTTGGCCTGCTGGGCGTCGTCGGCGGCTGTGTCGTCCGCCGATGCGCTGTCATCGTCGGCGGCTACGTCGGAGTACGACGCGTCGCTGGCGACGGTGTCATAGGTTGCGTCCTCTGCGAGGGCGGGATAGGGTTGGGTGGCGATGCCTGCCACGAGTGCTCCGGCCGCGATGATGGCGCCGGCTCCTGCGGATGCGAGCATCCGGCGTGTGGTCTGAGAGGCGTTCATGGGACCTCCTTCTTTTCGTGCTCCGCAAGCGTCATGCGGCGCGTGGTCCGGTTGCTTCCTTCTGCCCCAGTATAGAGGCCGCGGTGCGTCGCAAACGAGGAGCACACATGGCATATCTAAGGCCTTGCAATACTTAAAGACGCAGCGGATGCGGCCCGGGTCACAACAAACGAAAAAAATCGCCCTGGCTTTGGCTTTCGGTATGTCCCAAATAGCTATCGGGCATGCGAGCGCGTTCTGTTGGAAGGTGCGCCGCAAGCGCTCGGATTGGGGCGTCATTGCGTTTTGTTTGCGCGGTGAGCGCCGAGTGGGGCGGGACCAGGGCATCCAAGACGGCCTGCGGGGTATCGCCAGATTGGCCGATGCCTGCCGCACCAAGGTGGTCCTGTCTTGCAAAAATGAGCGCCAGTTTTTGAGGAAACCTATCGTTTTAGCAGCTAGATGGCCTAATTAGAAAACACCAATATGGTCGATACCGAAGCGGTGCCCTCTCTGCCATCATGAATTTCGCCGATGCCCGGCAGGGGCACGCGATGCGATTGCAAGGAGCGTCGCAGCAGGTTTAAAGGGGGCCGAAGGCAATGGATACCGAATATATACGCGAGTACGTGCGGGTTGCGTCTGAGGGAAGCATGACCAAAGCTGCCGCCCAGCTCAACATTTCCCAGCCCGGGCTGAGCAAGCACATGGTGGCCCTGGAGAAATGCGTGGGAGGCGAGCTGCTCCAGCGCAGCAGCATGGGAGTCACGCCCACGCCGCTGGGACGCGCGTTTCTCGACAAGGCGTACGACATCCTGCGCGTGTACGACGGCGCTCTGGACTACATGGCGAAGATGCGCGAGTCCAAGCCGCTGCACCTGCGCGTGAACGCCTTGTCCGACTGCGCCCTGAGCGACGACCTGCTCTGCTCGGTTGATATGGAGCTGGGCCAGTGCGGCTACAGCCTCGAGCTTGACGTGCAGGACATTCTTGCCTACGCCAGCCTGCATCACCCCTTGATGGGCACCGCCGATTTGTGCCTGTGCCCGCAAAGCGACGTGGGTCGAGCCAAAGTTGCGGGTGTTCGCTCAAGGCGTTTGGTGACCGATCCCTTGGTGGCCGTGGTGAAGAGCACCCATCGCCTTGCCCAGCACCGCAAGGTGTGGATGTCTGACGTGGGGAACGACACGGTGTGGTCTTACGACCCGGCCCTGACCGGCAGCCGCACCGGCGAGCTTGAGGGAATGCTGCGCAAAAACGGCTGCAACCCCGAGGTCGTTCTCATGCCGTGGGCCGGCGTGCATGGCCACCATGCGAACCTGATGCGCTTCAGGGCCGGTGTGCACATCACATATCGAAGCATCGCGCGCCGCATCACGCCGCTTTCGCTTTCCGACTACCGCATCGTGGAGTTCTGCAACGACGATGCCCGGAAGTATGCGCTGTACGCCCACTACCGCGAGGACACGGCAAACCCCGCAGTGCCCCTGGCAGTCGATGTGCTCAACAGGGCCGTCGAGCACATGGAGGTCGCCCAGTAGCGGGGTGGCTATCCGGCGGGAAACAAAGTCGGGCCTGGGCGGCGGGCCCGGCGAGGGCGCGGGGCCCGCCGCAGTTATATGATCGTTGCTTGCCCTATCTGTGCGGAGGCGGCGGGCCGTCAAAGGGCATCGGTAGGGTGGAAACTGTATATTGAGTAAACATGCCACATGTGTCAAAATCACTCAATGAATATCATCGCGAAGAGGGGGCGCCGCATGGAGATTCGCAGGGACCTATACCTTGATAGCCTCGTTAACCGGATGCACAACGGGATGATTAAGGTGATTACAGGTATCAGGCGCTGCGGCAAGACGTATCTCCTGTTCGACATCTTCGGAGGATATCTTCGGGACAATCTCGGGGTTGACGACGACCATATCATTGAGGTGGCGTTGGACGTCGAAGACAATGCGCATTTCCGAGACCCGTCTGTTCTGAACGATTACCTTAAATCGCGTGTGGGTGACAGAAAATCTCAGTATTACGTGATGCTCGACGAGGTGCAGTATGCAATCGCGGATAGCGAGCTGAGAGGCGAGGAGCCGCCGCGCCTGTACGGCGTGCTCAACGGCTTGTTGCGCATGCGCAACGTGGATGTATATGTCACAGGCAGCAACTCGAAGCTGCTGTCATCCGATGTCATGACGCAGTTTCGAGGACGCGGCGATGAGGTGCGCGTGAGGCCGCTCTCGTTCTCGGAGTTTATGCAAGGCTTTAAGGGAGACAAGTATGACGGCTGGGCTGAATACGTCATGTTTGGCGGAATGCCCCTTATTCTTTCCATGCATACCGATGAGCAAAAGTCACGATACCTGGAACGCCTGTTTACCGAGACATATCTAAAAGACGTCATTGCCAGAAACAAGATTGCAAAAACTCAGGAGTTGGAGGACCTGGTAGACGTACTAGCGTCTTCAATCGGTGCGCTTACGAATCCGCCCAAAATCGAGGCGACGTTCAAGAGCATTCTTAAGTCGAGCATAAGCGCAAACACCATCGCCTCCTATATTGGCTATCTGGAGGAATCGTTCCTTGTTGAAGAGGCTCGCCGATACGACGTCAAAGGGCGCAAGTACATAGGGAGCCCCAAGAAATATTACTTTGAGGACATGGGGCTGCGTAATGCCCGTCTGAGTTTCAGACAGGTTGAGGAAACCCACATTATGGAGAACGTTATCTATAACGAACTCCGTGCACGAGGCTTCTCGGTCGATGTGGGGTCCGTTGAGAAGAGGGGGCGCGAGAATGGCAAGTCGGTGCGCAGACAACTTGAAGTGGACTTTGTAGCAAACTTGGGCAGTCGCCGTTACTACATTCAGTCGGCACTTCATTTGCCCGATCTTGAGAAGGAGCGGCAGGAGAAGGCGTCGCTTCTTGAGGTGGCGGACAGTTTTAAGAAAATCGTACTTGTGCGCGACGTGGTGAAACCGTCCTATGATGAGCATGGGATTCTCACCATGAGCGTATACGACTTTTTGCTTAATCGCGACAGCTTGGACTGACGGGTCGCCGCCTGGGCGGCGGGCCCGGCGAGGGCTGCGCTATCGCGCCCGGCGGCGTCTCATGGGGCGAGCAGATATCCGACGTTCAATTATTCGAATATTTGGGTTTGGAGCGGCGTCGCGGAAGGAGCGGGGCGGTCAAGTAAAATACGGCGCTTGGAAAACGAACTGGAGTGTGTCAAGATTTCGGACACTATGCCGCCAGGTAATTCTCTTCCTTGAACATCGCCTCCATCCTGTTCTGGAACTCGGCCATCAGGTCGGCGGGGTGCCTGTAGCCGATCGCCGAGTGCGGGCGCGAGCGGTTGTAGGACCGCTCGACCCAGTCGATGCGGGCCGTCTCGGCCTCCTCGTGCGTCTCGAACGTCCTGCGGTGGCACGTCTCCTTCTTGAGGTAGGCGATGTCCCCGCACGGCACGGCGGTGGGGACGGGCGGGTTGAGCCGCCCGCGGGCCAGGTCGGGCCGTGCGGGGGCCCCGGGGCCGGGCGCCGCCGTGCGCTTTGCGGCGCGGGGGCGGAAGCCGCGAACGCCCAGCTCGCGCATGCTCTTCAGGACCGGGTGGCCGCTCGCCCCGGACCGCTCGGGCAGCAGCCCGGCCTTCACGCGGCGCCGGCCGGACGTCCGGCCGCCGCCCTCCCACGGGGCCGCCGCGACGCCCTTGGGCCCGGCCGGCGGGTCGAGGCGACCGCCGGCGCCGAGCCGCGAGCAGTGCCCGGAGCGGGGGACGCCCGGCAGGCGGGCCATCATCGAGACGGGGCATCCGCCCCGCCCGGCCCGCATGGGCGCGTGCCGGCCGCCCACGCCGGCCCCTTGGCGAAGCAGGCGGCCGCCCTCCTTAAAAAATAGCTCTCGAGCCCCGGCCCCTTGATGCGCCGCCGTGCGTCCGCGAGCCCGGGGCCGGCCTTGGGCTCGGCGGGCCCCACCGTCCCCTCCACGCCGGGCTCGCGCTTGCGGTCGGCGACCCGGTTGGAGAGCGCCTTGTCGTTGATGCCCAGGTCGGCCGCGCACCGCTTGATCGCCCTGCCGCTGGCCATCACGAAGTCCGCCGTGTCCTTGCGGTACTGCTCGGGATACTGCTTCCCTGGAACGTGGTCCACTACCATGCCGGGCCCCTTCCTTGAGGTGGTGTCTTGATTTTACCTCTCCATCGGGGGTCCGAAAAAACGATACACTTCACCCGTGCGTGTGTCGATGTGGAGCACAATCCTGCAGTCCCACTCGCCGGACCCGCCGGTAAGCGCGACCTCGCCCGTTTTCTCGACGGTGTCGGCCGGGTCGGGCAGGCTCGACGCCTCACTTGACCTCGCGCACAAGGGCGGCGGCCTCTTCGCGGGAGTGCACTCCGAGTTTGGCATAGACGTGGCGAATGTGGCCCTTTGCGGTGTTGTGCGAGATAAAGAGGGTGCCCTCGATGTCTTGTGCCGTGCGGCCTTGAGCAAGCAGTGCCAGCACATCCTCCTCGCGGTGCGTGAGGCCATAGCGGCGGGCGATGCGGGCGCAACGTGTCTCGAGGTCGTCGAGGGGGGTGGGCGCTCCCGTCGCTTCAGGGCTATCACAGGCGTGGCCCGCGCTCGCCTGGGCGGTCTCGTCAACATGCGCGCCTCTGTCCGCCCCGGTTGCTTCAGGCCCCCTGGTGTCTGGCGTGCCTCGTCTGCCAGCCGACGCTGGTTCGGCAGGGCGGATGCCCCAGGTGGTGGCGAAGTCGCGCTCCGAGAGCAGGAGCATGCTGAGCAGCACGAGCGCCACCACGGTGATGTCGAGCGGGAGCACCAGACCTCCCGGCATCCCGTTTGACCAGGTGGGCAGGGCTTTTCCCGCAGCTGACCCGAGTGCGTGCGCGAGGACGGAGCACCCTTCGACGATGCCGAAAAGCCATGCCGCATGGATTCCGTACCGGAAGCAGATGCTGCTCAGAATGAACGCGGTGAACAGGCTGAACCCGGTGAACCCAGCGTAAGCGAGCATGCGCCCGGCCTCGGCGAGCCCGGGGTTGTCCAGCGAGAAAGCGAGCAGCGCACACACCATGAGCGGCGGGCACAGCTTGTAGAGCATGCGCGGGTCGAACCGCTCGAAGCCCAGCGTGCAGGCTGCTAGCAGTGCGCCGGCGCATGCGAGCGTGCCGAGCTGTCCCATGCTTGCCGTGCCTCCGTAGAGGTGCATGAGCATGTAGTGGGCAAAGGAGCACGCCGCCATGAGCAAGGCCGGCCGCCAAGGGAAGCGCCAGCTCCTGCTGACCTGCTCGCCGTACGGCTCGCCCGCCCCAGTTGTGGAATTGCACCGTGCCAGCATCCAGCAACTGAGCGGCGGCAAGGCGATGACGGCCACGGCAGTCACAGGCAGGGGTATGGCGGTCAGCACGAAGTACGCCAAGGGAGCCGTCGCGAACGACGCCGCGTAGGCCGGCCAGCATATTCTTGCCGGATACTTTACGTACTGCTCGTTCCACAGCAAGTACAGCAGTGCCAGTGAAAGACCCTCACACAGCGATGCGGCCCCGCTGAACAGGCATGATGCGGTGCCGTCAGAGGACGTTGCCGCAAACGTTAGAGCCGGGGCCATCGTGGCGAGCGCGCCTGCGCAGATAACGACCGGCTTGCAAAGCAGTGATATACGCCGGCGGTTGCACAAGAACGCCAGGCAGATCAGCGCCAGCCCATGCACGGCGGCACCTATGTCGGAGGCGGGTGCAGGCGTCGCCCCGAGCTTGCCGCGCACCCACGGCAGGCATAGGCTCCAGGCAAGGAAGAGACCGAATCCCAAAAGGAGCGGTGTGGCCGAGGGCACGGGCGGCGTGCCTGACATGTCGCCTGGTGCTGCAGCGGCAGGAGCGGGCCTCGAGGCGCCCATGGCGCTCACACGGCCTTCGGCACGCGTGGTTCTGGCGACGGCGCTCGGTGCACGTACTGCATTTCCGTCGGCCGCGCGCCCAGAATCGGCAATGGCCCGGGTACCGCCCGCCGGCCCTCGTAGGGTGCTCTTCCTCGCCATCGCTGTCTCCTTCGTGCCCTCGACACCGCGTCATCTCATGAAAAGCCCTATGGTAGCCGAGCGGCGCCCTCTAGGGCAGGCAGACTTTTCTCTTCCATCCCCCCTTCCCGAGGTTGCTGTCAAAAAGTGTGTTCAAGCTGGTATTTTGTGGTCCTCCTTTATATAGGGGTTGAAAAAACAACCCCTACCCAGGCATCGGCGGTCAATGAATCCACCCCTGGCGACAACCCCCTCGGGCTCATCTGTCGTCCTAATGTCTGCAGCGTCGAGGCGGCGGGCACCGTGGTGTCAGAAGGACTGCTTCTGGAGCCCGCCGCTTGTCCAACGCGAACGAAGGGGGAACGACATGGAAGTTGCACGCAGGGGTTTCGTTGTGGGCGCGGGTGCCGCTGGTCTGGCGGCTGCGGCTGCGCTGTCGGGGTTGGCCGCTCGCGCTGACGCCGCCGAGCAGCCCAAGCAGGCGCAGGCCGGCGCAGGGGAGGGGCAGGACGACCCCATGACCGTCGTGACCTCGCCCGACCAGCCGGTTGATGACGTGAAGGACGACGTCGTATACAACAAGGAGCGCGATGCCGACGACCCCGACTATGGCGCCAGAATCGTGCATGTGTTCGGTGCAAACTCAATCATGGACTATTACCTGTTCGACGGTTTCACGGGGATCGGCGTGTATGAGAAGAACGACTCGATCCACGTACGCGACCTCGTCATGGACCCGGCCGGCGGTGAGTTCTCCGACATCGCGCTGAAAGACGGGGGCACGGGCGACGTTGACTCGTCCGTCTGCGACGTTCGCACGTTCACCTATACCACGCCCGACGGCACAGCCGTGCAGCTCAAGGCCCAGACCCTCCATGGGGCCCAACTCGTGCAGGACGGCATGGTCGTCTTTGCCGACAACAAGCCCGGCAAGCTCGCCCGTTCGGTGACGCTGCCGCTCTCCCTGTTCGATTCCGACTTGCCTCGTGGTATCAACTACCTGTTGCAGAACCCGGACTCAGGCAAACACAACACGTCGGGCGACAACAACGGCTTCACCGAGACGTCGCTCAAGTTCTGGTACAACGAGGACGACCAGGTGCATGAGGGCCTGCAGCACGTCTACACAAAGTACGCCTACAACGGTGCGCGCAACTATTGGCTCTACATCGAGAGTGAGTACCAACTCGACGTGCGCTTTGACAAGCTCGGAACGGGCGACCCCGACACGCCCGACTACATGCCTGGCACCGCACTCAACATGAGCGTGCGCGAGCCGGCCTTAGACGGGTGTCACGTCGAGGTCGAGGCCGACCCCTCCAACCCGGGCCGACTGGGCTTCTCGCTGCCTATCGACGACGTCTTTTACTTCGACCCGGCCGATCCCACGGTCGTTCAGAACGCGAGCCTCACCAACCAGCGCGAGTTCCAGTTCTGGCGCGCCGAGGTCGGCCAGGGCAACACGGCCCTGTCCGGCGAGGTCAGCGTGACATGCGACCTGGACTGTCCGGGCGGGCTGTATTTCAGCATCTCGTGCGACGCGGTGTCGGCCGGCGAGTTCGACCTCGATGTGAGCTGTTCGGCAGGCCGCGGCACCGGCTGGCCCACGGAGTGGAGCGCCCGCCCTGCGACGATTCGCGTACGTGTGAAGTAACGCCCGAATCCCGTCTTGTCCCGTTAGTTTGTGTTCTCCATACGCGCCTCTATGAGGGGCGAAGAGAGGAAAGGAACCACCATGCTTGACACATGCGTCTCCCGTCGCTCGTTCACCGCTGCCGGCCTCGCGCTGGCCGCCCTGTCCGCAACCGGTCTGCAGGCCGGTGTCGCCCATGCCGACGAGCAGGCGGCTGTCAGTTGCGACGTGCTCGTCATCGGCGGCGGCATCTCGGGCGCCCTGGCGGCCCTGTCGGCTTCCGCCGCCGGCGCGGGCAGCGTCATCCTCTGCGAGAAGCAGGGCTTTGTCGGGGGCTCGGCGGCGCTTTCCAGCGGCTTCATGGTGACGGTGGACAACGACAACTTCCCCGACAGCATCGATGGCTCCTGGGACAAGATGTCCTCGGTGCTGCATGGTGTCCACGACCAGTCCCCCGACACGACGTATCCCAACTGGGACCGTCTTGAAGGCCTTTTCCAGCAGCAAAGCGACACCATCGACTTCATGCTTGGCCTGGGTATGACCGCGCAGTTCGACGAGAAGTCCACGGCGGTCACCATGTGGGACGGCAAGGGCGCCGGCATGATGGACGGCCTGGCCAAGGCCATGGACGACGACCCCAAGATCGATGTCAGGCTCGACAGCCCCGCGACGAAGATTCTGGTGGACGAAGCCGGCGCTGTGTGCGGAGCCGAGTTTGAGGGCAAGGACGGCGCGTTCACGGTTGAGGCCAAGAAGGTCGTGCTTGCATGCGGCGGGGCCTCCCATAACGAGGAGATTCTTGAGAGCTACATGCCCACGTTGGCCGACGTCGACCTCGACAACCAGTCCGCTGTCGGCAACACCGGCGACGGTTTCACGATGTGCGAGGAGCT
>JAHZHK010000035.1:0-8226 GCA_019420325.1 Coriobacteriaceae bacterium | reverse complement strand
GTCGCTCGAGGAGGGAGGCACTTCCACTGATGCCGACTGGAAGGCGGAGACGGGTTTCCGCCCCAGTGTGAACGACAAGCTCATCGTCGACGCGCAGGGCGCACGCTTTACCAACGAGGCGCCTTCGGGTTCGGGCGCGGGCCAGATTCTCGTGTACTATATGGTGCAGCACGGCTCGCCCAAGTACTGGTGCGTCTATGACGCCGCGACGGCCGACGAGGACACCAAGTCTGCGCTCGACAAGGGGGTCGAGATGGGCTGCGTGTGCTTCGGTGCTGACGCCGAGGAGCTCGCCGAGGCCATGGGTGCCGATGCCGCGACGTTTGCTGACGCGTTGTCGGCCTACAAGGACGCCTGTGCCTCCGGTGTCGACGAGGAGTTTGGCAAGGCGGCCGAGAAGCTCGTCGCCTACGACGATTCCGAAGGCCTCTATGCCATCTACATCCGTCCGAGCAGCTGGGGCACCATCGGCGGCGTCGTGACCGACGACGACTTCCACGCGCTCGACGAGGCCGGTGAGCCCATCGCGAACCTCTTCGCCGTCGGTGAGATGAGCAACCGCGAGTTCTTCAGCGTGTTCTACGTGGGCGGCAACTCCCTGGCGCTCAACTCGACTGCCGGCCGGCTCGCAGGCGCCACGGCCGTGGCTGAGCTGTAGGGCCGCGCGCCGCTTGCTTCAGGCGCGTCGCATAAATCAAGAGGGGGCTGCGGCGCATGTTCGCGCCGCAGCCCCCTCTTTCAAACGGTCAAGAAGTGAGTTTCCAAGCCCGGAGCTATTCTTACGCCAGGTCGGTGTTGATGGAGTCGGCCATGATGTAGCCGAAGGTCATCGCGGCGTCGAAGCCCATCTTGTAGTTGCAGCCGTCCTTCTCCTCGATGGAGCCGCAGACGTCGCCGGCAGCGTAGAGGTTGGGGATGACGCTGCCGTCCTCGCGCAGCACGTGATCGGCAGTGTCGATGGCAAGGCCGCCCGTGGTGAGGTAGAAGGTGGGCATGACGGAGATGGCGTAGACGCCCGTGCGGGTGTCGATGAAGGGGACGACCTTGCGGCCCCACTCGTCGGGCTCGCCGGTGAGGGCGACCTCGTTGTTCTTCTCGATCGTGGCGGCCAGGTTGGGGAGGTTCAGAGCCTCGGCGGCCTCCTCAACGGTGTCGAAGTGCTGGACGAGGCCACGGTCAAAGACGGCCTCGTAGGTGTCAAATGCCCACGTGTCGTTCTTCTTGGTGGTGACGGCGGCAGACTCGTCGAAGATGTGGTAGAACTTGCCGCCATTGGACTCGTCGAGCAGAGCAGCGGCCTGCATGCCGTGGTTGTTCGAGGTGATGTTGCCGAACTGATCGCCGTTGGCGTTGACCATGATGCCGGGCGTGGTCTGATAGAGGAACGCGAGCTCGAAGAAGGAGCCGTCAGAGCCGTCGGTGGACAGGTAGGCGCCCAGGTCGCGGTCCATGCACTCGACGTAGCCGCCGGCAGCCACGCCCATCTCGATGCCCTCACCCGTGGAGCAGGGCGAGCAGTTGAACACGTGGCCGGCGTACTTGGGGCTGTACTGGGCAATCATGTCCTGGTTGGCGCCGTAGCCGCCCGTGGCGAGCACGATTGCGCGGCCGCTCACGGTGTAGGTGCTGCCGTCCTCGCCCTCGGCGTTGACGCCCGTCACCGCACCGGACTCGTCCTGGACAAGCGAGGTGGCCTTGACGCCGTAGAAGATCTGGCCGCCCAGAGCGCCCACGCGGTCAACGAGGAACTCCATGGCGAAGCCGCAGCCGCCCTCGTAGCAGCCGGGGGCCAGGTAGGGGGTGATGCCGTAGGCCTTGTTCACGCCCATGGTGTAGAAGCCCACGCCGATGGAGTGCAGCCAGTCAACGAGCTGACCAGAGGTGTGGTACATGGTGGTCTGGAAGGGCATGGCGCCGTCATGCGTGTCATGGTCGGGGTTGATGTAGTTGGCGAGCAGGCCAAGCATGGCGTCGACGTTGTACAGGGGGCTGTCCTCGAAGCGGCCGCAGGCGTAGTTGGCCTGGAGCTGCGAGCCGGCAGCGGCGACGCCGCCGTAGGTCATGCCCATGGAGCCGCCGGGGATGTCCTGCTTCTCGAGCAGGGTCACGCTGTAGCCCATCTCGAGCAGGCGCGTGGCGCAGATGAGGCCCGAGGTGCCGGCGCCGACGATGACGACGTCCTGGGACTCGGGGAACTCGGGGGTGACGAACGAGGAGGGGGCGGGAGCGCAGAAGTCGACCTTGGGGTCGCCACCGGCGTCGGAGATGGCCTGGCGCACGGCGCTCTTGATGGCCATGGAGGTGAGGGTTGCACCGCTCATGGCGTCAACCTCGACGCTCTGGGCGGCAACGATGCGGCCGGGCAGGACCTCGCAGGGATAGGTGCCCACGCCAGTGGTCTCGTCGTTGCGCAGCACGCGGCAGTTGGCGATGGCGCCGCCGGCGAAGGTGGTCTCAACATAGATATAGTTCTCGTGGCCCAGCCAAGAGGTGACGTACTTGCCGTCCTGCACGCCAGCGGCGGGGGCGGCGGTCTCCTCGGCAGCAGCCTCGCCCTCGGCGGGCTTGGCCTCCTCAGCGAATGCCGGCACGGCGGCAAGCATGCTGGCGGCGGCGACGCCGGCGGTGGTCTTCACGAAGTTGCGGCGGTTCATTTCCATGGTGCTCCTCCTTGTTTCTCAGCGACCCTGTGGTGCGCTGTTGCATCTCAAGGTATGGCACCTGGCGGCTCCAGATGCATCACCGATAATCGGTTAGGGTTGTATTTTGCCTGGTAGATGCTATGGTAGGGTGCGGTAAAATTTTTTCGGGGTGCTCGGCTCGAGACTTTCCGAGGCTAGGGCCAGGCAGTGCGGGCGCGCCTGCGCCTGACCTGCGCGCCGACGAGGTCGCCGTCGGCGGCCTATGCGGCCCGCTTCAAAATACGTCGGGGCATATGCCATCTGGAATCAGGTATCATGGGCATACCACTGAATGACGGGCGAAGGGGGCGCGGGTGTCGAAAAGCGTGCGCACAACGGTGCTGCTTGCAGCGGGCTACGGCCTTGCACGCGCAGTGACGTCCAACGCCTACATCACGGCGTTTGGAGCCGAGGCGGGTACAAGCCACGGTTTTGTGGCACAGACATCCTTCTCGCTTATTACCAATATTGTTGGTGCTTTTGCCACGCTGGTGCTTGTCGCTTTCGTGCTGGCCGGGTTTGCGCACGGGGGTTCCCGCGACATGCGCCGGCCGTTTTCGTTTGTAGGCGGGTATGTCCCGTCTGCCTCGTTTGTGTGCTCGGCAGTCATCATGCTCGCGGGGTATGTCGCTGGCGCGTCGGGATTGCTTTCCTCGCTCGATCCCGGCGTGGGTTCGCTGGTGTGCGGGCTGATATATGCGGTGGGCTCGGCGGTCATGACGCTTGCTTGGTTCGAGCCGTTCGTGTTCGAACCCGACGTGCGCGTTGCCGTGCGCGGCCTTGTTTGCGGCTTTCTCGTGCAGGCGGCGGGGTATTTTGCGCTCTCGTACGTAGGCGGGTGGGCGCTGTTTGCGGCAGTGTTTGGCGCACTTGCGCTGTCGGGGGCTGTACATTGGTGCCTTGTGCGTGAGATAAGCGCGGAGGTGGACGCGGGGCGTGAGGATGGGGGAGCTGTCGCCGTGGCCGGCAGCGATGTCTCGGCCGCTGGCGGGCGAGGTGCTGCTTCCGGCGGGATGCGCGAGGTGCTTTCCCTGCTAAAAAAGACGCTGCACGGCTACTTCAGCTCGTTTCTCTGCATATTTGTGTTGACGGCCGTGGTGGGCTTGCTGCATACCTCGGTTATTGGCAGCACGTTCGAGCCCGTGGTGGGCGCTGTTCCCATGGCTGAGGCGCTTGTTTTGGCCGCTGTGCTGCTTGCTGCGGTGGTCCTGCTTTCGCGCCGCGTGCCCGAGACATCCACTGTGTATCGGGTGCTGTTCCCCTTCATGCTTGTGGCGCTCTCCGCCCTGCCGTTTATCCCAGGGGCGTTTGGCCACTATGCCGGCATGGTCATGGTGGTGTGCTACGACCTGGTAGGCATGGCGTTCGTGCTGTTCCTCGTGGAGACGGCTCGCCGCGTGTCGGTGCCGTCCGTGGCGCTCATGGGTGTGTACCAGGTGGGCACGCAGCTGTCGCTTGTGGTGGGACTTGCACTGGGCATGGCGCTCAACGGACTCGAGGCGCGAGCTGCCGCCTCGTATGCCACCATCCTCATCCTTGTATGTATATATCTACTTGCGATGGTGCCGGCTGTCTTGCTGCGCCGTCGCGACAAGGGTGCGGCCTCGGTCGTTTCGCCTGGGGCGAGCGGCGAGTCGGTCGCCGCTGATGGGGCGGCGCAGCCGGAGGGCGCGGTGACGGTTGCAGATGCTGGCGAGCAGGATTTCGAGCAGCAGCAGGAGGTGCGCGGCCGCGTGGGCGCTCGCGTGGAGGAGTGGGCAATCGAGCATGGCCTTACCGCGCGCGAGTCTCAGGTTCTCGTGCAGCTTGCCCGCGGCTGGAGCGCAAACGCTATTGCCGCCGATCTCGGTATCACTCAAAACACCGCGTGGGCGCATATCAAGCGCATTTACGTAAAGCTTGACGTCCATTCCAAGCAGGAGCTTATCGAATATATCGAGCGAGAGGTCATCGATCGCCCTGAGGCCTAAAAGATTTTTGCCTGCGGACAGACCTGCATTACGAACTGACACGGAATCCGCATTATCCCAGCTCAAAGGTGGGCAACACACATTTTGGGGGTAGGGTTGGCTGCCTTTGAAAGGCCTGGAAAAGGGCGTCTAACCAATGTGTCGGTGATGCGCAAATAGGTTGCGCTGCGTATGGTTGTACCCAGGCATGGCCGCAAGGGGCGGCCGTGCGGGGGACAAACGCTTACAGGTATATGGCACTGGCGTCAGGGCGGGCAAACCCTTCCTGAGAGCCTGGACCAGGCGTGGCTGCGCTGGCGGTTGCCGTCGGGGCGGGCGCGCGAGCCTGTGGGCGCTCGCCACTACGACCAAGGAGGTCACAATGATTGACACCGCTTCTTCCCGCCGCAACTTCCTCATGGGTGCTGGCGCCGTCGCCGGCATCAGCGCCGTTGCCGGCACGGTCGCCGTCAAGCAGGCCCAGGCCGACGAGGCAGCTGCCGAGCCCGAGGGCGGCTACACCTATACGTGCGACGTCGTTGTCGCCGGTGCCGGTATCGGCGGCCTGGCTGCAGCCGTCGCTTCCGTTGAGGCCGGCGCCCAGACCATCCTCGTTGAGGCCTCCGGTCACGTGGGTGGCACCTCTCGTTTCGCCGCCGGCGCCCTTGGCCCGCGCTTCGGCATCGACTGGAAGGCCGTTTACGCCAAGGTCCCGCTGTCCGATCCCGACCTGGGCAAGGCCATGATTGTGAACTGGGAGGAGACCGTCGACTGGATCAGCGGTCTGGGCCTCACCGTCGAGCAGCTCGCTCCCGGTAGCTCCTACCTGTGGATGGGTGGCCGTCGTCCCGCCGAGCAGGGCTCCAAGTCCTACACCGACGAGTACCTGCAGCAGTTCGGCCAGATCTTCAACGACAAGGGCGGTACCACGCTGCTCCTGACCCGCGCCACCGACCTCATCTGCGACGAGGCCGGCAAGCCTTGCGGCATCGTGTGCACCGACGCTGAGGGCAACAAGATTACCATCGGCGCCAAGCAGGTCATCATCGCCACCGGCGGCTTCCAGTGCAACAAGGAAATGATGACCCGTTACCTGGGCCGTCACGCCGACATCTCCCAGGCCCAGTGCGTGCCTTACCTCGACGGCACCGGCATCATCATGGCCGAGAAGGCCGGCGCCAAGCTCTCCAAGAGCTTCGGCTCTTACTATGGTCACCCCCAGCCCTGGCCCCAGACCAGCTACTGCACCTATGACACGCCCGAGGCCTACGAGGCGTGCGAGAACATCGACGACGTGCACATGGCCTACTATGGCGCCACGGTTCACGCCATCCAGACCCTCGGTGTGTACGTCAACTGCGACGGCAAGCGCTTCGTGAACGAGGGCCTCACCTCCTCCCTGGTCAACCAGGAGATCATGCAGCAGTTCTATGCCCGCGCCTACCTCTTCTTCGACGAGGCCGCTCACCAGACCATGGTTGAGACCGCTTACTGCAACGCTGCCGTTGTGGGCGGCGACCGCGTCGAGTGGCTGCGCGAGCACGGTGCCACCGTCGTCCAGGCTGACACCCTCGAGGAGCTGGCCACCAAGGTCCAGACCGAAACCGTTTCCGGCGACAAGTTCAACGCCAACGCCTTCCTGCGCACGGCCAACGAGTGGAACGACGCCATCGCCAACGGCGCGACCAGCGAGCTTGACGTGCCCGTGAAGTCCGGCGTGCCCCTGACCACCCCGCCCTTCTACTGCATCCCCGTCGTTGCCGGCGTCATGGGTACCTTCGGCGGCATCAAGATTGACGTCAACAGCCAGGTCATCGGCCTCGACGACCGTCCCATGGCTGGCCTGTGGGCCGTCCCGGGCGCTGCCGGCGGCATCATGGAGGGCGACTACTGGTGCGTCATGAGCGGCTACACGGTGTTCGGCCGCATCGCCGGCACCAACGCCGCCACGGCCGCCCTGGGTGGCGAGGTGCCGCTGGCCGCCGACGTCATCGCCGCTGACAACGAGGCCGCCGAGGCCATCAGCATCGCCGCTGCCAAGGCCGCCGAGGAGGCCGCCGCCGCTCAGGCTGCCGGCTCTTCCGAGGAGAAGGCCCGCGACTCCGTTGCTTCCGACGCCGAGGCCAAGTGGGCCGACGGCACCTATGAGGGTGACGGCAAGGGCATCGGCGGTAGCGTGCCTGTGACCGTGACCGTCGAGGGTGGCGTCATCACCGCAGTCGAGGTTGGCGACAACTCCGAGACCGACGGCATCGGCACCAAGGCCATCGCCGAGATCCCCGGCGCCATCATCGCCGCCAACGGCACCGAGGGTGTCGACACCGTCTCCGGTGCCACCATCACCTCCAAGGCTATCAAGGACGCTGTTGACGCTGCTCTCGAGGGCGCTGCTCTCTAAGAAACGTGTTGTGCGAGGCAAGTTCTAGATAGCGATAGGTTCTGCTCAGGCCGCCGTGCCCGGAAATCACCGGGTGCGGCGGCTTTGTACGTTTTGGTCTTTGCGGCAACCTTTGGCCGCCAATCTGCCGATGTGGAGGGGGCCGATGTCCCGAAAGCGGCATAAGTATGCGTTATAGTTGTCAAGGACGCTGTGCCTGTAGAGTCACGCCTCATCTACCTGGGGTAATGCTGGCATGATTTGTTGGATGTCGGGCAAAAACGTCTTTTGCGAAGTTATAACGCATACTTTTGGGCTTTTTGGGCCTGTCGTCACCGCCGTGTGCTCCGAACGCGCGCTTTGCCGCTGGCGAATCCCTTGCGGCATTCGATGGCATTACAAGAATTAAGTATTGACTTAAGTAAAAACAGGAGTAGAGTGTGTTTCGTCCTTGTTGGTTAAGCGGTTGCTTAATTGGCGCGTGAAACGCCGGGAGTCATTGGGAGGGGAGGCGGCTCGATGGACATGTGCAAGGTCGCAAAGGCACTTGGCGACCCCACGCGGTTCAAAATGTTCTTGCTGCTGCTCGAACGACATCACTGCCCCCGTTCGCTCGCCCAGGCGCTCGGCATCAGCGAGGCGGCCGTGTCGCAGCATATGGGGCAGCTTAAGGACTGCGGGCTTGTGATTGCCGTGCGCCACTGCCGCCACGTGCACTACGTGGTGGACGAGACGGTGTTGGCGCAGGTGCGCGACCAGGTGGGCGAGTGGATCGGCCTCACGCGTACGGCATGCGATTGTCAGGGGCAGCCACGTTGTGCCTTCTGCGAGGGCTGCCGGTGCACGAGCGTTGCGGGCGGCGAGGACAAGTAAGGGTTGTCGCCCGAGGTAGATTGGGCTCTTGCAGCCTGCCGGTTCCCTGCGAAGGACCGGGGGCTGTTCTATACGGAGAGTGCGACTTCACTGTCGCACAACGGAGAAGGAGATTCACATGAGGGTTGCGGTTCCCAGCGATACTGACCAGGGCCTCGAGAGCACGCGCAGCGGCCACTTTGGCCATTCGCCCTACTTCACCATCGCCACGATTGAGGACGGCAAGGTGGAGAAGGTCGAGGTCTTCAAGAACGTCGACCATGATGAGTACGGCTGCGGCGGCGTCATCCAGTACGCGCTCAGTCTCAGTATCGACGCCATCGTCGTTCTCGGTATGGGTCAGCCC
>JAHZHK010000034.1:410-25656 GCA_019420325.1 Coriobacteriaceae bacterium | reverse complement strand
CCGGGGAGGCGGCAGTCGTGCCAAAGCACTGAACCCAGAACGTGCGACCCGACACCGTGACGCAGCCGATGCCGATGGAGGTGCTGTCCGAGCTCAGGATGTTCGCCTTATGGCCCGAAGAATTCATCCACTGGTCCATGACGCCCTGAGCCGTTGTGGAGCCCACGGCGATGTTCTCGCGGGTCATCTTGGAGCTGGCAGTGAAGCACTTTTGACCCGTGGGGCGTGTGTGGTCGAACACGATGGAGGTCTCGGCGGCGCGCTGCATTGCGACCGCCAAGAGGTCGGTATCCATCGTGAGCGCGGACAGTCCCTGCTTGGCGCGCTCCTGATTCACCAGGTCGAGCACTTCGAACGCCTTAGAGTAGCTTACTTGCGCCTCCACGGACAGGGTGCCGTCGTACTTGTAATAGCCGTCGGGCTGTTCGTCGAGATACGAGGGGTAGCTGGGGGTGAAACCGCAGCCAAAGAACGCCTCGTTGGAGACAAACCTGAGGCCGGAGCCAAAGGGGAAGCCCGTGATGGGCGCGTAACGGAACGCATACCTATAGATGTACTTGAGGTTCTGCCCGCCTGTTACACGTGCAAGCTGCTTGCAGTCGCCGAACGCGCCATAGTTGATCTGCACCAGGCTCGAAGGCAGGTCGATGCTGGTGATGGCCGAACCAGCGAAGCACGCGTTGCCGATAGTGCGCAGGCTCGACCCCAACGTGACGCTTGCCAAGTTCGGACAGCTGAAGAAACACTCCCAACCTGCGCATTCGCCCAGCTCGGCCAAATTGTTGCTGATACGGACGCTGCGGAGCTGGTTGCAGTTTGAGCAGATGTAGCCCTGCACGCACGTCACCGAGTCGGGCATATCAAGGCTCTGGATGGCCGTGCCGTACAGGCAGTACTGCTCCATCCTGGTAAGGCCTTGGGGCAACACGATGTTGGAGAACGTGGCGTTGTTGCACATCGCGTAGGAACCGATGGTCGTCACAGTGGACGGCACCGTGTATGTGCCGCCGCCCAGATTAGACGTCTGAGCGTAGAGGATGGTGCCGTCGCGGGAAAGCAGGGCACCGTTCACTACCTTGTAGTTCTTAGCATTGGAGGGGACCACGAACGTCACGGCTGGGCAACCGCCGCACGGGTTGTAATGCTCCGTCACCTGATAGGTGTTGCTGCCCGAAATCACGTTGCCCACGTACACCATGGGCTCAAGGTTGACGTTCAGCGTCAGCTTCGTGAGGAGCGAGTTGCGAAACGCGTCGTGCCCGAGCGTCTTCACGTTTTGGGGAATGACGAACGACGTGATGGGCGTATTCTCAAATGCGCACTCACCGATGTTCACGAGCTGGGAGTTCGAGGGAAACGTGACTTTGGAGACCTTGGTGTAGCTGAAGCACGAGGCACCGATCTCTTTGATGGTGGCGGGGAACGTGACCGAGGTCACCGTCTTGGGCAGGCCGCCGCCATAGAAGTTCACACCGTATATCTGCTTGCCGTCGAGCTGTGCCGGCAGTGTGATGGAACTCGCCGAGCCATAGTAGCCGTCGAGGACGTAGACCGTGTTGCCGTTGTCATCCTTGGACTCGTAGTAGCTCCAATCCCCCGAGTACACCGTGGCCGAGTAGGCGACGGGGACATTGGCCGCAGGGCCATCGGCGGAGCCGTAGCCCATGGGGACAGAGCTCCCCTCAGGCTCCGTGTCGGCTGCAACGTCGTATTCGGGCACCTGAGAAGGGTCGCTCGTGACGGAGCTGCCAGCCGGGAACATCTGAGACGAGGCACCCGCATCCTCACGGCTGGCCGCCTCACCGATAAACGCCTGTTGAGAGGAGACATCGGGCCCGGGGATGAAACCGGGGTTCGCGGCGACGGTTATGCCTGATGCTGATGCGTCGGCACCGGGTTCAAGGTCCGCAGAGCCGGCGGTGCTGATTTCAGAAACGGCAGAGCCAGCGGCATCTGGCTTGGAGATGACAGGGTCAGCAATGCCGGGCTCGGAGACGGTAGAACCCGCGGCATCGGGCTCGGGGGCAGCCGAATCTGTGGCGCCGTCGGCCACATCCGTCCGTGAGATGTCGGTATCGGACCCGGAAGCGGGGTCGGGGCTTACAACATCGACCGGCCTTTCTACCTGGGAACTCGCATCCACCTTCACCTGCGACGTAGCAGGTTCCTCCGCCCAGGAAGGCGAGCTCAGGACCCCAAGACACAAGGTGACAGCCAGCCCGGCAACAAACACCGCAAGTAGCCGGCGAGCCGCTCCCCCAACACGAAACGCATCCACGCGAACCTCCAATCGCTCACAACAACACGCACTTTGCCGGCGCACATGATACGCCGCAGCGAAACCGTGGAATCGTAAAGAATGTAAACCAGCAAGGAGCGTGGGGCCGATCAGTTTAACGGCCCGAAAAAAGACACCCTCGTCCCTTAATTGGGCTGCCCGCCCACCTTTCTCTTTGGCTCCGAATCCGGAGGCAAGTGGCGCGAGACGGCGGGGGCGCCCACCCTCAAACGCAAAAAGCCCGCCGGGCGAGGGGTACTCCCCTGCCTGGCGGGCCAGTGCGCGGTATCGGCGTGCAGCTTCTTACTTCGCGAAGAGCCTGCCGACGCCTGAGATTCTGTCGTAGTTATAGTTGGTGGAGTTATACAAGGTCGTGATGTAAACACCGCCCGAGGGAAGCGCCTGGATGATCTGGTCGTTGCCCAGGTAGATGGCCACATGGCCAGGCCAAAACACGAGGTCGCCACGGCTCATCTGCCACTTGCTGATGCGCTGGATCTTGCCGTAGTTCCACAGGTTGTTGGCGTCGTGGCTGTGCCAGCCGTCGCTGCCCGAATCCCAATGGCAGATGGGATCGAAGCACTTGATGTAATCGTCGTCCTTGGTATCCATACCCACGGCGTAGCAACACTGCATGACGAGGCCCACGCAGTCCACGCCCACACCCGGCGCGCATGCGTAGTTCCACACATACGAGGTGCCCAGGTACTCATAGGCGCGCGCGATGAAAGCCTCGACACAATCCTGACGCGTAGCAGCGGCACCGATGCGCGAGGGAGTCATATACGACAGAATGCCGCGCGAGGTGCTGTGCGGCGAGACGTTGTAGGTGCTCACCTGGTACAGGTCGCTGGGGTTCTGCCAGCCGATCTTGCCCGAAGGAGCGTAAAGGATGCGCTGGGCACGGTAGTCCTCATGGCCCTCGGGATCGATAACCTTTGCATAGAACCAGTAGTAATCCTCAGCCGGCAGGGTCACGCTCAGCGACTCGCCGCCCATCTGGGAGCCAACCAGAGTCGCAGAGCCCTCGGCCCAACCGCGCTTCCAGGTGTACTTGAACGAGTAGCCCTCGGTGCTCGGCGCATCGAGGACCGCCGCAACGACCCAACTCGCGTCGCCGGCGGAGCCGACCTTGGCTCTCTCGAGCTTCCACACCTGCACCGTGCTCGAGGCCATGTGCGCGGCTCCGTAGGCATCGGTGACCTTCACGTACACGGTGTATTTGCCGGGGTCGTCGAAATCCAGATCCACAGAAGAGCTGGACGCGGCATCGCCTGTCCACGTGCTACCGTCGGAGCAGACCCAGGCAAACTGATACGTGAGACCCGAGCCAGAACCCGAGACGTTTGCCGTGGCCCTCGTGGAGCTGCCGGCCTTGAGGTAGGCGTTTGCCGTGCTCAAGCCGGAAAGCGACCAGCTAGCCTGCTGCATCGTGGCGCCCGCCAGCACATCGCGCGAAAGCACGGTGATCATCTTGGCGGCCTGGGCACGGGTGGTGGGCGCCTGCGGGTTGAGCAAAGCGACACCCGTGGTGGTGTCGCCCGTCAGGATACCGGCAGCGTTTGCCCACTCCATGGCGTCAACAGCGTACTCGCTCACCTGGTCTGAATCGTAGAAGCCCGAAATGTCCGCGCTGCCCGACCCCTTGCCGCAGCGCTGTGCAAAGCGGTAGAGCATGGTGGCGAAGTCCTCACGCGTGATGGGGTCGCCCACGCCGAACCTGCTGGTGGCAAAATAGCCGGTAGAGATGCCGTTCTCATAGGCCCACTCAACGGCAGCCGTGTACCACTGCCCCGTCTCGACATCGGAGAAGTGCGTGGCCGAACTCGATGCAGAACCCTTGGCATAGCGATAGAGGATGGTCACGACCTGCTCGCGCGAAATACCGTCATCAGGACCGAAGGTACCGGTGGCGGAGTAGCCGCTCATCAGGCCATTGTCCACCACGTAGTCGATATAGCCGCCCTTGACGTACCAGGAGTCGACAGGCGTGTCGGGAAAACGCGCCTCATACTTGTCATCCTCGCCGACGAGGGAGTCAGTAGCCGTGCCCACCTTGACCGGGGCAGTCGCAGCACAGGTGCTCAGGGCATCGCCGGCCTGCTCAAGCACGTCGGCAAGGGCGCTGCGCGCCGAGGTCACGGAGACGGCGGCGGCATCCGAAGCGTCGGCGTTGTCATCTGCAGGATTGAAAGTACCAGCGAGCATCTGGGTTACGGCCTCGCCAAGCCAGGCGAAGTCGTACTGCTCGAAATCCGAGGGCAGGGCGAGCTCCACCACGACGATGGGCATGCCGTCCTGCGCCGCAGGAAGCTCGCAGGCAAGCTCCCCACCAGCGAGGTTGGCGTGCACCTCAAGCAGCAGGTCGGCGCCGGCCTCTTTGGCAAGAGCGATGCGGGCGGCGAGCTCATCTTGGGCAGAGGTGCCAGAAGCAGCTGCCTGTGAGCTCGAACGAAGCATGCTGACGCTCAGTCCCTGGACATCTTGCACAGAACGCTGAAGCTGCTGGGTCAGCGCAAGCGTGAGGTCGGCCTCGGCGAGGTCGCCCATCGCTGTACCTGCATGCTCGCCGTCATGGGCGGCGTCGAGTGCGACCTTGAGCGCGGCACCCTCAGAGGCACGCGCGGGAGCAGCAGCGGCAAGAGCCTCGGAGAGCGTGGCATAGGCCGTCTTGCCCTCGTGCGTCACGACATAGTACTTGAACGCGCAGGCACCAGCGAGCTTTGCGTCGGCAGGCGCATCGGGGGTGGAGGGGTTCTCCGGATCAGCAGGTTGGTTGGGGTTAGCGGGGTCCGTCGGTACCGTGGGCCCACCGGGCTGAGTGGGACCTGTCGGCGTGGTGGGCTGACCGGGATTGGCAGGGTCCACGGGCGTCTCAGGTTCGCCAGGCTTGGCCGGGTCCGTCGGCTGACTGGGGTCGGCGGGGTCTGTCGGTGTCGTAGGCTCGCTGGGCTCGGCCGGATTCACGGGATCCACCGGCTCGGTAGGGTCTGTCGGTGTCGTAGAGTCGCCAGGTTCGGCAGGCTCACCCGGACCAGCAGGATTTTCCGGCGTTGTGGGCTGGCTGGGACCCTCCGAGGCAGAATCGCCGGGCAGTGCGCCACCATCAGAGCCAGGCGTCACAGCAGAGTCGCCCGACCCCGTTGTCGCTGCAGCCCCCTGCACATCGTCTTGTGCCGCAGCGCCAGCGACGGACACACCCGCCTGCGCCTGATCGGCGTTCGCCAAGGACACGATAGAGGTACCCGCAATGCCCAAAGATGCCACGAGACCCACCGCACACAAGGCGAGCTTGATACGAGCGGTCAATTGTCCAGCTGGTTTCATCTGCCCCATCCGTTTCAATCGTCACGAGCAGCCCCGGCCCGAAGGCCGGGGCATACCTCTCACATGCGTTAAGGGTACCAGCCCTCGCGGCGGATGGGGCGAGCAAAAACAAACTAACGGAGTGTTTCAAACGCTCCATAAACCCAAAAAATCAGCAACAGGCGCGCTTCTACTCCCGCTTAGTACACGTACACCGTGGTTCCCGAGGGGATGGTCTCGTAAATCCACTTGGCGTTGGACGTCTCCAGGCGCACGCAACCGTGCGACAGGTGCATACCCAGACGCGTGTCCTTCGGAGCGCCGTTGGTGTAGTACGTGGTGGAGTGGAACAGGTAGTCGCCGTAGAACTGTGTCCAGTAGTAGCAGCGCACACCATAGGAGTCGAAGTAATACCCGCGGCTATCCACGGAGAACAGGCCCTTCACCGTGGGTGTGTAGTATGTACCGGGCGAGCACAGCCAAAGCGCGCCCTCTTCCCAGCCGTAAGGCATCTTGTAGTACACGCCAACCAGGCACGACTCGGTGTCCACAGCAAGCAGCCACTCGGTGGGGCTAGTAAGGTTGCGAATCATGTTGTACACGTAGACCGAATCGCCCGAAATGACCTTCACGCGCGTGCCGGCATAGCTCTGATGTCCCTCAGGGTCGGTCACCTTGGCATACAGCCAATAGAAGCCATCGGAGTCGAGCCAGACCGTCTTGCTGGTGTTGGTGCTCTTCTCCCTGCCGAGCGTGGCGGCCGTATCCTCGTACATGCCCTTCTTCCACACATACTCGAAGGTGAAGCCGCTGTTCGAGGGGGCCGTGTGGTTGACGCCGATGGTCCAGGTGTGCATGTCCCACTCAGAGGTGGCCGTGGGCGCAAGGGCCTGCCACACGATGACCTCGGCAGTCTGGATGCGGCTAATGCCGTTGGAGTCTGTCACCTGGCACCACAGCGTAAAGGTGCCCGAACCGCCCAGGTAGAAGCTAAAGCTCGTGTCCTTCTTAGAGCCGCTGCGCCAGGTCTCGCCTGCCGTGTTGTACCAGCCGTACTCATAGGTAAGGTCCGACGTCGAACCGCTCACCTGAGGTGTCGCGGTGATGTTGCCGCCAGCAATGAGATAGTGGTTGGGCGTAGACAGCGAAGAGTACGTCCAAGCAGGGCCCTGCAGTTGGGCGCCATTGAGCGTGTCGCGCACGAGCACCGTAAACATCTTGGCCGCCTCGGCGCGCGTGGTGTTGGCCTGAGGCTTGAGACGCGCAGGCGTTTGGGTCTTGTCGCCGGTGATGATGCCCCTGCCGTTGGCCCACCTCATGGCGTTCCAAGCATAGGCGTTTACCTCATTGGCATCAGGGAAGGACGAGATGTTGCCGAGGTTGCCGCCCACGCCGCAGCCCTTGGCGAAGCGATGCAGCATCGTGGCAAGATCCTGCCTGGTAACAGGGTCATTGGGACCAAACAGACCCGTGCCGATGTAACCCGTGGTGATGCCGTTTTGATACGCCCACTCCACAGCGGCGGTATAGTACACGCCTGCGGGAACGTCGGCGAAGTGCGTGGTCGTACCGTAACTGGAAGGATTGGTCGTGGCGTCGCTCGAGGGGTTGGCGTAACGGTACAGGATGACAAGCACCTGAGCACGGCTGATCTGGTCCTGGGGACCAAAGTTGCCGGCGTCGGCACCCGTGGTGTATCCCGTCATGAGGCCGGAAGACGTCACGTAGTCGAGCCAGCCCTCTGTTACATACCACTCGTTGGCGGGAGTGTCCTTATACAGGTAGGGCTTGGAGGAAGCAAGGGGGTCGGCCTCGCTGGGAGCGGGCACGACTTCGAACTCATCGAAACCAAGCGCAAGAAGCTTCTCGGCCACTGCCTGATCAATCTCAATCAGGGCGCCGTCACACACCTTGGCAGGGGCGTCCTTCTGGAAAAGCCAGAGGCGGGCGTCGGCGGGAAGGTTCAGCTTGCCGGAGACATCCTGGTCGGGGGTCTCCTGCACAGCATCCTGCGCGTCGTCCTGAGCAGGCGCGCCTTCGACGTCGGCCCCGTCAGCAGGTGCGGGCGCCTCCTGGGCCACCTCGATGACATAGACGTCCTCATCGGCCATGAAGTCGACCACGCTGCGCGACTCATCAGCGAAGGTCACCTCAAGCTGCACGAGCTGGGCCTGGCCCACGCCCAAAGACTCCGTGGCAAGGTCAAACACGAGGAACCTGCCGTCGATGCGCGTCGACTCAAAGGTCACGTCGCCCAGTGCGCCCCGTACGGTCAGCACACCCTTTGCGGGCTGCGCGTTCTCATCCTGCAGGGCAACGACGAACGGGACCTTGTCGCCCAGCGCGGGAGCGGCATGGCTCGTGTAGGCAAAGTTCACAAGATCGGCGGGGGCAACGGGGGCAACAGCGTCAGACTCGGTGTCGCCGGCAGGCTTGTCGGCGGCGTCGTCCTTATCGGCGGGCTTGTCAACAGGGTTGCCATCCCCCTCGGCAGGCTTGTCCGTGCCGGCGGCAGCACCGTCACCCGGGGCAGAAGGTTGGTCGGAACCAGCGCCAGCGGAGTTGTCGGGCGTTGCAGGAACATCAGGCTGGGCAGGCTCGCCAGGCGCAGGGACCCCAGGCTGGTCGGGGTCGCCCGTCGCAGGCGCATCGGGCCCAGCGGGCTGCCCAGGACCGGGGGAAACAACGCCATCACCGGGGGCAGCGGGCTGCTCGGTATCACCCGAGGCGTCCGGAGCCCCAGGCGTCACGTCATCGCCATCGCCTTCCAGCTCGCCACCGTTGCCGGCGTCGGGCGTCTGCTGCTGCTCATAGCCCGCAATATCAGACTCGGACGCATCGTCGGCCCAGGCAGAGCCCATACCAGGTACCATACAGGCTAGAGCAAATACGCAAGACAACACCAGTACAAGCAGTGCGTACACCGTGGCTCTCGAGCTTCTGACCTGTCTCATATGGGTCTCCGTTTCCCCTCGGAATTCGCATTCGCGACACCGTCATGTGTGTACAACATCTTAGCGCATGAAGGGGCGCGGCGAACACTGCATAGCACCTTTTGCCCATGGGCGGCGCAGCTCGCGCCGCCGGGCCCGCAACCCTTGCCGTTATGGGGGAGCCGAGGCTTGCACGCTTCCAGCACGGACACATGCTGCTAGGATATGCAGGTCAAACACGCCCTTTGCGGGCTTTGAGGAAGGACCGGCCCCATGCCCAGAGTCTCGATTGTGATCACCGCACGCAACGTCGCCGACCAGCTGCCCCGTTGCATCGCCAGCCTGTCTGCGCAGACCTTCGGCGACTTCGAGGCGATCGTGGTGGACGACGCCTCCAAGGATGGCACGTCCTACGTTGCCCAAGGCGCCGCCAAGCGCGACCCGCGCTTCCAGATGCTCCAGCAGCCCCACAGCAAGGGCGTCCACCTGGGCCGCATGGCTGGCGTCGAGCGCGCAAGCGGCGACTACCTGCTTTTCCTCGATGGCGCCGATGAGCTCGAACCCACCATGCTCGAACAGCTCGTCAGGCGCATGAGTGAAGCAGGCTGCGACATGCTCCGCTTTGGCGCAGGTGTCGAGAGCACCCCTGCCGGTCACAGCACGCGCCTTCAAGAAAGCAGTATTGAACTGGACCTTTGCGCCCGAGACAATCAATCCGATCCTGCTTGGTGCGTCTCGAGCCACCTCTTCTCCACCCCGCTCGCACAGCGCGCCTTCGCCACGATGGCGGCCGAGCGCCTCGACGGCACGCAGGACATCTACGAGATGACGGTACTTGCCTGCAAGGCACACGTAGCGGACGCCGTCACGGGCATTGCCCTCCCCCACCCGCACGCCGAGGACGAGACGGCTCCCGCCCTCACGCTCAAGCAGTTCGAGTCCCTCTGCCAAAGCCATGCGAGCTGCATCGACGTCTGCCAGTCGTGGCTCGGCGCCTGGGATGGCCCCTCGGCGCAAACCTGCCTGCATGCCACGCGCCAGCGCTGTGCAACCGCCCTGGCAGATGCCTGGCTCACTTGCCTGCTGGAAGAAGCAAAGGCCGACGGGGCAGAGCTGCTCGCCCACACCATCGGGCGCACTGCCAGTGCTGCCCAACTCTTCCGTCTTGCAGGTAACCGCATGGAGGCGGCCCTGCGCAAGGGCGAGACACTCGACGAGGCAGACCCCGCAAACGACTGGCTCACCTGGGCCGACGGGCTCGCCGCACAGGCGGGGCAGGCCGCAGACAGAGACGCCTACCTCATCCGCCTTCGCCGCCGCGCCCAAGACCTCCTCAAGGACCTGGAAGAGCGCCGCGGCCTTAGCCGCTTCGAGGGGCGCAACATCCGCATCTTCGTGAGCACGCACAAGCCGGTGGACACCTTTGCCAGCGACATCCTGCAACCGGTGCAAGTGGGTGCCGCCAGGGCCGCTAAGCGCTTCTCCTTCTGCCTACAAGACGACGCGGGAGAGAACATCTCGCAGCTCAATGCCCAATACTGCGAGCTCACGACGCAATACTGGGCCTGGAAGAACACCGACTCGCCCTACGTGGGCTTCTGCCACTACCGCCGCTACTTCGACTTCTCCGACACGCGCCACGAAGAAAACGCCTTCGGCGAGGTCATGGACGGGCGCATCTGCGCGCAGACGCAGGAGAAGTACGGCCTTACCGACGAGGCCATCGAGGCGGCCATCGAGGGCTGGGACGTCGTGACCACCGAGGTCAAGAAGCTCTCCTCCTTCCCCGGTCGCACACCCACACCCCACAAGCAATACGCGGCAGCGCCCAGCCTGCATATCGAGGACCTCGACCGTGTCGTGGCCATCCTCAAGGAGAAGAACCCCGACTACGCGCAGGACGCCGACGCCTTCCTCGCCGGCCCGCAGAGCTGCTTCTGCAACATGTTCGTGATGAAGCGCGCCATCTTCGATGAGTACTGTGCCTGGCTCTTCCCGATCCTGGAGGAGTTCTGCCGCCAGACCGACATGTCCCACTACAGCCGCGAGGCGCTGCGCACCCCCGGCCACCTGGCCGAACGTCTGCTCAACATCTTCCTCATGCACGCCGAGCGCACGGGACGCGGATGGAAGCGCAAGCAGGTGCAGTGCGTGCACTTCGAGCATCCCGAGCCCGCACCGCGCCTTGGGCAGCCCCAAGTGCCGCAGCCCTGGAGGCCCACGATCCCCGTGGTCTTCGCGGCCGACGACAACTACGTCCCCATGCTCACCACCACGATCCACTCCGTGCTCGCCAACGCCTCCGACGCCTATTTCTACGACGTCGTGGTGCTCCAGAACGGCATCACGGCCGACCACCAACGCATCATGCGCGCGTTCCTCGAGGCCAGCGGCAAGGCAAGCGTGCGCTTCGCCGAGGCGGGCAGTTTGGTGGACAAGTACAACCTGCGCACCAACAACGCCCACATCGGCATCGAGACGTACTTCCGCTTCCTCATCCAAGAGCTCATGCCCTGGTACGACAAGGTGCTCTACCTCGACTCCGACCTCGTGGTGGAGGGCGACATCTCGCAGCTCTGGCAGGTCGAGCTCGGCGACAACCTGCTGGCAGCCGCCCATGACATCGACTTTTTGGGCAACCTCAACGCCCCGGGCAGCGACCACACGAGCTACAACGAGCGCATCCTCCACATGAAAGACCCCTACAACTACCTGCAGGCCGGCGTGCTCGTGCTCAACACCGAGCAAATGCGCCAGCTGCACCCCATGGAGGAATGGCTCAAGCTCGCCTCGAACAACGCCCTCATCTACAACGACCAGGACGTCCTCAACGCAGCATGCGAGGGCCGCGTGACCTACCTGGATTGGCGCTGGAACGTGATGCACGACTGCGGCGACCGCGTAAGCAAGGTCTTCTCGTACGCCCCCGCCGAGGCGTTCGCCGCCTACAACGCCTCGCGCACCGAGCCGCTCGTCATTCACTACGCAGGTCTCGAGAAACCCTGGAAGTACCCGGGATGTGACTTTGCCGAGCGTTACTGGCACTATGCGCGCCAAACGCCGTTCTACGAGCTCATGCTTGCGGCCCTGTCGGGCAAGGCGGGCATGGCCGCCCCCAAGATGCACGAGAAGGTGGTAGACCCCAAGAACCCCATCCGCCGCATCATCGACCCCATCTGCCCGGTCGGCTCCAAGCGCCGCGAGACGCTCAAGGCGATCGGCCGCAAGCTGCGCGGCCGCAACTAGACGAGGGCACGCGGCGACCCCACGGCCCCGGCCCCCGGCCCCACCCATACCCAGCACAAACAAAGGCGCCGAGGAAGGCCTGCAATGCAGGTTTCCTCGGCGCCTTCTTGCTGCGCACGCATGTGAGTGCCCGGGCTCCCCTAGCGGTAATCCTGCACCGTGGGGGTGATGCGCACCATGAGGTCCTCGGTTGCCTCAGGCGAGGTGGTCACCGTGAAGTTGATGATGGCCGGATGGTCGATCTGGTTGTGAACCTGGCCAGTTGCCACCTGGAGGCCCTTGTAGCTGCCATCGGCCCAAGGAATGAAGTTGTCGTTGTGGTCGACATAGGCGATGCTGCCACCGGCGGGCGCATAGATGGTCAGGCGCTCGAGCATGTCATCGGCGCTGTACTTCTCAGGGTTGGTGCCCACCATATAGTCGTTGCAAACGGCGATTTCGTCCTGCGTCGCCGTGTTGGAAAGCGTAAGCGAGCACTCGTAGGTCTTGGAGCCGTCGCGGTTAGTCTTGCCCTCGTCGATGGTGAAATCGAGGTCGAGCCACCACTCCATCTTAGACCACGAGGCGTTGTCCAGGAAGACGCCGAGCTCGGGCTTTGTCGGATCGTAGTTGATCTCGCCGCCCGCACCGAGCGCCGAGAACGTTGCCTGCTCGGCAGAATCAGCGAACCAGGTGTAGAGGTGATACTGGTCTATGGCGTCGGAAATGGTCTGCTCAAGCCCCGAGAAGCTCATCGAGGAGAAATTGGCCATGATGCAGTCGAGCGCCGTGGAAGCCGCCTGCGCAAAGTAGGCGTCCATGGCCTCGGCGTCATCCATGTAGTTCCAGTACGTGTCGTGCAAAAGCACACGCACCGTGTTCGTGCCGTCGAGGCGGGTGCCGTCGTACATCTGAGCGCCACCCGTGAGCGCCATGAGCATCTGAAGAAGCACGGGGTCGAGTGCGATGATGCCGTCGACATTCTCGCCCTGGAACGTTGCCCACAGCTGGCTCCAAATGTCGCAGACACGCGGGAAATCGGGGATGAAGCACGTGTTGCCTGCAATGTAGCCGACCGAGTCGCTGTACAGCTGAATTTCCTCGTCGGAAAGGGGCACGCGAGCCCACTCGTCGTCGCTGGGGATGTAGTCGTAGACGGAGCACACGTCGCCAAGCATGACGGCACCGTTGCTCACGCTCACGCGGCAGGCCTGACCAGCAAAGCCGCCCAGGGAGCGAATCTCGACGTTGTTGAGGGCCATAACGACATACACGCGGTCGCCCTGGGCGCCCAGCATGTTGGGCAGCACGTCGAGCAGCGCCGAGACCTTGTCCATCTTGCCGGCAAGAGGCGCGACCTTCTCCTTGGCCTGGTCAACGATCTTGGCAAGCTGGGCGATGTGGAGCTTACCGATGCCGTTGACGGTGTCGACCGCCTCGGTGAGTGCGGGCATGACCCTCTTCACCGCGTCGACGACCGTCTGGAGCGTCGGAAGGTCGATCTGAGTCTGGTCGTACTCGTTTTTGGTAATGAGCGTGTCGAGCGAGACGCCGTTGAGATCCTGCGACAGAGGAATGAGGGCGTCCTCGACAAGGTCGCCGAGCATGCTCACAAGCGAGCGGGCCGCCTTGACGTCGCCACCGACAACGGGAACGAACTCGGCGGCGCTCCACAGGGGACCTTCGAGCTCGCTCTGGAAGTCTTTGATCTCAGCGGACGTCTTGACCGACAAATCGTAAGCGCTGGTGAAATCCATGCTCTTGAATGCATCAAGAGTTTGATTGAGCAGGTCGGACACACTGCCCGCCTTTACCTTGAGGTCATCGATGACCCCGCTGGCCATGGCAGGCGTTGCGGCGCCGACAACCGCGACCGCTGCCACGCACACGCCGCCAATGACGAAAGTGCGACGCGAATGCGGCTTCTTGCTTGAGGAATACGCGGAGTGGCGCGTCTGATAATAGGCTTCGTTGCGACCATAGTCGCCGGCATCAGGATGGTTCGGGTCCTGCTTGAAGTGAGCGGACATCGTCCCTCCGTTTCATATCTTTGGTGCCAGGAGACCCCAATGGACATGTATGTGGCCGAGCACGCGGCCAAAGCAATATTTTATCGAGGCCCGAACGCAGCAAACAGGCCCCCTGGGCAAACCCCACCATATCAGCTCAGCGCAGTGACGAGCCTGTGGGGAGAACGTGGCCGGCGTGTGAAGAGACCCCATGGCGCAAGCAAGAAAGGCGGCCTACACCTCACGCGAGGCCTCTCGCCCCTCATACACGGCACGCAACGGCTCGAACACGCGCGCAAGGCTGTATCTCGCACTTGTCACAACGGCATGCTCGCCCATCTCGACCAGAACCGCTGGGTCGGCGAGCAGGTGCTCGACGCACGAGCAGAATCCGGCAGCATCGCCCTGATTGAACAACAGGCCGTTTACGCCAGGATCGACGAGGTCAACGTGACCCTTCACGGAACTTAAAACCGCAGGTAGACCACAGGCAAATGCCTCAACCACATGAAACGGCAGCCCCTCGTAGCGGCTTGCCGAGACGCACGCGTCGCTTGCCGCACGCCATAGGGCAAGACCGGCGGCGTCGAGATGCCCCGGCATCGCAACCCGTCCCTCAACCCCGAGCTCACGGGCGAGGCCGAGACATGCCTGCTGCCCAGAGCCCCTGCCGGGCAAAGCGAGAACCACACGCTCGGGCAGGTTAGGAAGGGCTTCGATCAACAAACGCTGGTTCTTGCGCTGGGAAAACTCGGCGACGCACAGGCACACGAACGCGTCGTCGCGCATGCCCAACGCACGACGGGCAGAAGCCCGCTCGCAGGCGCTAGCAGGATGCAGACCGTCGAGCACAACGCCCATGCCGGGCGTTTCCACCACCTGTCCCCGACAGAGCCTGTGCTCACGAGCAATGATGGCGTCTTGGCGATTCATGACCACGATCTGGTCGGTCACGCCGGCGCAAAGGCGCTCGGCAGCAAG
The DNA here is from genome assembly GCA_019420325.1 of Coriobacteriaceae bacterium. Classification (GTDB taxonomy): domain Bacteria; phylum Actinomycetota; class Coriobacteriia; order Coriobacteriales; family UMGS124; genus UMGS124. The sequence continues at coordinate 10,924 of JAHZHK010000034.1, read as the reverse complement.
CAGGGCGGCCCTGCGCAAAAACGACGCGTCGGCATCAAAGAGATACCCGTGCACGGTGTTCACCACACGAGGACGCGCTCCTTTGTCGCGCTGCACGGCCCCCAAAATGCCTAAGCGCACAAAGAACGCCGCGAGGGAGGTGTGCGTCAGCACGATGTCGAAGCGCTCGCGCAGCTGCAAGCGCGACACCTCACGGGCCACGGCAAAATTGCGCGGTGAGGACATAGACTTCACAAAGTCGGCAGGTATGCAGCGCACGCCCTGCGGCATGCCGGCGGCCACCGGGTCGCCCCCTGCAAGCAGGGTCACATCGAATCCGTCGGCACGTAAGGCCTCGATATAAGGGAGGTGGAAGCTTCGCAGATGGCCGAACGTCGAGGCAGCATACAGCACCTTGCGGCCGCTGCAGGCGCATTCCGACTTGCCGCGCTCGTTCATATCGCCCCTCCTCCCCTGCTTGAACTGTGTCCCCATCTTAGAGGATTGGCGTTCATTGGGCGTCTGCGGCGACGGTATGCAAAAATCCCCTAAAATGAAAGGTTACTCTATCGCAATCGCATGGCACTACGCGCCATGCCCCGAAGGGAACCTTATGGTAAGACCCGGACGCCGGGCGTTCAGCATCATGTCGTACTTCACCGACATCCTCATCGCCCCCATCTCCATGGCCATCGCATTCTGGCTGCGCTTCTGCCTTTTCTCAGGCGAAAACCCCATCGGCACGATGGCCGAGCATGTGCTGTGGGTCACCGCCTTCTCGCCGCTGTACGTCTTCTTCTATGGCCTTCTGGGCGTGTACGACCGCCATCGCACCGTCGAGACCTCGCATAAGCTCGGGCAGCTCGTCGCGGCGAACACCATCGCCACCATGCTCTTCATCGACTGCATCTTCGTACTGCGCGTCATAGACTTCTCGCGCTGGCTCGTCGTGTTCTACTGGATTATCTCAGTGACCCTGTCATGCCTAAAAGAGCTGGCAGTCACACACATCCTCAAATCCATCCATCGCTCAGGCCGCGACCTGCGCAGGGTCGTCATCGTGGGTTCGGGGGCGGGAGCCTGCGCGTTTGCGCACGGCATCGCCGCGCATCCCAGCACCGGACAGGTCGTGGTGGGCAACATCGGAGAGGCGTCAATTGAGGACATCAGGCTGCTAGGATCGTACGCCGACATCGACCACATCCTCGACGCCACCCTGCCCGACGAGGTCGTCATCGCCATCGACGCCAAAGAGCAGGACTTGCTCGACCCCATCCTCATCGCCTGCAAACGCAGCGGCATCAAGCTGTCGATTCTGCCTGCATACTACCAGTTCCTCTCCAGCAGGCCCTCAATCAGCATCGAGGGCGGCGTGCCACTCATCAACGTGCAGCGCGTCGTGCTCGACAACCTGGGCTTCGCCTTCCTCAAGCGCCTCATGGACGTGGTGGGATCGGCCGTGCTCATCGTGTTGACTTCGCCCATCATGCTCGTGGCGGTCATCGGCACCAAGCTCTCCTCCCCCGGCCCGGTCCTATTCAAGCAGGAGCGCGTGGGACGCAACCGCAAGCCATTCTACATGTACAAGTTTCGTTCGATGCGCGCAAACGTGCATGAGGCGGACGGCTGGACTGTCGCCGGCGACCCGCGCCGTACGGCCTTCGGCGCCTTTATGCGCCGCTACTCCATCGACGAACTGCCTCAGCTGTTCAACGTGCTCAGGGGCGACATGAGCCTTGTGGGGCCCAGGCCCGAGCTTCCCCAGCACGTGTACGACTTCAAGGGCAGCGTGCCGCTGTACATGCTGCGCCACCAGGTGCGCCCCGGCATGACGGGTTGGGCGCAGATCAACGGCCTGCGCGGCGACACCTCCATCGAGGCCCGCGTGGAGTACGACCTGTACTACATCGAGAACTGGTCGTTCATGTTTGACCTGCGCATTCTCTTTACCACCCCATTCAAGGGCATCGTAAACAAGCAGGAGCCGCTCGTGAAGAAGAACGCCAAAAAGTAGGGCGGGCACGCGACAGACGCAAGCAAAAATGGGCCGGACGGGAGCTGCGAGCTGCATCCCGTCCGGCCCATTTGCATATCTCGGGCACTATCCTCGTTTGAGCGTGACCTGCTCACCGCGAGCGTACGTCTCGCTCCAGGCCCACTCGAACTCATCGCCTGCCATCGGAGCAGCCGCGTCTACCTCGCCATATTGCAGCTCGGTGTAGCCCACATAGCGCGCAAGGTTGACCTCGAGCACATAGGCGTCGGACGTGCTGTACCGACCGCTGGCTCGCGAGGCGATGTCGAACGTCTCGCGCGTGACGTAGCCATGGGAATCCTGCGCGCGCACGGCAAACAAGAGCCCCGAGGCATCGGTACAGGCGCGGTCGGCGAAGACATAGAGCTTGTTGTCGCGCAGACACACCTGGATGCCCTCGTCGTCGTTGACGCACATCAGGGCCGCCTCGTTGAGCGGCAAAGCCTGGATCCGCCCAGGCAACGTCGCCTCGCTCACGGCAATGACGATGAGAAGCGCCGCGAAGGCAAGGGCGGTGATGCGCACGGCCTTGGGAAGGCCCGCGACACGCTGAATGAACGACTTGCGAGCCGGCGCCTGGGCAACATCGCCCGAGCCCTCGCGCGTTGGGGCAGCGACCTGCTCCGAGGTAGACGGGGCCTGCCCAGCCACCTTGTCTGCCGCAGGCTGCGAGGGCGACTTGGGAGCCTCGTCGATGAACAGCGGCGGGAGCTCGTCTTTGCCCGGCAGCTTCTTGGTGTTGAGGTACCGCTCGTAGGCGTCGCACAGGCCTTGCACGTTGTTGCCGAAGGCAATCTGGTTGCCGTGGTCGAGCCAGAGGATCTTGTTGCACAGCGAGCGCACCTGGCCTGTGGAGTGGCTCACGAGCAGCGTGGTGGCGCCGCCCGCGATGATCTCGCGCATCTTGGCCTCGCTCTTTTTGCGGAAGGCCCCGTCGCCCACCGAGAGCACCTCGTCGAGGATGAGAACCTCGGGGTCGACAAGGCTTGCAATGGAGAACGCCAGGCGGCTCTTCATACCGCTGGAAAGCTGTTTGAAGGGGCGGTCCTCAAACCCGCGCAGCTCGGCGAAGTCAATGATGGAGTCGTAGGTCTCGTCGACAAACGCGCGGCTGTAGCCCAGCATGGCGGCGCGCAGGTAGGTGTTCTCACGCACTGTGAGGTCGCCGTCGAAACCGCTGGCGAGCTCAAGCAAGGCCGCAATCTTGCCGTTGCACGAAACCGTGCCTTCGGTGGGCACCATGATACCGCTGATGGCCTTGAGCAGCGTGGACTTGCCCGCGCCGTTGGAGCCGATGATACCGAGCATGTCGCCAGGCTCAAGCTCGAAGGTCACGTGCCTGTCGGCCCAGAACTCGGTGACGTGGTACTCGTGCTTGAGCCTGCGGATGAAGTACTCCTTGAGGCCGATGTCCTTAAAGTCGCCGGTGATATAGCGAATCGATACGTTTTTGCAGCTGATCATTGCAGTCATGGGCGCACCTTACACGTAGTACAAAAACTCGTGGTTCTTCTTCTTGTAAATCAGCGCGCCGATGGCAAACGCGACCACGGCATAGCCGATGACAAGCGTGTGCAGGCCCACCGAGGGCACGAGTCCGTCGATGACCACCTGGCGGAAATACGTGATGTAGACATACACCGGGTTGCAATAGAACAGGTTCTGGATGAGCGGCGAATAGCTTGAGGTGGTGTAGAAGATGGCGGACAGGTACATGAGCAGCATCGTGAAGACACCCCAGAGGTACTGCACGTCCTTGAAGAAGACGTAGAGCGCCGACAGAATGAGGCCCACGCCGACATTGAACAGCATGAGGAACACGATGGGCACGATGAGAAGAAGGAAGTTCCAGGTAAACGTGATATGGTCGATAAGGCAGAAGACGAAGAACACGCACAGCGTGATGCCGAAGTTGATGATGGTCTGCACGTTTTTGGAGAGCAGGAACATGTACTTGGGCACGTTGACCTTGGTGAAGATGTGCGAGTTTGACATGAGGGCCGTCATGCCCTGCGAGGTTGCCTCGTTGAAGTAGTTAAACACGAGGTTGCCGCAGAACAGATACGTGGTGTAGTGGTCCATTGTTTGGCCGAAGAACTGCGTGAAGACGATTTTCATGACAAGCAGCGTGAGCAGCGGGTTGAGCACGCTCCACACCATGCCGAGCACCGTGCGCTTGTACTTGGTCTTAAAGTCACGCGCCACCAGTTCCTCGAACAGAAACTGGTGTTCCTTGAACCCCTGCAGCATCAAACCCCCTGAACAGCCTCGACCCTACCAACTCAGTGAAACCAAGGTGTTGATTTTACCCGAGGCGCGTGCATGGAGCGACCCAAAGACGCAACCCACACGCAGGCACCGCCTTTCCTACCTGGTTCGTCCATCATGCTTTAGTCGATAGACAAAATCCAGCAGGTAGGCGCAGCATTGCGACCACGACGCAGGATGCACCAGCAACTTGTATGCAAGCCTGCCAGTAATGCCCAAACGCGAGGGAATCGTGCTTTGCACCGAATGCTCAGCGGCAAACGTCGAAAATCCCTTGAGCAGTTCGCGCTGCCGTTGCGTAAGGCAACGCCTGTATTCCCACGCAAGCGGCCAAAGGTTGAGAATCGCCTTCATCACACCATCGATCATGGGCTGAGCCGCCTCGGGGATGCGGGGCAGCACGTCCTCACATCGCTCAAGATTGGCCTGGACGCAATCGAACTCGCCAGCAAGACTGCGACTGCCAACAATGCTGTCCCCACGCAGCCGATACCAGTACAGAACCTCGGGATCGAGAACGACACAATCTGCTTTCTCGAAAAGCTTATAGGTCGTGTTGACGTCCTCGTATTTCTGCCCAACGGGAAACCGCACCCCATTCCACAGACGCGCGGCATACAACTTGTTCCAGGCATAGTTTTGCAGTTCGTCGTCTACCATGAGCAGACAGCACGCTTCACGACCTGAGAGCACTCGTTGGTCTTGAACACCGCGAGTCCACAGCGCCTCGCACTTGTTTTGCCCATCTGCGAACTCGGCAAAGTTGCACACGGCGATTTGCGCATCATATGCACAAGCCTGGACGAGCAGCGTCTCAAACATCGTCGGCTCAACCACGTCATCGGAGTCCACAAAGCCGATCCACTCTCCGCGGGCCACGTCGAGACCGGCGTTGCGCGCATCGGACAGGCCGCCGTTTGCCTTGTGAATGACGCGTACGCGAGCGTCGCGCACCGCGTACTCGTCGCAGATTGCAGGGCATGCGTCGGGCGAACCGTCGTCGACGAGAATCACCTCGAGGTTGCGGTGCGTCTGACCGAGGATGGAGTCCACGCATTCACGCAGGTACGGCTCGACCTTGTAAATGGGGACGATGACCGAGATGAGCGGGGCTTGAATCCACTCCCCAGCGTCCAGAGCCTCCCTGTTCATAATTGCATCCGCTCCTTCAGACAAACCGCGCGACCAACCAGACATCTCCGGGGCCCATTCTGTGCCAGCATGATAGAATACTCTGCCGATGCGACCTGTCTCGGTCGCGCAATTCAGCATCCGACCATTTGAATCGATGGTATGCCACGTGAGCTCTGCCACGACATTCAGCCGAGAAGACACCAAGCTCGTCAAGGGCTTTGCCATCCTCCTCATGCTGTACCACCATCTCTTTGCCTTTTCTGACAGAATTCAAGACGGCAATTCCTATATCCCGCTCCTCACGTTCACGAGCGTCAATTCAGCCGAGCTCGTCGGCCTCTTCGGCAAGATGTGCGTGGCACTCTTCCTCTTTCTGGGCGGGTATGGAACATGGATGTCGTACCAGGCCAAGAGAGCCAGACTTGCAGCGGGAGGCAATGTCGACGAAGTCCAAACGAACCGCTTACTCTCCGACTTTACGCTCGCCAAAGTCAAGAGCCTCTACATTCCCTACCTCAAGGTCTTTGCCATCGTCGTGCCCATCTCCATCGCACTGGACGATCCCCACGTGCAGGCAAGTCTCTCCGCCCTCTTCTGGAACATCACGGGGCTTCAGATCACCTACAACGGCGAGTGGTGGTTCTTCACCGACTATCTCATCTTGTTGCTCGCCTTCCCCCTGATAACGCGCTTCTTTGACAGGCGACGCGGCACTTTTACCGTCGATTTGCTCGCCATATGCGTCTGGAACGCTGCGGCCATGTGGCTCATTCCCGAGCTCGCCCGCCTCGATTGGGCGGCCGATTTCACAGGGAGCATCCTATGGGGCAAGCTCTACCAGACGATGCGGTGGTCAGCGTGTTTCCTCATGGGCTGCCTCTTTGCGCGCTGGGACCTGCTCTCGCGCGTCAAGGCCAAACTCGCTGGGCACTATCTGGCATGCCTCGCCTCGCTGCTTTGCCTGGCAGGACTTGTGTGCCTGCGCTTCAAACTCGGGGCGGGTATGCGATACGACTTCCTCTGGGCCCCCATCGTCTGCCTGTGCCTGGCGACCCTTGCCACGACCAGGCTCGGGGCCCGACTCGCCAAACCCCTTGAAGCCATCGGCAAGCACAGCACCAACATCTGGCTCACCCACAGTTTCTTCTGCTACCACTGGTGCCAGGCCTTTATCTACCTGCCCAAGTGGTCACCTTTGGTGTTCCTGCTGCTGTTGGGCGTGTCCTATGCGTTCTCGCTCATCATCGACTTGCTGTGGGGGTGGATAGAACGAGGCTTCCACATGCTCGATGGGCGACTGAGATACGAGCCTCGAAAGTAATCCGCTAGACGCCCCAACCATTTGTCTTACCTTAGAAAGCGCTCCCCGCGGACTACTTCGACCCTGCTGCGACACATCATTGCCATCTACCGCCCAGGCATAGCCGCCGCTTGTCTATGCAATTTCACCCATAAGCTGGTGCAAGCCGATCCACTCTCTATCTCTCTCTCAACTTGCGTATAGGCGCTGTGAGAGTCGAACCCACCCGGAATGACAGGGATGCTTTGACGAGCTCCGTCTCTCGCCAGGCATCATCCACTCGGCGTTGCAACTCATCAGCCCGCTGGGCGCTCCTTTCCAAGTCGGCCCGCTCAAGAAGCGCCGCCTTGTACCAGAAGTCTTTTCCATAAGCACAAGTCAACCCGTTTCCCTCTTCCCATGAAGCAAGAACGAGCCTTGTGTAGCGCTCATAGTCGCCATCAAGCCAAAAGGCATGCTCGGGCAATCCACTAACCCCAAGTTCGGCAAACACCTCGGCCCAAGAAGCAGGGGCATCATCGTTAAACAAGCAATGGAAGACAACCAGATTCGCAAAGCTCTCAGCCAGCTGGTCAAACAGGCCCTCGACCTCCAAGCGCTGCTTTACTGCTCGCAAAGCAGCGAGAAACGCAAGGGAATCCCGCCCACGCGACGCTTGGATGCTTCCCGGCCTGCCCACACGATGGTGCACGAGAACGTCGGGCACCGCTCCGACGCGCGCAGCCAACGCAAGCCCAGAAAGAGTGAACAGCATGTCGTTGGTATTTTGCAAACCCTGAAACCGCAACCCGTTCTCCATGGCGAAGTCCCTACGAAAGAGCTTCGTCCATGGCTCAGGCGTACAGAGCTGAAAGAGACGATTCGGTATGTCATTGCGATTGAACGGCACTGCGGCAGGAACCAGATCGCTGACGAGGAAGAATCGGTTAGACCGCCATTCCCCCTCCGTTTCAAACTCATCTGCACCAAAGAGCACTACATCTGCGTCGATACGCTCGGCCTCAGTTGCAACACTCTCAACGAGGTTGGGCTCAAAAAGATCGTCGGCGTCCAGGAAGAGCAGGTACTTCCCTCTCGCAATGTCCATGCCGTCATTGCGAGAGGGCCCAGCGCCAAGACAGGTTTTATGCGTTAGGACCCTTATGCGAGAATCCTCCCTACAACGCTCCGCCAAAATGTTAGAAGTTGCGTCGCGTGATGCATCATCGATAGCAATCAGCTCAAAGCTTGGACGTGTCTGTGACAGAATTCCATCAACAGCAGGGATAACCCAACTTTCCCCGTTATAAACCGGAACGATGATGGAAAGAAGTGGGGAATCCATTATTGGCCCCTAACGTTGCAAGTCATCCAGAATCTCCGAACGTTCTATATGACAGCCGTAAAACGCCGGCCTGAGTTGAGTTGCGTCACTCAGGCCGGCGTCATCGATCGCCTTATCCCCGACGGGTATAGATGAGCATCGTTTCATGAAAACCATGCTCCTTGATGCAGTTCACAAATGTCCTAACCTTACGGACAGGCCAGGTGGCAATGCGACCAATCTTGTAAGTCGCCGAAGAGTGGATACGTTCTATCTCCTCACGATACTCTTCAGCCTGAGACGACGCCTGCGTCACCGTACGCGCAAGGTTCTGGGCACGACCAGCCTTTTGTTCCAGACGGCGGACACCCCATTGGTAATGCATGAGCAAAGTCTCCCACATTACCATCTCAGGCGCACGTAAGGATGGAGCTGCATGTTGCCCGCTAAGCGAATTGAATATTTCCGTCCACGCCTGTCGATAATCATATGAAGCCAGTCCCTCGATGAATGCACGACCGGCATTACCTTGCCTCAGGCGAAGCTCTCGATTATCGAGAAGCCTCGTCAGATTTCCTGCTGCATTATCGATGTCTCCAATCGGAACTGAAATGATTCCTGGATTATCTCGAACAAGAGTTAGATAGGGAAGATCATACATAACAACAGGAAGTCCTGCCATCAACGCCTCGGACAGCGCCAAGGGGAAGCCTTCGAATTCCGATGTCATAAGGTAAGCGGACGCTTCCTTATAATATGGAGCCACGTCGTCTTGAAAGCCGCAGAATTCAACGGCTTCTGCTATGCCCAATTCATTCGCAAGATTTTCGAGAAAAAGTAGGTCTTCCTCTCTCGGAGCCTTGCCGAGAATTTTTAGGCAAGCATCGGGCATGGCCATATAAATCTTAGCAAAAATCCTCAAAGCATCCTGAGGACGCTTTTCAGGCTCAAGCCGACCTGTCCATAAAATTATGTTCGTGTCGAGCTGCGCAGGCATGCCCTCAAGCATTGCGCTGTTAAGTGGATTAATCACATGATGGACGTTGCCATTAAACATGCTCCAAAATGCATAATCCACTTCACTCAGACAAACTAGACCGTCTGCAACAGCAAGTACCCAAGGCAAAACTCCAAAATAGGACTGTCCAAGCATGCACCGTATAGAAAATACGCTATGGCAGTGTACCAGGACCGAAACGCCCAGAGACTGCGCCGTCAGCATGTCCCATAGCAGTAGGCCCGTATTCCATGCGTGATATATAAGAACGTCTATATGTTCTTGCTCGACAATATCCTCAAGCGCATGCGCGCGTTCGATATAGCATCCCGAACATCCAGCGCCCGCGTTAGGAATGGCACGGCGTCGCGTTCCTCCATCTACGGCATAAAGTATCTTATCTTCTGGACCTTGAATATCGGTAATCAGCACGACCTCAAGCCCCATCGATCGATACAGCTTGTTGAGATATTCGATAACCCTCTCGACACCACCGCCAACGCACTTATGGTAGTACATACCGATTTTTTTCGGCCTACCCATTCTGCGCTCGCTAGACGAGTTGCCCATGAGGATTTTTGCAAAAACATCCTGTTTTGTCCAATAGCGTCGGGCCACACCTTCCACAACTCGCCATGTTGGCCAGCTCTGCAGTAGTTCCATTAGACATGCAGGTTTGTCCTCGTCGGCAACTTTTTTATGCCATTTATTAATACAGTCACCAATAAGGCGATTGTACATTTCATCCCACACATCTATATATTCATCGAGAGTTCCCTGCTCAACAAAGAATTCTTTCAAGGCATTAGACACACGTGATAGCGAACAAAAAGCCGAGAACTTATCAGGACTGAGGGACACAGTCCCGTCCATCCCCGACCCAAGGTGGTAGTTATAGTATCGCGGTAAGATACCACGATATGATTCCGCAAAATAAGCCAACAATGTGAAGGCGTAGACGTCTTGTCCACGCGGGAACGACCCGTCTTTTACATGAGCAAATGCCTTCTTCGCAAGAACGGAACTGTACATTTTATTCCACAAGTTATATCCGTACAATTTCCCGCGAAAACAGCCCTCGAAAACCTGCTTGCCCCACAGCAATCCATAATAAGGCAATGTGTTAGTTTTTACCCATACTGAGTCTTCTTCGAACGAATCCTGTGCCACAACATTCGTCCCAAAATGCAAAATATCGACAGGGTTTTCCATCATCTCGTTATAAAGCTCTTCACACGTTCGGGGTTCAATGGTGTCATCCCCGTCGCAAAAAAGGATATACCGCCCCCGAGCAGCCATAACGCCATCTTTACGCGCTTGGTTAGCAGTTTTATTTTCGTCATACGTTATGACATGGAGCCGCATGTCCCGTTGAGCATACTCAGAGAGTATGGCCGGCGTCGCATCAGTAGAGGCGTCATCTATACAAATGACCTCGATTTGTTCAAGAGTTTGTCCCAATATAGATTTCAGAGTTCTCTCAATGTGCAACTCGTTA
>JAHZHK010000034.1:0-400 GCA_019420325.1 Coriobacteriaceae bacterium | reverse complement strand
GCAGGAACGATGATACTCACGAGAACATCCGAACTAGGCTTATTTTGATTGCATAGCTGGATTGAGACTCCATCACCCTCAATAGCCACGCTGCTATTGCAAAACGCCTCAATTTCTTGAACACGTTCTTGACGTCCAGGACCAATATTGCGTTGTTGCTCAACACTTAAAAACCAACGGAGAACTGGGATGAACGAATCTGCAAGCTCCTGTTTTGCATCATCAGGACACTGAACAAACTCGTTATAGACAAAATCGATTGCCCATTCAGCGAACTTTGTTCGACATGTCGATAAAATGCCCAGCGCGTCCCATACACGGCTAACATGTGCCACAACTTTAACATGAGCTTGAACCTTGTGAATCATTTGAGTGCTATTACTCGTCATGAGAGACCCAG
>JAHZHK010000033.1:12214-25807 GCA_019420325.1 Coriobacteriaceae bacterium | reverse complement strand
GACGGACGGCGCCTCCCTTGTCGGCCAGGTGTGTGCCGTCTCTCCTACCACGGCAACGGTCCGTTTGATAAATGACCCCATGTTTTCCATGAGCGTGTCGGTGGGGGAGAGCGGCGCCGCGGGCATTCTGTCCGGTTCTGTGGATTCCACGGTGCGCGTCGACTACGTGTCCAGCGATGACGCGGTGAGCGTGGGCGATGTCGTGAGGGCGTCGGGGAGAAGCGACGTCTACCCGAAGGGTCTTGCGGTGGGTATGGTGGTAAGCGTGGTGAGCGAGCCCTCGTCTCTTTTCCAGGACATAGTGGTAAAGCCCTTGACGCAGGCCGCAAACGCCTCGGAGGTCTTTGTCATCACGGCATATGGCGCGCAGGTTGATGCAGTGTCGACCGACCAGGACCTTGAAAGTGGCCAAAGTGCAGGTGATGCCCAGTGATGCCGACAGTGCCCGATTCCTGCAGCTCGAAGCGTTCCAGTGTTTTGGTTGTGGTTGCCTGTGTGCTGGTCCAACTTTTGTTGGGCGGCCATGTGAGCCTTCTGGGCGCCGTGCCGAACTTCCTTCTGTGCGCGGTGTTCTTTCTGGCTCTGCGCAAAGGGGCTTTCGCCGGCGTCATTGCGGGATTTGCCCTCGGTCTCTTGTTTGACATGCTCGGGTCCTCCACGCTTGGGCTGTCGTCGCTGCTCGGCAGCATTTTTGCATTTGCCTGCGCGCACCTGGGCAAGCCGGCCCTTCTGCGCGAACCCTTGAGGGCCTGCATCGTCTTCTTTGCCGCCGACGTTGTGTACAACCTCATTTCCGCCGCCGTCATGGTGCTTTTGGGCACTATGGGGGCAACGATGGGCGAGGTCGTGGGCCTTGCGTTGCTCGCGTCCGTGCTCGACTCGCTCTTCGCGCTCCTGGTCTTTGCCATCTATGCCGGGCTTTCTGGCGGCCGGCGTTCTCGCCGGCTTCGCTAGCCGGTCCGATTTATCTGTTGAAAAAGGGGAGGTGCGCGTCTTGGACACGTCAGTCCTCGTTGTGATCGTCATTGCCGTGTTGGCGGTTGTGTGCGTTGCCGTTCTTCTCGTCGTGCGCCATCGGGCCGGCCATGCCGTCCCGCCCCTCACGGGTGCCAGCGGTCTTGATTTCAACTCGGGGCGGTCGCCCATCAGGCCGGCGGAATCACTCGACGTCTCCGGCCAGGCGGGGCTTCGCAGACGCACGGCAATCTTTTCCGCTTTGGCAGGCACCGCCTTTGGCGTGCTGTTGCTGCGCCTTTGGGGCATGCAGGTCATTTCGGGACGAGACTACTCCGACCAGGCCAACTCGAACAGCACCTCCGAGGTGTCGTTGCGTGCGACGCGCGGGCGCATCCTCGACCGCAACGGCAACGTCCTCGTCGGCAACCGCACCTGCATGGCGGTCGTCGCCGACAAGTCCGTGGCAGACAACTCGCGTGTTGTGCGCCGTCTGGGCAACCTGCTCGGCATGCCCGACGTGGCCGTGCGCCGCAACATCCAGAGCGCGTCGGAGGGCGCGCAGTCGCTGCGCACGGTCATGATCGACGTGCCCGAAAGCGCCGTGTCCTACGTGGTTGAGCACCCCGGCCAGTTCCCCGGCGTCTCGGTGGAGTCTCGCACGGTGCGCACCTATCCTTACGGTTCCCTTGCGTGCCATTTGCTCGGGTACACGGGCACTATTTCGAGCGAGGAGCTCGAGGCGTTCAACGCCGACCCGCAACGTCAGCTCACGTATCAATCAGGCGACATCGTGGGCAAGTCAGGTGTCGAATACCAATATGAAAACGTGCTGCAGGGCGTGCGCGGTTCGCGCAAGGTCTATGTCGACGTCTCGGGCAACATCTTGGGGATAGCCTCGGAAGTCGATCCCGAGCCGGGAAGCGACGTGCGGCTTACCGTGGACGCAACGGTGCAGGCTGCCGCAGAGCAAGCGCTGCTTCTCGGCCTTGAGGCAAGCGATTACCTTCACTACAAGCCTACGGGCGCATCGTGCGTCTGCATTAACTGCAAGACCGGCGAGGTTCTTGCCATGGCAAGCTACCCGACGTTTGACCCCTCCGCGTTCATCGGCGGCATCAGTACCGATGCTTGGGCGCAGCTCATTGCCGAGGGTGCGAACACCCCGCTACTCAACCGCGCCATCAACGGCCTGTACCCCTCTGCTTCCACCATCAAGCCGTTCACGACCTGCGCCGCGCTTGAGTCGGGCATGACCACGACAAGCTCCCTTGTCGAGTGCACGGGCTATTGGACGGGCTTTGGCGAGCAATACGGCATGCATTGTTGGAACCACTCCGGACACGGCTGGATGAATCTCTACGAGGGCATCACCAATTCCTGCGACACCGTGTTTTACGAGATTGCGAAGGCGTTTTACTACTCCGACCATCCCGAGGGCATTCAAGAGATGTTTCGCCGCTGGGGCATTGGCTCGGCGACCGGCATCGACCTGCCGGCCGAGTCACAGGGTCGCGTGCCTGATGCCGAATGGAAGTGGAACCACTACACTTGGGTCGAGGACTCCGCGCGCGCCTGGCAGGGCGGCGACACGGCAAACATTGCCATCGGCCAAGGCGACATCCTCGTCACGCCTCTTCAGATGTGCTACGCGTACTGCGGCCTTGTGAACGGGGCGGTGGAGATGTGGCCCCACGTGCTGCTTGACGTCCTTTCCAACCAGACCCGCGAGCCCATCATCACGGCGGAGCAGAAGCCGAGCTGCGAGGTTTCGATCTCGCAGGACATCCTGTCCTTTGTGAACGATGCGCTCGTCGGTGTGGTGAACGAGACGTATGTGGGCGACTATTTTGCGGGTTTGCCCGTCACGGTCATGGGCAAGTCCGGTACGGGCGAGGCAGGAGACGATGACGACAACCCGCATGCCTGGTTCTGTGCCGCCGCGCCTGCCGAGGATCCAACGTACGTGGTGGCTGCCATCGTCGAGCACGGCGGCGGCGGTGGCTACGTCGCCTCGAACGTGTGCCGCGGTGTGCTGGGCGCCGTGTACGGCGTGGAAATGACGGACCCCGTTTCGATCCTCATGACGCGCGAGGTTTCGACCGAGCAGGTGATGGACTGATGCGTTCGATAAAACAGGCTCGCCTTGATTTCGCGCACCACCCCGCCCGCCCTTCTCTGCGCTTCTTTTTTGCAGGGCTCGATCCTGCTGTCGTTACGGCTACTGTCGCGCTGGTGGCATACGGTCTCGTGGTGGTGTACTCGGTGTCGCTTTCCATCGCCGCCGCCTCGCCTGCGCGTCAGGCCTTGGGCGCCGGCCTCGGTTTCGTGGTGGCGCTCGCGATGTATCGCTTTGACATGCGCAAGCTTGCCAACTGCACGCTTGCGCTGCTCGTCATTGACTGCGCGCTCATGCTTGCCCCTTTGTTGCCGTTTTTTGCCTACAGCGCCAACGGCCTTACCGGCTGGGTGAAGATACCGGTCATCGGCTTTACATTCCAGACCTCTGAGCTTGCCAAGCCCGTGACGGTCCTGCTCATGGCCTCGCTGTGCGCGCGCTACGGCGGACGTGTGACGTCGCTTTCGGACTACGTGCGCCTCTGTGCCGTCCTTGCCGTGCCGTTTTTGCTCATCTTGCTGCAGCCCGACCTCGGCACGGGCCTCGTGATCTTGGTGTCGGGCGCCGTGGTGATCGTCATGGCCGGACCCAAGCGGTCCTGGGTGATCGTCACCGTCATCTTGCTTGTGCTGGGTGTCGCAGCCGTCCTTCTTACCGACGGCATCATCGACAACCTGGTGGGTGACGAGCACTCGCTTTTCAAGGACTACCAGATGAACCGCCTGCTCGTCTTTCTCGACCCTGACTCGGACACCACCAACGCCGGGTATAACTTGCGCCAGTCGATGATTGCAGTGGGTTCGGGAGGCTTGTTTGGCAAAGGGTTCGGCAATGCCACCCAGGCTGCGTCGGGATTCTTGCCCGAGGCCCACACCGACTTCGCGTTTGCCCTTTTGAGCGAGCAGTTTGGCTTCGTGGGCGCCGCGGTGCTCATCGCCCTCTACATGGTGCTTGTGTTCTCTGCCATTCGCATCGCGATGCGCTCGGAGTCGCTTTTCGCTAAACTTACGCTTTTGGGTATTGCGGCCATGTGGACGTTCCAGATATTTGAGAACATCGGCATGTGCCTTTCCCTGATGCCCATCACGGGCATCCCGTTGCCGTTTATCAGCTTCGGCTCCTCGTCGATGATCGTTCAACTTCTTACGGTTGGCATCGTCTTGTCGGCGGGGGCCCATGACGGGCGCGAGAGCCTGCGTGCCCATTTTTAGGCGACTTCTACGATGGAGCGTGTTGCCGTGAACCTACTGTATGACGCCGCCAAGGCGGGTGTGAAGGCAAGAAGACAAACGAGCCGCGCGGCCTCTAAGACGCTGCGACTGTGTGTGGCGGTGGGGCAAGGCTGCGATGGGGGCTTGGCACGTGCGGTCAAGCGAGCGCTGCGACCCAAGACCGCCTCGCTTCGCCTATATGTCGCCGGCGTAGGGGTGGGCTATGAACCCGCCGTGGTGCACGCCATGGCCGATGCCGTCATCGTGCTGGCCGGGCAAGACGCCGCTGTTGCCGCCGACCTGTACCGCGCCTACGCCTCGCGCCGGGTGCCATGCTTGGTGCTTGTACACTTTGATGATGCGGCTGCCGAGCGGGCTCGTGCCCTGGTCGCCCGAGAGGTGAGTACCGAGGACATCGTCGTGTGCGACGAGATGGCCGTAGGCGGCATGCTGGCGCGCTGGCTCATCGATACCCTGCCTGACTTCGAGACGATGCTCGGCGCGGCGCTTGACTGCTGCCAAGACGAGCAGGGCCGTCGCATCGTGGGGCAGGCGGTGCGCGACAACGCGATGCTGGGGGCGCTTACCTTTCTTAGGGGCGCTGATACCCCGGCCATGCTTGCTTGCGAGGTTGCGATGCTCTTCAAGCTTGCGGGGAACTACGGCGCGCCCATGGGCAAGGAACGGCTGGTGGATGTGGCTGGCCTCACGGCGTTTTCGCTTGTGTGCAAGCAGGTCGCCGGGCTTGCCCTGCGCACCCCGCTTCCGGCATGTCTTGTCAAGGCGGGGGTGGCCGCGGCGGGCACATGGGTGGCCGGCACGGTCATGCAGGGACGTATGCGCCAGGCCGGTCAGGTTGAGGCTGCAGGGAAAGCGGTCGCAGACCGAGGATATCAAGGAGCAGGAGCGGATCTATGATCTCGATGCATGAACGAGTTGACCTTTGGGGGCGCGTCGAGCCGCTCCTTGACCTGGTTGAGAAGCCGTCTCGCTACATCGACCACGAATTCGGCGCGGTGCGCGACTCTGAGTCGTCCTTCCGCTGCGTGCTCATCTACCCGGATACGTATGAGGTCGGCCTTCCCAACCAGGGCTTGGCCATCTTGTACAAGATTTTGAACAACCAACCCGGCATTGCCTGCGAGCGCGCCTACACGCCCTGGATCGACATGGCCGACCTCATGCGCCGCCGCGATCTGCCACTCTTTTCCATGGAGTCGTGCTTTCCCGTGGCGTCGTTCGACATGGTGGGCATCCAGCTTCCCCATGAGCTTGCTGCCAGTAACATCGTCGAGACGCTCGACCTGGCGGGCATCCCGCTCATGGCGCGCGACCGTGCGCAGGACGACCCCATCGTCTGCGGCGGGGGACCTTCGGTCTACAACCCCGAGGCTGTGTGCGAGCTGTACGACTGCATCATGGTGGGCGATGGCGAGGAGGTCATCGTCGAGGTCGCTTGCTGCATCCGCGACATGCGTGCAACCAATGCACCTCGCGCCGACATACTTGCGGCACTCGCGCGGATACCCGGCGTCTACGTGCCCCTTCTCTACCGCGCCGAGGAGGATTCCTTCGGGCGCACGCATGTCGTTCCCGTCGAGGGGTCTGGTGCGCCCGAGAAGGTCGTGAAGCGCGTTGTCGCCGACTTCAAGGCGCTCGACCCCGTCAACACGACGCTCGTGCCCTATCCCCAGGTCGTGCAGGACAGGCTTGCCGTCGAGGTTTTGAGGGGATGTGCGCGCGGCTGTCGTTTCTGCCAGGCGGGCATGACGTACCGTCCCGTGCGTGAGCGGCCCGCCGACCAGATCGTTGCCGCCGTCATGCGTGGGCTTGCATGCACGGGTTACGATCAGGTTTCGCTTACCTCGCTGTCCACGACCGACCACTCCAATCTCGAAGACGTGCTGCGCAGGCTCAATGCGAACCTGTCGGGCAAGGGCATCTCGGTGTCGTTGCCCTCCGAGCGCCTCGACTCCTTCGGTGTCGAGATGGCCAAACTTGTCGCCGGCGAGAAGAAGGGCGGCCTGACCTTTGCGCCCGAGGCCGGCACGCAGCGCATGCGTGACGTCATCAACAAGGGCGTGACCGAGGACGACCTCATGAACGCTGTGAGTGCGTCGTTCTCGCAGGGTTGGCTCCGCATGAAGCTGTATTTCATGATCGGCCTGCCCACCGAAACCGACGAAGACGTGCTTGGCATTGCTGAGTTGTGCCGCCGCGCGTTGGAGCTGGCCCGTGCCTCGGTGCCGCCCTCAAAGCGCTGCGCGGTGCGCATCGGCACCTCGGTAGCGGTCTTCATCCCCAAGGCGCAGACGGCCTTCCAGTGGTGCGGCCAAACCCCTCCCGAGGAGGTGCGCCGTCGCCAGAAGCTTCTCGCGGATGCCGTTCCGCGCGGTGTGGACTTGCGCTATCACGACTACGCCTCGTCGTTCCTCGAAGCGGTGCTTTCGCGAAGCGGCCGCGAGGCTTTGCCGCTCATCCTTGAGGCGCATCGCCTGGGCGCTCGCTTTGATGCGTGGTCTGACCAGTTCAAGCTTGAGATTTGGGAGAAGGCGGCCGAGAACGTCGGTTTCGACATGCAGCGCGCCGCCTGCGAGCCGTTCGAGGTGGGCGGCCCCCTGCCTTGGGACCACATTTCCGCGGGAGTCTCGCCGCGCTGGCTTGGGCGCGAGTGGGAGCGTGCCTTGGAAGGCACTCTCACGCCGGACTGCACGATGACGAAGTGTTCGGGCTGCGGCGTGTGCCCTTCGCTTCATGTTGACAACGACCTGGAGAGGAGCCGAGCATGAGCGAAGAGGAGCTGTACTGCCTGAGGGTCCGCTATGTGGAGACGGGCCGTTTGCGCTACCTGTCCCATCTCGAGCTTTTGCGCGCCATGGAGCGCACCATCCGCCGCAGCGGCATTCCCTATGCCGTGACCCAGGGCTTTTCCCCGCGCATCAAGGCGGCCTACTGCCCGGCGCTGCCGGTGGCGGTGGCCTCAGACGACGAATGGTTCGACCTTTGGGTGCGCGAGTATCGCCCCGCTGAGGAATACCTCGAGGACCTGCGTCGCTCGGCGCCGCCCGACCTCATGCCTCAGCAGGCGGCCTATGTCGAGGTCCATGGGCCGTCCCTTGGCGCGAACCTCATCATCGCGTGCTGGGAGGCCGACCTTTCCGTTTGGCCCGACGCGTGCCTATGGCGTTTGACGCCGAAGACGTGCGACGTGCGGTCGAGGCGGTGCGCGCCCAGGGGCAGATTGAATATCTGCGCAATGGCAAGCCGAAGAAGGTAGACCTCACCGAGAAGCTCGTGGGCGACGTTTGCGTGGATCCGGGCGAGTCGGGCGGCGTGCACCTTTCCTTCACGACCCGTTCATCAAACGAGGGCGCGCTGCGTCCCGACGTCCTGTTGGCCGAAGTATGCCGACAGCTCGCCGAGTCGCTTGCCGTTCGCGGTTCCTCTGCTGGGTCGACGCAAGATTACGTCGTATCATTCCAGCGTAACCTCCGCACTTCTGTCGTGCGCACTGCGCAGTACCTTGAAGGGAAGGACGGCACATGGAGTCGCCCGATCTGACGCTTTCTCCTGGCGATATTCTTCGAACGCGCGTCGACCACATCGACGCCTCGCTTGACGCATGTTTCCTCGACGCTGGCCCTTACGGCATGCTGTTTGTGCCGCTGGCCGGCATCTCGGCTACCACGGTGGCCGATCTTGTTCCCGGCGCGAGCGTATGCGCGCAGGTCGTGGCCCCCAAGCGTGCCGCAAAGCTACCGAGGGCCTCGGTGAACATCGAGTTTTCCGGACGCACGAGCGTGCTTGTGCTCGACGGTTGCGCCATCATGGCGCCCTCGAGTCCCGCGCGGCCGGAGGTCTTTGTCTCCAAGAAGCTCGCCGGCGTGAGGCGTGCCGAGCTTGCGGACAAGCTTCAGGCTGCCGTTGCGGACCCCTCGACCGGGCTTCCCTCGATGCTCGAGGCCGTGTGCGGTCCCGTGACGCTCATCCTGCGCACCACCGCCGACGAGCTGCCTTGGGAAACGGTGCTCTCCGGCGTTGTCGTGCAGGTGACCGAGGCCGCCGCATTCACCGTCTTGGCGCGCATTTCTTCGGCGCCTGCCCTGCTCATGGCCGAGAAGCCCGACGCCGACGGTGACTCCACCATCGGCACCACCACGCACTCGGCCTACAACAACACCGAGGACGCCCTCGATGGCAGGCGCATCGACTTGGCGTGCGGCGCGCAGATCGTTTTCGAGCGCACCGAGGCCATGTGGACGGTCGCGGTGAGGCGCATACAGGCCGATGTGGCGGTTTCCACGGTTGACGCCGAGGCGGCACAGGCGGTCATTGAGGCGCTGCTTGAGTTCGATGTGCGCGGCATTGTCGCCGTGGCGCTCTTGGAGGGACTGCCTCTCGATGCGTTCAACGACCTCATCGACGACATGTCCGATGGCTTGTCTGACGGCCAAACACGTATTTCTGGTGACGCAAGCTTGTCGGTTGCGCTAATCGAGCGCGGTAGGCGTACTATCTAAGGGTTGCCTGTTTCCCTTCCTTAGCAAAGGGAACGGTCCAGAGGCACACGCTTTCTTTGATAGTTTTTTGCGGACTTCTCAGTACCCCGAAATTTCATTGACGGGTCTGATTCTGCAGTGTTAGTATTCAAACTTGCATTTGTCGCGAGCTGGAAGGTACTTCACATGTACGCAATTGTTAAGACCGGTGGTAAGCAGTATAAGGTTGCCGAGGGCGACATCATCGACATCGAGAAGCTCGAGGTCGAAGAGGGCGCTACCGTCACGTTCGACGAGGTTCTTTTCGTCAATGATGGCACGCAGGCCATCACTGACCCCGAGGCCCTTGCCAAGGTTTGCGTTGAGGGCGAGGTCCTCAAGCAGTACCGTGACAAGAAGGTCATCGTGTACAAGTTCCGTCGTCGTAAGCGCTACGAGCGCAAGCGTGGCCATCGCCAGTACCTCACCAAGGTGCGCATCACCAAGGTCGCTTAGTAAGTCCGATTGAAAGTAATTTAGGAGTCTGTCATGGCACATAAGAAGGGCACGGGTACTTCCCGTAACGGCCGCGATTCGATCGGCAAGCGTCTTGGCTGCAAGCGTTTCGACGGCATGGTTGTCACCGCTGGCACCATCCTCGTTCGTCAGCATGGCACCAAGTTCCACCCCGGTGAGAACGTGGGCAAGGGCAAGGACGACACCCTGTTCGCTCTTATCGATGGCACGGTGAAGTACACCACCAGCGACAAGCGTCGCGTGCACATCCTTCCGCTCGAGACGGTTGCCGAGTAGGTCTTTGTCGGCTTTCGCCACGGATTGAGTATCTACGGACCCTGCAGCTGTCAAGTTGCGGGGTCCGCTTTTGTATAGGAGACCACCTTGTTCATCGATCAGGTACACATCAATGCCAAGGGCGGCGACGGCGGCGCAGGCTGCATGTCGTTCCGCCGCGAGGCCCATGTTCCCAAAGGCGGCCCCGACGGCGGCGACGGCGGCCGCGGTGGCAACGTTGTCGTCCAGGCCGACGCGCAGCGCTCCTCGCTCATTGACTACCGCTTCAAACACCACTTCAAGGCCGGCCGTGGCACGCATGGCCAGGGTGCCAAGCGTCACGGTGCCGACGGTGCCGACATCGTGCTTCCCGTGCCGCTTGGCACGGTTGTGTACGAGCTTGACCCCGAGACGCAGGAACGCCTCTATGAGATTGCCGACCTTACGCATCACGGCGAGTCGGTTGTGATTGCCGAGGGCGGTCACGGCGGCAGGGGCAACACCCACTTCTGCACGTCCGTGCGTCGCGCCCCGGCATTTGCCGAGAAGGGTGAGCCCGCCGATGAGCACCTGATCGAGCTCGAGATGAAGCTCATGGCCGACGTGGGCCTTGTTGGCATGCCCAGTGTTGGCAAGTCGTCGCTCATTTCTTATATGAGTGCCGCCCGCCCCAAGATTGCAGATTACCCCTTCACCACGCTCCAGCCCAACCTCGGCATGGTGCGCGTTGAGAATTACGACTACGTCGTCGCAGACATCCCCGGTCTCATCGAGGGCGCCAGCGAGGGCAAGGGCCTGGGTCACGAGTTCCTGCGCCACGTGGAGCGCACTGCCCTCATCATGCACATCGTCGACCTGAGCGGTTCCTATGAGGGCCGCGACCCGGTTCACGACTATGAGGTCATTAAGGCCGAGCTCTCCATGTATGCCGACGAGCTTGCCCAGCGTACCTCCGTCATCGTGGGCAACAAGGGCGACCTGCCCGGCACCGAGGAGAACGACGCCCGCATGATGGGGCTCGCTGAGCGTGAGGGCATCCCGTACTTCTGCGTGTCCGCCGCCACCGGTTCGGGCATGCACGAGCTCATGCTTCGCGTTGGCCAGATGGTGCGCGAGCAGCGTGCCCGCGCTGCCGCCGAGCTTGCAGCCAACGACCTCGCACAGGAGAACTTCGGCCAGGTGTGGACGTGGCGTCGCCAGAAGCGCGAGCGTTCCTTCCATGTGGAGCAGATCGCATCCGATGTCTGGCGCGTTTCCGGCAAGGCCATCGAGCGCATGGTCGTGCAGACCGACTGGGAAAACGACGAGGCCATCCTGTACCTGCAGCACCGTTTTGCTCGCCTGGGCGTGGACGCGGCGCTCATCAAGGCCGGTGCACATAACGGTGACACCGTCCAGATCCTCGGCTTCGAGCTTGAGTTCAGCGGTGTCGATGATTACGACGACGTGGCCGACGAAGACCTGATGCAGACGCTCGTGTGGGATGCAGAGCAAGACGGCGACTCCGACGAGGTCGAAGACGATTTCGACCCGGCCGCGTTTGCCACGTGCTTTGAGTGCGGCGAGGAAGACTCCGACGACGATGACCTCGAAGATTCCGACGATGAAGGCGACGACTTCGAGGAAGACGTCGAGGAAGACGACGCTGACGAGGATGAGTCTCGTGACTAGCGAGCTTGCGACGGACTTCCCGACTGCGAAGCGCGTCGTCGTCAAGATCGGCTCCTCGACCCTCATGGGGCAAGGCGGCCATCTCGACGAAGAGTTCATTGCTGACCTTTCCGGTCAGATCGCCCACCTCGTGCGTGATGGCGTCCAGGTCGTGCTCGTCACGTCCGGCGCCATCGCGGCGGGGCTGGCGCCCCTTGGTTTTGAGGCGCGCCCGCATGAGGTCGACGTGCTTCAGGCATGCGCTTCGGTGGGTCAGGTGGCGCTCATCCAGACCTATGCGCGCGCCTTTGCCCAGGAGGGCCTCTCCATAGGTCAAGTCCTGCTCACGCGCAACGACACGGGGTCGCGCAGCGCCTACCTGCATGCGCGCCTCACCATGGAACGCCTGCTTGAGTTGGGCTGCGTGCCCGTTGTCAACGAGAACGACACCGTTGCCGTCGACGAGATCAAGTTCGGCGACAACGACTCGCTTGCTGCCATCGTCGGTGCTCTTGTGGGTGCCGACCTTGTGGTCCTCATGAGCGACATCGAGGGCCTGTATACGGCCGACCCTCACAACGACCCCACGGCGCAGCTCATTTCTCGCGTCGAGAAGGTTGACGATTCCATTCTCGGCCTGGCTTCGGGTTCGTCGAGTGCCGTGGGCACGGGTGGCATGATGACCAAGGTGCGTGCGGCACGTGCGACACAGCTCGCCGGCACCTCGATGGTCATCTGCCTTGGCCGCAGGAAGAACGTGCTGTACGATGTGGCCATGGGCGCCGACATCGGCACGCGTTTTGTGCCCGACGCAGAACATGCCCCCGAGCCTGCTCGCAAGCTCTGGATCGGTTTTGCCGGACACGATTGCGGCAGCGTCGTCATCGATGACGGCGCACGTGCCGCCCTGCACTCCCGTGGTGGGTCGCTCCTGCCGGTGGGCGTCACGCGTGTCAACGGGACGTTCTCTCGTGGTGACGTCATTGCGGTCAAGGATGAGGACGGCGTTCTCATTGCGCGCGGTATCACGTCGTATTCCTCGCAGGAGGCTGAGCTCACGCGCGGCATGAAGCTCGACATGGTCAGCCGTGTCGTTCCCTCGCTTGCCGGCGTGGCGCTCATCCATCGCGACGAGCTTTTGGTCTTCTAACCTTTTTGAAAGGGGCTGCTCATGGGAGAGGCGCTTGAGAAGGCACGTGCGGCAAAGGACGCTTCGCGACGCATCAGCATGCTTGGAAGCGCCGAGCGCGCGCAGGTGATATGCGCCATGGCGCATCATCTGCGCGCCCATGGCCCGGCCATTCTTGCCGCCAACGCCGTCGATGTGGCCGATGCCCGGGCAGCGGGCGTGGCCGCCTCGCTTGTCGACCGCCTCATGCTTGATGAGGGGCGCGTCGAAGCGATGGCGCGCGGTCTCGAAGAGGTTGCCGCCCAGCCCGATCCGTTGGGACGCACGCTTGAGGGCAGCGTGCTTCCCAACGGCCTCTCGGTGCAGAAGGTGACGGTTCCCATGGGCGTGGTCGCCATCGTGTACGAGGCGCGCCCCAATGTGACCTCCGACGCCGCGGGCATCTGCCTGAAGGCCGGTAATGCCTGCATCCTGCGCGGAGGCTCGATGGCGGCAAGGTCGTGCGAGGCCATTGTCGAGGCGCTGCGCGATGCGCTCGTGTCGTGTGGCCTGCCGGCCGACGCGGTGTGCCTGCTTGCCTCGCCCGGACATGCGGCCGTCGAGGAGCTGTTCGGTCTCGTGGGCCTTGTCGATGTCCTTATTCCTCGCGGCGGCGCCGGCCTCATCCAGAACTGCGTGCAGAATTCCAAGGTCCCGGTCATCGAGACGGGTACGGGCAACTGCCACACCTATGTGCATGCCCAGGCCGATCAGGCCATGGCGCTTGACATCCTCCACAATGCCAAGTGCTCAAGGCCCGGTGTGTGCAACGCGTGCGAGTCTGTGCTTGTCGACCAGGCATGCGCCGCAGAGTTTCTTCCCATGCTGCTCGGTGCCTGTGCGGAATGGAACGTTCTGGTCCATGGTGATGAGGCGACGTTCCAAGTTGCGCAAGACCTCGGTCTTTCGTGTTGCATTGCCGCTCAGGAGCAGGACTGGGGGCGCGAGTATCTCGCGTTTGAGCTGTCCTGCAAGGTTGTCGACGGTATCGAAGAGGCTATCGAGCACATCAATCGGTACGGCACGGGTCACTCTGAGTGCATTGTGACGTGTGACTATGCCGCCTCCCAGGCATTTCTTGCCGGAGTGGACGCGGCGGCTGTGTATGTGAACGCCTCGACGCGCTTTACCGACGGCGGCATGTTCGGCTTGGGCGCCGAGATTGGCATCTCGACCCAGAAGCTGCATGCGCGCGGGCCCATGGGCGCCGGGGCGCTCGTC
>JAHZHK010000033.1:0-12204 GCA_019420325.1 Coriobacteriaceae bacterium | reverse complement strand
TGTGCCGGGGTAACGGGCAGGTTCGCTAAGGATGTCTTCGGACGTGCCTTTTGCCTGGAACCCGAATGCGGCATTGGGCGTGATGGGCGGAACGTTCGACCCGCCGCATCTCGGTCACCTTGAGCTTGCCCGTGCTGCCAGACGGGAGCTGGGCCTCGATGGGGTGCTCTACATCCCGGCCGGTTGTCCCTCGTTCAAGCGCGACCGCGAGGTGACGAGCGCCCATCATCGGCTTGCGATGCTCTCCTGCATGCTCGAAGGAGAGCCCGCCTGCGCGTTGAGCGCAATGGAGGTTGAACGGCCTGGCATCACGTACACGGTTGACACGCTTGAAGAGCTGCGCCGCTCCTGGCCGCCTCCGGCGCGCCTCGTGTTCATTCTTGGGGCTGACTCGCTGCATACGCTGCCGCATTGGTACTGTGCCAGGCGTGTGCTTGGGCTTGCCGAGATTGCGGTTGCAGGCAGGGCGGGGGAGGAGCTCGAACGCGATGTTGCGGCTCTGCGCGCCTTCGAACCTGATGCACGGGTGCATGTGTTGGATGCCCATGTGCCGCCCTTCTCCTCCACGGAGCTGCGCGCCCTGCTTGCGCGAGGCGCTGATGTCTCCGATATGCTTGATCCGCGTGTTTTGGATTACATACGCGCTCATGAGCTGTACCGTTTTTCGTCGATTTCCGAAGGGCATGATTGATGTCAAAAGACAACAAGGCTGCTTCGAAGGCAGCACCTTGGGATAAGGGTTATTGCGCCCTCGACCCCCTCTATGCCCCTGAGCAGACTGCTCTTATGGCGCGCCTGCGCAACGACGTGTCCGAGCGGCTTTGGGGCAAGCGCCTCAAGCACTCCTTCGGCGTGGCAGCTACGGCCCTGTGGCTGGCGCAGCGTTTCGGTGTCGACGAGTTTGAGGCCGAGGCTGCGGGCTTGCTGCACGATTGGGACAAGAAGCTGAGCCCGGAGGAGCTGTGGGGCAAGGTCGACGAGTATGGCATCGACGTTCCCCGTGTGGATGGCGCCTTGCCCGTGCTGCATGGCCTGACGGCTGCGGCGAGCCTGCCTCGGGAGTATCCCGAGCTGGGCGCCGAGGTCTTTCAGGCCATTGCGCGCCATACAACGGGCGCGCCTGGCATGACCGACCTCGACATGGTCGTCTACGTCGCCGACATGATCGAGCCCGGCCGCGAAGGCGGTTTCGTGGACGACATCAGGAAGCTTGCCCGTACCGCACCGCTTCGGCAGGTTTACGCCGAGTGCGTGAGGGTGGGCCTCATCTATCTTTTGAAATCGGGGCGCTTCGTATATCCTGGTGCCTTAGATGTTTGGAACGATTGCAGAACTGACGCCCCGGCGTCTGAAGACAAGGAGTAACTTTGAACTCTCAGGAACTCGCTTACGAGGTTGCGCGCATCATCGACGACAAGCGCGGCCATGACATTCTCATCATCGACCTGCGCGGCATCGCCGACATCGCCGACTTTTTCGTCATCGGCACCGGCGACAACAACCGCCAGGTTGACGCCATCGTCGACGAGGTCGAGAACCAGCTTCGTCCCAAGGATGTGCGTGCCGTTGCCATCGATGGCCGTGAGGACAACTCCTGGGACATCATGGACTTCGGCAGCGTCATTGCCCACGTCTTCCAGCCCGAGGCTCGCGCTTTCTACCGCCTGGAGAAGCTCTGGGCCGACGCCCCGCGTGCTGAGTACGTCGATGGCGTGGTCACCGAGCTAGGCCACGGCAGCTCCGACCGCCAGAACGCCGAGTCCGAGGACGCCGATGCCGATTCCCTGAACTCTGCCAAGGAACTCGGCGAGAACTAAGTTCTTGCGACACGCGTTATTACGAGACTGCCGGTGCGGCGTCCCTGTCCCATGCAAGGGGCCAGGGTGCTGCACCGGCAGTTTTTTGCGCCAGCTAGAATTCGACGGTAAAGGTCGTGCCGTCCCTTTCGGTACTTGTGACAGATATGTCCGCACCTTGGGCCTGTGCGATGCTTTTCGCGATTGCCAATCCCAGCCCATAGCTTGCCGTCGTGCCGCGCGTGCGCGAGGTGTCGCTTCTCCAGAAACGGTCGAAAACGTGGGGAAGCTCGTTGGCGGGGATGACCGGACCGGTGTTGTTGACGGTAAATACCGCGCGGTCCTTTTTCTTTTTGTGCAGCTTTACTGTGACGCGGCCCTGCGTGCCGGCGTACTTCACAGCGTTGTCGATGAGCGATCTGATGAGGCGTTCGACTTGAATCTTGTCAGCTCGAATCTCCACGTCGTCCTCGATGTCCTCATTGAGCTCGACATTTGCCTCGAAGGCCACGGCGTCAAAGGCCAGGCACGACTCCTGTGCGAGGGCAGACAGGTTAATGGGCTCCTGTTTGCCGTGCGCACCTGCGCCTGCACCGCCCTCGTCGTTTCGTGCAAGGAAGAGCAACTCTTCGACGAGACCCTTCATGTGCATGGCTTCGTCTTTGATGCCACATACCCATTTCATCTGCTCGGCGACCTGGGTCTGCGGATGTGCTGCGATGATGTCCGTGTCGGCGAGAATGACAGTGAGCGGCGTCTTGAGCTCGTGCGATGCGTCGGCGATGAACTGCGTTTGCTGGTCCCAGGCGCGTTTGACGGGCCGGGTAATGAGATGGGCGAGCAATATGCTCACGAAGGTCACGGCAACCAGCGTGAGGGCGAAAACGGCCAAGATTCCCATCACAGTCGCCTGCATTGAGGAGAGAAACGCGCCGGCGTCCGCGAAGGCCATGACAAGTTCGCCGTCTTTATTGGAATGGATGCACCAAAAAAGCCCCAGGTCAGTGTAGATGCCCGAACCGTTGGCCTTCTCGATGGTCCGCTCGATTGCCATGGCACGCACCGCTTGCGACATGGCAGCGTAGTCGGCGTTGTACTGCAGCACCGTTCCCTCGTCGGGATCGAAGGTGATGAGCGCGATGGGTGTAAACGAGCCGCGTGGGAAGTGCTTGCGGGAGCCTTCGTCGTCAGTGGAGGAACCATCGTCGGACCCTTCGTCGCCCACTGCGTCGAACCTTGGGTTCCACCCACCGATGCTGAAGTCCACGCTTACTGCGGGGCCATTCTCCACGGCCTCTTCCAGCTCATGCGTGAATGCCGAGGAAGAGGTGTACCAGATCGTGGAGCACAAGATAAAGAAGGCCACGGCGAACACGAGGGTCGCCATGGCCATGATGGTAACAATGATGCGCAGCCGCAGCTTTTTGAGCATGGTGCGTCCTTCAATAGGGGGCTATGCCTTGCAATCTTCCGGGCAGCTGAGCCTGTATCCCAGCATCCTGATGGTATCAATGCTGACGTTTGATTTCAAAAAAGCAAGCTTCTTGCGCAGGAATGATATGTAGGCCTCGACGTTATTGACGCCCGTCTCACCCTCGGTGCCCCAGACGCGGGTGAGCAGGGCTTGCTTTGAGAAGACGTTTTGAGGGGAGCGCATGAGCAGCTCCATGACCGCGCCTTCGCGTTGAGACAGCCTCACCGCCTTGTCGGCGCATTTGAGCTCAAGGTCGGCCAAGCCGAGCTCCAGGTCGCCGTAGCTTACGGAGTCGAGCACGACCTCGCCTGTGCGACGGGTGAGTGCGCGCAGGCGAGCGCACAGCTCTTCGGGGTCGAAGGGCTTCGTGAGATAGTCGTCTGCGCCGGCGTCTAAGCCTGCGACTTTGTCGCGTACCTCCGAGCGTGCCGTCAGCATGATGACGGGGGTGGAGATGCCTTTGGAGCGCAGCGTACGGCACACCTCGATGCCGTCCATCCCAGGCAGCATGACGTCGAGGACGATGGCGTCATACATGTTCGTGAGGGCCCAATCCAGGCCGGTCTTGCCATCGTTAGCGCAATCGACGTGGTACTTGCTTTCCTGAAGTATGTGAGACAGGGCGTCGGCGAGGTTGGACTCGTCCTCAACGATCAATACGTTCACAGTGGCCGTCCTTTCCTTCGCTAAAGTGCCATTTTCAGGTTAATGGTATCCAGGCAGGCTGAACGCATTCTGAATTCTTTGTCCCTGCGCAGGTTTACGACAAACCCCAGTGTGATTTCAGCAGAATATGGTGTCTTGTGGAATGGCTGAGACAAGCGAAAACTCCAGATGCAATTCGTGTGGCTTTGTCGTAAAATAATCAGTCGCTACGTATCGATCTGTGGCTTGCGTGCCACAAGTACTGAGGAGCTTTCATTGGCTGTCAAGATTCGTCTCGCTCGTCACGGTTCCAAGAAGAACCCCTACTACCGTATCGTCGTCGCTGACGCCCGTTGCCCCCGCGACGGCCGCAACGTCGAGGAGGTCGGCCGTTACAACCCCATGGTTGAGCCTTCCTTCGTTTCCATGGATATGGAGAAGGTTGACTCTTGGATCGCCAAGGGTGCTCAGCCCACTGAGACCGTTGCCCGCCTGATCAAGCAGGTCAAGGACGCTCAGTAATGTCTGAGGCGCTCGACATCGTCGACGAGGTGTCTGACGAGGTCATGCCGAGCGACAATGTGTGCGACCTTGTCGAGTACATGGTTGCTTCACTTGTCGACAACCCCGACGCCATCATCATCGACGTGACGGACTCCGACGAGTCTTCGCTTATCGAAGTCCACGTCGATCCCGAGGACGTCGGCAAGGTGGTGGGCCGTCACGGCCGCGTCATCAAGTCGATTCGCACCCTCGCCCGAGCCTGCGCTGCTCGTGACGAGATTAATGCCGAAGTTGAGGTTGTGGGATAAGCTTATGAACCACGATAGCGTGACGGGATACATCAACGTTGCGCGCATATCACGGACTCATGGCAAAAAAGGGGAGGTCGTCGCGGTTGCACTCGACGGCCTCCCTTTTTGTCTAAAGCCCGGCATGCGCGTGTGCCTGACTCCTCCCGACCTTGAAACTGACCGCTTTTGCACTGTGACCTCGGTGGGCGAGCAGGAACCGCCCCTGGTGGCGTTCTCCTGCGCCCGCGACCTCAACGCTGCAGAGCGCCTGGTAGGCAAGCTCGTGCTTGCGCGTTGCGAAGACGTGCCCGAGTATGTTGAGGAGCGTGAGTTCCTCGACTGCGTGGGCTGCGAGATGGTTGACGAGACTCGCGGCGTCGTGGGCGAAATCTCCGAGCTCATGCTGCTGCCGGCCAACGATGTCTGGGTCGTTCAGTCAGAGAAGTACGGCGAGTTTTTGGTGCCGGTTCTAGAAGAGGTCGTGCTCGAGCTTCCTGAGGACGAGTCGGGCCAGGTTGTGGTCAGGCTCCCTCGCGGCATCCTGCCCGAGGAGTAGAGCCGTGGCCATTCGTATCGAGACCCTCGGCATCTTTCCCCAGATGTTTGAGCCCATCATGTCCCTGTCCATCATGGGCAGGGCTCGCAAAGCGGGTTACCTTGAGTTTGCAGCCCATGACCTGCGCGACTGGACCCATGACAGGCATCGCACGGTTGACGACGCGCCCTACGGCGGCGGTCAGGGCATGCTCATGAAATGCGAGCCTTTCTTTGAGGCCCTTGATGAGCTGGCTGGCCCCGACAATCCCGCGTATACCGTCTTCTTCACCCCTACGGGCGAGCCCTTTTGCCAGGCGATGGCCGAGGAACTTTCCCGCAAGGACCGCATCTTGTTTGTCTGCGGCCATTACGAGGGTATGGACGAGCGCGTCTACTCGCGTGCCGACCGCTGCATCTCCCTGGGTGACTATGTGCTCACGGGCGGCGAGCTTGCGGCGCTCACGGTGACCGATGCCGTCGTGCGGCTCATCCCCGGCGTGCTCGGAGATGACCAGAGCTGCGTCGATGAGTCGTTCGGTGCCGGCCTTCTCGAGTACGCGCAGTACACCCGCCCTGCTCAAGCGCACGGGATGGAAGTGCCTGCCATGCTTTTGAGCGGGGATCATGCGAAGATTGCCGCGTGGCGCAGGGCCGACGCAATCGTGCGTACCTGTGAGCGCCGTCCCGACCTTATCGCCACGGCCGACCTTACCGACAAGGAGAGGCAGCGCGCCGAAGAGTTCCTCGAGCGCATTGCTGCCGGTGAGGACTCGCGCGCGGCTGCTCTCGACCTGTTTGACATTCTTCGGTAAGAAGTGCGTAAAGCTCGTCCTTCATGCGCCTGATCGGTACTACAATTAACCTTCACGTGTCTGTTCGCTGGGCACACCAACGATGTGAGACAAGGAGGTCCGGTTCGTGAGCGACATTACCACTTCGAGTTCAGACGAGGAAAAGGCCCCGGCCGAGTCCGTCGACGCGGCGGTGCAACCTGGCGGTGAGCAGGGCGGCAAGCAAGGCTGGCTCTCCGGTGTCATGGAGTTCGTGGTCGCCTTTGCGATCATGCTGCTGGCAATCCTGGCGCTACGCACCTGGGTTGTGGAGCCGTTTGAGATTCCCTCGGGATCCATGCTTCAGACGATTCAAATCGGCGACCGCGTGTTTGCCGAGAAGATCACAACCGAGCCTGGCGAGATTGTCACGTTCACCAATCCGCGCGACCATTCCGAGACACTCATCAAGCGCGTCATCGCGGTGGGCGGCCAGACAATCGACCTGCGCGACGGCGTCGTGTATGTCGACGGGGTGGCCCTCGACGAGCCGTACACCAACGGCCAGGCGACCAAGCCGATGACGAGCGACCTCTCCTACGAGGGCGCTGTCCTGTCGTATGACGCGGATGCCGGTGAGCTTGTGCTCAACTCCTCCGGCGAGCGCACGAAGACCCAGATCTCGTATCCCTACACCATTCCTGAGGGGTATTTCTGGGCCATGGGCGACAACCGTGGCAACTCGGCCGACTCGCGCGTGTTCGGTGCCGTGGACGCCTCCACCATCACCGGCCATGCCGTGTTCCGCTACTGGCCGCTGTTCAGAACCAATGAAGACGGGTCGATTCAAATTTCGGTCGGCCCCCTCGACTAATACCATAGTCCTGCAACGTGGGCGAGGCATGTGCCTCGCCTTGTGCTACATAGGAAGGAAGTCTGCGATGAACAAGGATGCCCTGACGTTCCAGGAGATCATCCTCGCCCTGCAAAACTACTGGGCGTCCCAGGGTTGCGTCGTGCTGCAGCCTTACGACAGCGAGGTCGGCGCCGGCACGTTCCACTGGGCCACGACGCTGCGCGCCCTGGGCGACAAGCCCTGGCGCACCTGCTATGCTCAGCCCTGCCGCCGCCCTGCCGACGGTCGTTACGGCGAGAACCCCAACCGCCTGCAGCACTACTACCAGTTCCAGGTGCTCATGAAGCCCTCGCCTGACAACCCCCAGGAGCTCTATCTCGACTCCCTGCGCACCATCGGCATCGAGCCCGCCGAGCATGACGTGCGCTTCGTCGAGGACGACTGGGAGTCGCCCACGCTGGGCGCCTGGGGCCTTGGCTGGGAGGTGTGGCTCAACGGCATGGAGGTCACGCAGTTCACCTACTTCCAGCAGGTAGGCGGCATCGAGGTCGGTCCTGTGCCCGTGGAGATCACCTACGGTCTGGAGCGCCTCGCCATGTACATCCAGGGCGTCGACTCCGTCTATGACCTGGTGTGGGCTCGCAGCGCCGACGGCAGCGTCTTCACCTACGGCGACGTCTACCTCGAGAACGAGCGCGAGTTCTCGACCTACAACTTCGAGCTTGCCGACGTCGCCCTCATGCGTCGCAAGTTCGACGAGTACGAGGCCGAGTGCCACCACTGCCTCGAGGCCGGCCAGCCCCTGCCGGCATATGACTGCGTGCTTAAGTGCTCGCATGCCTTCAACTTGCTCGACTCGCGTGGCGCTATCAGTGCCACCGAGCGTGCCGCATACATCCTGCGCGTCCGCGCCGTGGCCAAGGCGTGCTGTGAGGCATGGCAGGCTCACGAGGACGCCGTAGCAAAGACCAGCGCCCAGGAGGTGGCTTAAACAATGGCTTCGACCAAGGAACTTGTTTTCGAGATCGGTACCGAGGAGCTGCCCAGCGCCGCCCTCAACAAGTCGTGCGTCGTGATGGAAGAGCTCGTGCGTGAGGGCCTGAAGGGCGCCCACCTGGGCTTTGAGGGCGTCGAGGTCATCGGCACCCCGCGCCGCCTCACCACGCTCATCCACGGTGTCGCTTCCGCGACCGACCAGCTTGAGGAGCATTTCCGTGGCCCCGCCGCTGCCCAGGCCTTCGACGCCGACGGCAACCCAACGAAGGCTGCTGCTGGCTTCGCTCGTGGCAAGGGTGCCACCGCCGCTGACCTTGTCGTGCGCGAGCAGGACGGCAAGAGCTATGTGTGGGTCGACCGCACGACGCCTGCGCGTCCCGCTGGTGAGGTCCTGACCGAGGTCCTGGCCGCCGCCGCAAGCAAGATCAACGACAAGCTGACCGGCCTTCGCACCCAGCGCTGGGGCACCACGCCCTATCGCTTCTCCCGCCCCGTCCGCTGGCTTGTGTGCCTGCTCGACGACGAGGTCGTCCCCGTTGAGTTCTGCGGCCATGTTGCCGGCCGCACCACTAAGGGCCATCGCCTCATGAACCCCGGCACCTATGAGATTGCCTCGGCTCAGGAGTACTTCGACGTCCTCGAGTCTGCCCATGTCGTGGTCTCCGGCGCCAAGCGCGCCCAGATCATCCGCGAGGGCATCGCCGAGGTCGAGGCGCAGCGCGGTCTCAAGGCCGACACGCCCAAGAAGACCTTCGACGAGGTTGTCAACCTTGTCGAGTGGCCCACGGTCGTCGTGGCTGACTTCGACGAGGAGTTCCTGCAGGTCCCTAACGAGATCATCTGCGAGTCGATGCTCTCCAACCAGCGTTACTTCCCGCTGTATGACGCCCAGGGCAAGCTGACGAACCACTTCGTCCTTGTCTCCAACGGCGACCCGGCTCGCAACGACGTCATTGCCCAGGGCAACGAGCGCGTTGTGCGCGCCCGTCTGTCCGACGCCAAGTTCTTCTACGAGGAGGACCTCAAGCACCCGCTCGAGGCCTATGTTGCCAAGCTGGCAACTGTCGGCTTCCAGGAGAAGCTCGGTACCATGCTCGATAAGACGATGCGCGTTCGTGACCTCGCCGGCAAGATCGGTGCCCAGGCTGGTTATGACGCCGACGTCGTCGAGAAGGCCCAGCGCGGTGCCTACCTCGCCAAGGCTGACCTCGTGACGGGCGCCGTGGTGGAGTTCACCAGCCAGCAGGGTGTCATGGGCGGTTACTATGCCACCGCCTCCGGCGAGGCCCCCGAGGTCGCCCTTGCTGTGAGCCAGCACTATCGCCCGCGCTTCGCAGGCGACGTCCTGCCCGACGGCCTTGTCGGCCGCATTGTCGCCATGGCTGACAAGCTCGACACTGCTTGTGGCATCTTCGCGATCGGCGAGGCCCCCACTGGCTCCTCCGACCCCTTCGCGGTTCGCCGTGCCGCCATCGGCATCATCAACATCCTTCGCTCCGAGCCCGCCATCAGCCTGGTGGCTGCCATTCACGCTGCGCTCGAGGGCCTCGCTGCCCAGGGCATCGAGTTTGACTTCGCTGTCGTTGAGGCTGCCGTCACCGACTTCTTTGTGGGCCGTCTTGCCAGCATGGCTCGCGACGAGAACGTCAGCGCCGACACGGTCGAGGCCGTCAAGGCCGTCGGCATTGTCGAGCCCGCCGAGTTCATCGCCCGTGCTCATGCCCTTGAGGATGCTCGCACTGGTTCGCGCGAGGTCTTTGACGACCTGGCAAGCGCTTACACCCGTGCCAACAACCTGCGCGACGCGGCCCTTGGTTGCGACGTCGACAAGTCCCTGCTTGGTCCCAACGAGTCTGCGCTGCTTGAGGCCGTTGACATGGCTGCCGCCAAGGTTGAGGCCTGCCTTGCCGGCGAGGGCGGTTACGCCGGTGCCATCGAGGCCCTTGCCGCCCTGCGCACGCCTATCGACACGTTCTTCAACGATGTCATGGTCATGGACGACGACCTTGCCGTTCGTGCCAACCGTCTGCGTCTGCTCAACCGCTTCGTCGGTGTCTTCCACGACGTCGCCGACTTCGGCAAGATGGAGAAGAAGGCATAGCGCTGGCTCTGCCTGATAAACACCAGACTCGGGCCGCTGCGGCTAGGCAGGTGGGGGATGCGCATCGCGAGGCGTGCGTCCCCCAAAGAGCCGTCGCAGCGGCCTTTTTGTAGAGGGAGGCGCACGAGTGGACGAGTTTTGCTATGGCATCAGCCCCACGGAGCAACCCCTGGCGGCTCAACCGGGGGCCTTGGTCCCCACCATTCACGTTATCTCGGACTCGCTCGGTGAGACGGCAGCAGAAGTCGCCCTTGCCGCGACATCCCAGTTCGGTGTTGGATGCGTTCACATCCAGCGCCTTCCCAAGGTGACGAAAGTAGAGCAGGTTCGTGCGTACCTCGACGAGCATTGCGCTGACCCCGACGTCAAGGCGCTTGTGTTCTACACCATCGTCGACCGCGGGCTTCGTGCGCAGATTGAGGCCGAGTTCGAGGCGCGCGGTATCGATTCGCTCGACCTTATCGGTCCCGCGCTCGACGCCGTTCAGCGTCTGACCGGCCTGGAGCCGCATATCCAGGCAGGCGCCATCCGCAAGGTCGACGATCGCTACTTCAATCGCATCAATGCGATGGAGTTCTTTGTTGCCCATGACGACGGGCGCAACCCGCAGGACCTCACCAAGGCCGACATCGTCTTGGTCGGCGTGTCGCGCACCTCAAAGACGCCCTTGTCCATGTACATGTCGTTTCAGGGCTATCGTGTGGCAAACATTCCCCTTGCCAAGGGTTCAGAGCCACCCCACGAGCTTTTCGATGTCGAGCCGCATCGCATCTTCGGGCTCATCTCCACGCCCGAAGTGCTCTCCTCGATTCGCAACGAGCGTCTCGGTAGCCTTGAGGCGCGCAAAGTGGCAGGCTCTTATGCCGATCCCACATGTATTCAGGAGGAGCTTGACGAGGCTCGCGCCCTTATGAGGAAGCTTGGGTGCATCGTCGTGCATACAAACGGCCGTGCCGTCGAGGAGACCGCGCAGATCATCCTGGGCTATTTCGAGCAGGCTGAGAACCTGAGGGCCTCTCGTGCAAAGGTATAAGCACCTACACGACGACATGAGCTCCATGTTTTGATTGCCGTTCGCCGCCCGCGAAAGTGGGCGGCTTTTTTTGTGCCGGTGGGCGGCAGGGTGATTCTATCAGCGCTACACAGGTGTGACACTTGCCTGCTTGTGGCATTGTTTTGGCTGATTAGCTCGCCTTATGTGCTTAGAATAGGTATAGTTCGTTGTGTTGGATGGACTATGTCGTGCCATCCCGCACTGTTTTTCCAATCCGTTGCGGCTCACGACGCCGCCAGATGAATGGGAGATGCTAGTGTCCGACGTACAGCGCATCTACAAGTTCGGTAAGGACGCCCAAGGTGTCAACGTCACCGAGGGTTCCGCCAAGGACAACTATATCCTCGGCGGTAAGGGTGCGAACCTCGCCGAGATGGCAAAGATCGGCCTGCCCGTCCCGCCTGGCTTCACCATCACCTGCCAGACCTGCATGGAGTATGCAAACGCTGGAAACGTCTGGCCCGAGGGTGTTCTCGACCTCATCGAGCAGGCTCGCCTCGACCTTGAAGAGCGTGCCGGCAAGAAGCTTGGCGACCCCAAGGACCCGCTGCTCGTTTCCGTGCGTTCCGGTGCACCGTTCTCCATGCCTGGCATGATGGACACGGTCCTCAACCTCGGCATGAACGACCTCTCTGTTCAAGGCCTTATCGATCAGACCCAGAACCCCCGTTTTGCCTGGGACTCTTACCGTCGCTTCATCCAGATGTTCTCTGACGTTGTGATGGGCGTTGACGCCGACAACTTCGAGAACGCCATCACCGCGCGCAAGATTGCCGCGGGCGTGCGCAACGACTGCGACCTCACCACTGAGGACCTCAAGGCCCTCGTCGATGAGTTCAAGGGCATCTTCACCTCCAACGTCAGCGCCGAGGATCACCCCGAGCTCGTGGGCGCCTCCGGCACGGTCGAGTTCCCCCAGGACCCCAGCGTCCAGCTCCTCCTTGCCATCCAGGCCGTTTTCGGCAGCTGGAACAACAGCCGCGCCATCCTCTATCGCAAGCAGAACAAGATTTCCGACGACCTGGGCACCGCCGTCAACGTCATGAGCATGGTCTTCGGCAACAAGGGCGAGACGTCCGCCACGGGCGTTGCCTTCACGCGCAACCCCGCCGACGGCACGAAGGAGTTCTACGGCGACTACCTGGTCAACGCCCAGGGCGAGGACGTCGTGGCCGGCATCC
>JAHZHK010000032.1:16976-26434 GCA_019420325.1 Coriobacteriaceae bacterium | reverse complement strand
TCTCAAGGGACACCTTCCTCGAGCGCTGTGCGGCCCCCAGGGCGCCCGCGTCACCGAAAAGGCCCTCCGGGGCCTTTTCGCGTTTAAGGGGTGGGTTCGCCCGCCTACGGCCTTTCTCCGCGACGGCAACCGGGGCTGGGTGTGCCGTGGCTGAGCTGCTCGACCTTCGCGCGTGCCGGGCTGCCTCCTGCAATTGGAAGTTGGGGATTCATTGGCTTTTCGCTCCAAGATGCACGCAACGTTCCTATTACCTGAACTTGCTTGTGAATTGGGAGTAGGCGAACATCGTCTATGAGTCAATCATGTCCATTTTAGGCTGAAATGTGCAATACCAGATATTGACGGTATTTCATTCAGATCAGCCATCTTTCGCCTTGTAGTTTTCCCGCTATCAGTGATGTGACCTTGCGGCGATAAGGCAAACTTGCTCGGGTAAAGGCTGTTTTTGTATACCAGTTGGTATACACTTTGTGTAGTCATTTCATGTTACGTATATTGAATTAGTGTGAACATTGTTTGTTAAATCTAAGCGTTTACTATTACCGTGCATATTTGTGATTTGACGCAATTTTGCGCTTTTACCTCCCCTTTGTTGGTCTACGATTCACCTTGGTAGGGTGGCTGAAATTGGTTTGGCCACACGTTAGGCTTAGCCTAGTTTGAGAGGGAGGTGTAAGAATGGCAACACAGCAGGTGAATGAGATCAGCAAGGGTGCTCAGGTTCTGGAGTCCCGTGGCATTAGCCGTCGTAAGTTCCTCGGCTATTGCGCTGGTATCGCCACGATGATCGGTCTTTCCCAGACCGCCGCTCCCCAGATTGCCGAGGCTCTTGAGAGCGTCATCGGTAACTCCGAGGGCAATCTGAAGCCCGTCATCTGGCTTGAGGGCGCTTCGTGCACGGGCTGCACTGAGGCTTTTGCTCAGGTCGATACTCCTGATGTGCCGTCCGTTGTCCTGGAGCTGCTTTCGCTGAACTACAGCGAGACGCTTTCCGCAGCGGCTGGCCATTCTATGGAGGAGGCTCGTAAGCAGACGATTGCAGCCGGTGGCTACCTTGTAGTCTACGAGGGTGCAGTCGTTGAGGGCTGGGACGGCAACGCGCTTCGCATTGCTGACGAGAAGGGTACTGACATCCTTCTTGAGACTGCTTACTCCGCTGAGGCAGTCATCGCCTATGGCTCTTGCGCTTGTGACGGTGGTTGGCAGGCTGCTCGCCCCAACCCCTCTGGCGCTCTTGGCGTTCAGAAGTTCCTCAAGAAGAACGGTATCGACACGCCGGTCATCAACATTCCGTGCTGCCCCGGCAACCCCGAGTGGATTGTCGCCGTTCTTGTTGAGTACTTGCTGATGGGTCGCATCCCTGAGCTCAACAACAACAATGAGCCCAAGCTCATGTTCAACGAGACCGTCCATGACAACTGCCC
Organism: Coriobacteriaceae bacterium; assembly: GCA_019420325.1. Taxonomy (GTDB): domain Bacteria; phylum Actinomycetota; class Coriobacteriia; order Coriobacteriales; family UMGS124; genus UMGS124. The sequence continues at coordinate 25,010 of JAHZHK010000032.1, read as the reverse complement.
CCGTCGTGGCCACTTTGAGAACGGTGAGTTCGTCTACAACTTCGGCTCCATCGAGGAGGAGAAGGGTTACTGCCTCTATGCCCTTGGCTGCAAGGGTCCGCAGACCTTCACCAACTGCCCCATCGTGAAGTCGAACCGTCGCGTCTCTTGGTGCGTTGAGGCCGGTGCCCCTTGCGTTGGCTGCGGCGTTATCAGCCCCATGAATGCCAATGGCAACTGGGTTGACGAGAACACGCCCTTCCTGGCACGTCATCGTTACTTCCAGATTCTCGACTGGAAGGTCTCTCCTGCTGCAATCTGCGGTACGGTGCTGGGTCTTGTTGTCGGCATCATCGTGGTCCATGCCGTTGGCATGAAGATCACGAAGCGCACCGACGGCGGCGCTGACTTCGAGGTCGAGCGTGAGTACGACGTCAAGCACAAGACCCCGGGTGCCGCTGAGGCTGCCGCTGTCGCCGACCAGCTCTATGAGCAGCTCGACGCTGACGGTGTTGTCGAGCGTCACGCGAACCATAAGAAGTAGAAGGGAGGCAAACACACATGGCTCAGTCAACCATTGACCCCGTAACTCGTATCGAAGGCCACCTTCGCATCGACATGGAAGTCGAGGATGGACAGGTAAAGGACGCGTGGGTCTCCGCGGGTCTGTTCCGCGGCATGGAGCTCATTCTTGAGAACCGTTCCAGCCAGGATGCCTCCATCATTGCTCAGCGTATCTGCGGCGTTTGCCCCGTCTCGCACTCCCATGCTGCTGCTATGGCTTGCGAGGCCGCTTTCGGCATCAATCCCCCCGAGGGCGGCCGTATGGTCCGCAACCTCTCGGAGATGGCGCAGTTCATGCACAGCCACATCCTGTGGTTCTACAACCTCAACGGCCTTGACTATGTCAACCCGCTCGACTCCATCAACGCAGACATCGCCGACACGTTCGACGTCTGCCAGGAGAACGGCATGGCCGCCGCGGACTTCGCCAACATCCAGAAGCGCCTGCAGGCTTTCGCCGACAATGGCCAGCTTTCCATCTTCTCGGGCAACTGGTTTGATACCACGGATGCCGATGGCTCCGCGGCTTTCAAGCTCACGCCTGAGCTCAACCTCATCGCGACTGCCCACTACATCGAGGCTCTCGAGATGCAGGCCAAGGCCTCTGAGATCAACGGTATCATCGGCGGCAAGATGCCCCACATCATGACGGCTCTGGCTGGTGGCACCATGTTCGTGCCTACCTCCGAGAAGCTTGATGACATCCTGTATCGCATCAAGGACATCAAGGCGTGGGTCAACAACGTCGTGCTTCCCGATGCGATCGCCCTGTCCAAGGTGTACTCCAACGAGTTCACCTACGGCAAGGGCCCGGGCAACTTCATCGCATGGGGCGTTTTCAACGATCCGTCCTTCGAGATCAACAACCGTTACCTGCCTGCTGGCGTTCTGACGGGCGACAATCTCGAGCTGTCCGACGTGGACGACAACCTCATCACCGAGGATATCGCCCGCGCTTACTACAAGGACAGCGAGCCGGTCAACCCGATCAACGGTATCACCGACCCGTGGTATCCCGCTGAGGGTTACAGCCGCGACAGCAAGTACACCTGGTGCAAGGCTCCCCGTTACAACGGCGGCGTCTACGAGGCTTCGCCTCTGGCCCGTGTTCTTGTTGCTTACAAGCGTGGCGTTGAAGAGGTTGTCACACTCGTTGACTCCATTCTCGAGAAGCTCGGCCAGGCTGGTAACGTCTCCTATCTGGAGTCGGTCTTTGGTCGCGTTGCTGCTCGCGCCGTCGAGATGGTCTACATCATGGATTGCATGGAGCAAGAGTGCCTCGACCTCATCGAGTACGTCGGCGCTGGCAACCATGATTACTACACCAAGCCGGAGAACACAACCGGTACCGGTGTTGCCCTGTGGGAGGCCCCTCGCGGCGCCCTCTATCACATGGCGAAGCTCACGAACGACCAGATCAACAAGTACCAGATCATCATTCCCTCGACGTGGAACCTCGGTCCTCGCGACAGCGAGGGCACCCGTGGCCCGCTCGAGCAGGCTCTGCTTGGTACCGAGGTTGTCGACGTCGAGAAGCCCATCAAGGCCCTGCGTCTTGTCCACAGCTACGACCCCTGCACCGCTTGCTGCGTGCATGTGTTCGAGCCCAAGACGGGCAAGAGCTTCACGACAGTCGAGAGCCCTTGGGGGGTGAGGTAGCATGGCGCATCTTGCACACTATAAGGAAGCCCACCCGCTGCCTTTCGTCATCACTCACTGGGTGAACCTGATCTGCATGTTCACGTTGATCTTTACGGGTTTCTATATCCACTACCCGTTCTTCCCCCTTGCGATGAGCATGTGTCGTGGTATTCACGTGTTCTGCGGTATCGTCATCACGATTAACCTCATCATGCGTGTTGTCCTGTCGTTCTTCATCAAGTCCGCTCCTTCCGGTGGCACCCGTGCCGTCGTGCGTGACTTCAAGACGTGGCTGCCCCAGCGCAACAACCGTCACATGCTTCTCGAGACGGTCAAGTACTACCTGTTCATGAACAAGGGGCACTGCCTCGGTGCTAAGCTCGGCGTTCTGCAGAAGATCTTCTATCTGCTGTTCCTGCCGCTGATCCTCCTCATGGCTTGGACGGGCTTCGCTCTTTGGATTCCCACGAGCAACTGGGCCATCTCCCTGGTCCTGACCGAGGGCATCGGCGTGATGAACATCCGCATCATCCACTACATCACGATGTTCATCATCATGTACATCATGTGCTTCCACCTCTACCTTGCCAACATCGAGGGCGTCTCTCCCACCAAGCTGATCCTGTTCCGCAAGGAGCACGCTGGCCTGGTGTACGACCCCGAGATTCGCAACGTGGTGGGTTACGACGGCATGGGCCATGGCCCCAGCTACGGTGCGGCTCCTCGTACCGACGACCTGGACAAGGCCGGCATCAAGTGCTAGTTTGCCTCTAAGGCATACGCGCTCTTTAAGGGGCTTGCGGGCTTACCCGCAGGCCCCTTTTTTATTCGACGTGCATTTTTGATTGGACAAAGGGGGCCTCCAGGCGTGAGGGTTTCGCTCATTTGCATAGGAAACGAGCTTCTTTTGGATGATGGTGTCGGACCTGCCGTGGCACGTTATTTGTTGTCACGCTACAGGTTCCCCGACAATGTCATGGTTATCGACCGTGCTTGCATGGGCATGGCCATCATCTCTGACTTGCGTGAGGCGGACTTCGCCCTTGTGCTTGACGCTGTTGAGGTACCAGGGGCAACACCTGGCGAGATATTCTCCTTTGAGCCAACGGATGTGGCTCCCACGCCTGCGGGCATGGCCTCACTGCATGATGTGCGCTTTGCCGATGTGCTTGGATCTGCGAGCTTCTTGGGAATCTCCTGCACGGGGCATTGCTTTGGCATTCAGGTGGAGAACATGAGCCCCTCGGAGTTTGTCAGGGCGCTGACTCCGAAGGTCGCAGCAGCCGTTCCTCTGCTTGCTCGAACGGCAGTGAAGTATCTGCGCGAGGAACTTGGCATCGGGGTGGAAGATCTGCTCGAGCAGGGAACGGCATCCGTTGTGCTTCCGCGGGTGCACGGCACCCCTGATGCGAGCGTGATGACGGGATATCTGGCGCATGGGCTTATGGATGCGGGCTTTGCGGTTTCCCCCGTTGATGGCAAGTCGAACGAGATGGTGCTTGTCGCAGAGGAGGATTGCGACCTTGCGTGTCTTGCGGCTCGAAACGATCAAGGCAAGCGAATCGAGACCACTGCTGTTGCGGGGGACTCTGGTTGGCTCGTGAGGGTGTCGAGCGAGGCGAATGACCTTGACTGCGATGCATTCGTGCGTGACGTTGTGGACGCCTGTAGAAAGAAGAGGTAATCGATGGGGAAAACCGAAATGGAAGCCTTTGCAATGGATGAGGAAGAACAAGTTCCGCCTCCAGCCGAGGGCATGCGCTATGCGGGTCTGTGCCGCGACTGCAAGGACTTCGTCGAGCTGGATGACAAACTCAACCCGCGAGACTGCGGGCACACAAAGGACCGCGTAGCCGTGGCCTTGCTGCTCAGGGAATCAGAGCCGCTGCCGCATTTGCCTAAGATGAACTGGGGCGCATTCTTCATGCCGGCGCTTTGGGGGCCGGGTCATGGCCAGTGGTACCTCATCTTGATGTATCCCATCTTGATCTTCCTCGATAACATCGTCTACACGGCGGTGCATGCAGGCGGTTTGTACATCCTGCTCGCTGTCGCTTGCCTGGCGTGCATGCTGGCGTTTCTGATTGTCTATGCGCGTGGCGCAAACATGGCGGGATACCTGCGCGTGTCGCATGCCAAGACAGTGGATGAGTATCTCAAGGGCGAAAAGCGCTGGACCTGGGCAATGATTGCCGTGGCCGTGGTCTTCATCGTGTTTGCAACGTACTACAACATTGCCGTGCGACCGGGTGTTTTTGCTGGATGAGTGGCGCCTGCCAACAGGCTTAATGCATAGGAAACAACAAGAAACGTTCAGGGTTGCATAATCAGGGTCCAACGGAGCGGGCAGGCCGCTTCATGGAGTCCAGGAGGCCAACATGGACGCTTTCATTGAGGCGTTTTCAGCTGGAGTCAGCGCAGTTGACGCATTTGTTTGGGGATGGCCCCTCATCGTGCTGTTGCTGGGCACTCACATTTACACGACCGTGCGCACGCGTTTCATCCAACGCAAGATTGGCACGGCCATCAAGCTGTCGGTGAGTAAAGACGACCCCAGCAGCGCTGAAGGCGACATCAGCCAGTTCGGCGCCCTGACCACGGCGCTTGCTGCGACTATCGGCACCGGCAACATCGTGGGTGTGGCGACGGGTCTCCTCTCCGGCGGTCCGGGTGCCATCTTCTGGATGTGGATCACGGGTATCTTCGGCATCGCCACCAAGTACGCGGAGACCTACATCGGTGTGAAGTGGCGCGTGAAGGATGAGAACGGCAAGATGATCGGCGGCGCCATGTACGCCCTCGAGCGCGGTTTCAAGAACAAGGGCTTGGGCAAGCTCCTCGCCGTCCTCTTTGCGCTGTTTACGGCCATTGCCTCCTTTGGCATCGGTGCCTCGGTGCAGTCTAACTCGCTTGCCGGCGCCATCACGGCAACGTCGCTCTTCGACGGTGAGAGCATCCCCACATGGGTCATCGGCCTGGTCGTGACGGTCCTTGTCGCCTTTGTCATTCTCGGCGGCCTTAAGAGCGTCTCCCGTGTCTGTGAGAAGCTCGTTCCTATCATGGCTGTGTTCTATGTTGTGTGCTGCCTGGTAATCATTGGCATTAACGGCCAGTACCTGGGCGAGGCGATTTCCACCATCCTCGTGTGCGCGTTCACGCCGCAGGCGGCTTTTGGCGGCGCGGTGGGATCGACTGTCATGCTGGCTCTCCAGTTCGGCTTCAAGCGTGGTCTTTTCTCCAACGAGAGCGGCCTGGGCTCCGCCCCGCTTGTTGCTTCGAGCGCAGTGACTCGCAACCCCGCCCGTCAGGCTCTCGTGTCTATGAGCGGTACATTTTGGGACACGGTTGTCATCTGCCTCATCACCGGCCTCATGCTCGTGACGTCGCTGCTGGCCAACCCCGAGCTTGCCGCCACGTTCAACAACACCATTGCTGGCGGTACCACTAACATCTTCAGCGGCGGCGCGGCGCTTGCGACGGCCTGCTTCGAGTCGATTCCTGTGTTTGGCCCGTTCGTGCTGGTGGTTGGCCTTCTCTGCTTCACCTATTCCACGATTCTTGGCTGGAGCCAGTACGGTAACCGCGCAATCATGTACCTCTTCGGCAAGAAGGGCATCCTACCGTATTCGATTGTCTTTTTGGTGTTCGTGTTCTGGGGATGCATTGGCGGCGGCGACCTCGTCTGGAACATCTCCGACATCACCAACGGCCTGATGGCGGTTCCCAACTGCATCGCGGTGCTGGTCCTGGGAGGGATTGTGGCCAAGGAAACCAAGCACTATGTGTACGACGGCCACTTGGAGGATGTCTATCCTGAAGAAGTGCCCTCGATGAATGACAAATAACAACTTCGGTTGTTGCTCGCACAATGGGACTCCCGTAGTAAACTCAAACGCGGGGCCTGACCTCACCTCGGGGTCGGGTTCCGCGTTTGTATACGGGTGACATCTGGTGTGGAAGGCGTTTTGAGAGCGGTGCGACCCTTGCACCCGAGCCTCTTAAAAGCGCAGCCCATCAGGTATTGCGATACTCACAAGGAGTCCCTAGTGCTCATTCACAGGATTGCCGACCAACTTGCCAGTGCGGCGGAGTTTCGAGATATCGAGCGCAATCTTGCAACGGCGCAAGATGCCACGCTTGGAATCGCCCAGTCGGCCAGGCCCCTTGCCATCGCGGCACTCTATGCGCGTAACCCGCGCCCTTGCGTGGTCGTTGTCGCCGGCGAGGACGCGGCCCAGCGCATGGCGCAGGCATTGGCCTCTTACGTGGGACTTGATCAGGTCGAACGCATCCCCTTGCGTTGCGACCTGCCGTGGTCGGACAAACCGAGCGACGACGCCGTGGTGGGTGCGCGCTGTCGTGCCCTTGCGCGCCTGAAGGCGGGGGAGCCGTGCTTGGCGGTCGCCTCTGCGCGGGCGCTGCTGAGGTGCGTGCCTCCTGTGGGAAGCGATTACTTCATGCCGGTCTCTTTTGAGATAGGCCAGGAAATCGATTTTGCCACAGTGCCCGAGAAGCTGTTGTTCCTCGGTTACACCTCGCAGGGCGCGGTGGATGGACCGGGAACGTTTCATGTGCATGGCGACCTCGTTGATGTCTGGCCAGCCCAGTCCACGGGTCCGGTCCGCCTGGAGTTCTTCGGCGATGAGATTGATGCCATACGCACGCTTGTTCCCTCCACGGGGCAGACTATCGGCCAGGTGACGGACGTTGAGATGTACCCGGCGCGTGAGCTCGCGCTTTCTCCCAAGGCTATCGAACGCTGCCGCCGCAAGCTGTACCAGGCAAGTCAGGACGATGACGAGCTTGCCCGCCATATGGAGATGTTCTCTCAAGGCATCGTCTTCCACGAGGCGGACCGCTATCTGCCAAGCCTTTATGCGTCTACAACCGGGCCCCTCGCGCACGTGGCGCCCGAGGTGCTCATGGTGCTCGCCGAGCCCCGCTCTCTCTTTGATGATGCGACGCGCTATTACGACGAGGTCAGTGTTCTGGCTCGCAATGCCAAGGTGTCCCTGGAGGGACTCTATCTCAAGCCTGCCCAGATGGACTTCGGCTCACAGCAGCGTTTGACGCTCGTGTCTATCATGCGCGCGGGAGGCGGCGCGACCTCTGAGCTGCGCGTGCAGCAGCCTGATGTTGCCGGAGGGGCCCGCCTTGTGCGCAGGCTCGACTCGCTGCGCCATATGGGTTACGCCACGGTCTTCGCCATTCCCGATAGCGAGGCGCGCCGTGCGATGAAGATCACGCTCACTGATGAGCACATTCCCATCGTTGAGTCGCTTGCCACCTCAACTGAAAACAGGGGCGCCTGCATTCCTGAGTGGGCGCGTGTCTCCCACGAGCCGCTCCCGCGCGGTCCCATCACGGTGACGGACGCCCCCATACCTGCGGGAGTCGTCATCCCCGACGCGCGTCTGGCCGTGATTAGCTCCGCCGACCTGCAGAGCCGTATGGCCAAGCATGGACGACGCAAGAACATCGATGTGACCGACATCACGTTCCCCTTTAAACCGGGAGACTACGTGGTGCATGCCACGCACGGCATCGCGCACTTCACGGCCATCGTGCGCAAGGAGGTTGCAGGCAAAGAACGCGATTACTTCCAGCTTGAATATGCCGGTGCCGACAAGCTGTTCGTGCCTTTCGAGCAGGTCGATCGCCTGACGCGCTACGTAGGTCCCGACTCCGATGCCCCGCGTCTCACGCGGCTCAACTCGGCTGACTGGACGCGGGCCACCACCAAGGCACGCAAAGCGGCTAAGGCGCTGGCCTTCGACCTCGTCGACCTGTACACGCGCCGCGCCGCCGCGCGCGGTTTTGCCTTCTCGCCCGACACAGCCTGGCAGCGTC
>JAHZHK010000032.1:0-16966 GCA_019420325.1 Coriobacteriaceae bacterium | reverse complement strand
GGGCTTCCCCTACGAGATAACGGCCGACCAGGCGGCTGCCATCCAGGATATCAAGGCCGACATGGAGGCCCCCAAGCCTATGGACCGCCTGCTGTGCGGAGACGTGGGCTTCGGCAAGACCGAGGTCGCACTGCGCGCTGCCTTCAAGGCAACGCAGGACGGCAAGCAGGTCATGGTGCTGTGTCCCACGACGATTCTGGCCCAGCAGCACTACCAGACGTTCTTCGAGCGTTTTGCCGACTTTGACGTGGAAGTGGAGGTGCTCAGCCGCTTCCGCACCCCCAAGCAGCAAAAAAAGGCCCTCGAGGGGTTCGCCGCAGGCACGGTGCAGGTGCTTGTGGGTACCCATCGACTCCTTTCGAGCGACGTCAACCCACGCGACCTGGGGCTTGTCATCGTCGATGAGGAGCAGCGCTTTGGCGTGCAGCACAAGGAGCACCTCAAGAACCTGCGCGAGCAGGTTGACGTGCTGACCCTTTCGGCAACGCCCATCCCCCGCACGATGCAGATGGCCATGAGCGGCGTGCGCGACATGTCGCTCATCAAGACGGCGCCTGCCGGGCGTATCCCCGTGAAGGTACATGTGGGCGAGTGGGACGAGGATGTCGTGAGTTCGGCCGTGCGCCTGGAACTTGCTCGTGGCGGGCAGGTCTACTACGTGTCGAACCGCGTGAAAACCATCGACGAAGCCGTGCAGCGCGTGCTGAGCGTGGCGCCCGAGGCTCGCGTGGGTGTGGCGCATGGCAAGATGACTCCCAACGAGGTCGAAAACGTCATGCAGAAGTTCGTGACCGGCGAGGTTGACGTGCTCGTGGCCACGACCATCATCGAGAGCGGCATTGACAACCCCCATACCAACACACTCATCATCGAGGACTCCCAGCGCCTGGGCCTGGCGCAGCTCTACCAGCTCAAGGGTCGTGTGGGACGTGGTAGGCAGCAGGCCTACGCCTACTTCATGTTCCCGCCCGATGTCCCGCTGACCCCCGAGGCCACCGACAGGCTTCTGGCAATCGGGGAGTTCACCGACCTGGGAAGCGGCATGCGCATCGCCATGCGCGACCTGGAGATTCGCGGTGCCGGCTCGCTCATGGGTGCCGAACAGCACGGCAACCTGTCGAGCGTGGGCTTCGACCTGTACACGCAGATGCTCGGCGAGGCTGTGGCGCAGGCGCGCGGCGAGGAGCCTGCCGACGAGGCGGCCACGAGCGTGACCATCAACCTGCCGGTGGATTACTACTTCAGCGAGGAGTACCTGCCCGAGGTGGACAAGCGCGTCCTCATGTATCGCAAGCTTGCTGCCCTCACCGACCTGGAGGGGGTGGACGCGCTGGAAAAGCAGTGCGTGGAGAGCTATGGCGAGCTTCCCGAGGCGGCTCGAAACCTGTTCACGCGCGCTCGCATCAGGATTCGCGCCGACAGGCTCGGCATCACGTCGGTGGGCACTGCGGTCGGCAAGCTCACGTTGGCCGGTGCCGAGGTGCCCAAACCGGTTTTCGACGCGTGGCGCAAGAAGGGCGCGCAGGTCTTTGCCAAGACCGGCAAGGTCAACTATCCCCTGCGCAAGGACGAGTCTGTGCTTGAGTGCGCGCTGGGCTTGCTTGAGGAGCTTGGCGGCGCCGACGACGAGGAGTGACATTGAGTGGGCGCGTTGGTTTTGCCGGCGCGCCCGCTGTTTGTAAGGGTTCTTGCCTGGGTGCTTTCTAACTGTCCGCGCTTGCCTTTATCATCGCCATAGTCGATAAGGAGCAAGCACATGGCTTTCGTACACCTGCACTGTCATACCGAGTACTCACTGCTCGACGGAATCACGCGTCTCAAGGACATGGCCAAGCGCGCATGGGAGCTTGGCATGCCGGCGTGTGCCATCACCGACCATGGTTATATGTATGGTTGCGCACAGTATTACCTTGATGCCCAGGTTGCCGGCAGTCCCGACGGACGCAAGGGCGCCGAATACGGCATCAAGCCCATCTTGGGCTGCGAGGTCTACTTCACGCCGGACTCCACGCTTTCGCGCGACCGCAAACCCGAGCTGTACCACATGATTCTGCTCGCCAAGAACAACGCGGGCTACGTCAACCTCATGAACGTGGTGTCTCAGGCGGCCACGCGCGGCTTTTATTACAAGCCCCGCGTGACGCTCGACATGCTGCGCAACAATGCCGACGGTCTCATCGCCACCTCGGCATGTATCGCCGGTATCATCCCGCAGTGCATCGACAGAGGCGATGACCGACAGGCAGTGGAGTGGGCCAAGACGTTCGGTTCGATCTTTGCGCCCGGCGATTTCTACATCGAGCTGCAAAATCAAGGCGTGCGCACCGACACCGGCATGACGCAAGACGAGCTCAACGGGCACCTTGACAAGCTTGCCCGCGAGCTCGGCATCAAGACGGTCGCCACGAACGACTTCCATTACCTGCTGCGCGAGGATGCCGTCACGCAGGACGCCATGATGTGCATCGGCATGGGCAAGAAACTCGACGACCCCGATCGCATGCGCTTCAAGAACGACCAGTTTTATATGAAGACCGAGGAAGAGATGCGTGCGGCTCTGGGCCCCCTGTACCAGGAGGCCTGTGACAACACGATTGAGATCGCTGAGAAGTGCGGCGCCAAGCCCGGTGAGGTCCTTGACGAAAAATCGGGCGTCTACCTGGACTTCGACCAGATCATTCTTCCTCGCTACCCTGGTCTTGACGAGGGGCAGACCCACGAAAGCCAGTTCCGCCGCGACTGCGAGGCGGGCTTGTCGCGCCACTACGGAGCCGATTGGAAGACCGCGCGTCCCGATGTTGTGGAGCGCTTCGAGTACGAATACAAGGTCATCTGCGACAAGGGTTTTGCCGCCTACTTCCTTATCGTCGCCGACTATGTGAAGTGGGCCAAGGCAAACGGCATTGGCGTGGGTCCGGGCCGTGGTTCTGCCGCAGGCGCCATCGTTGCGTACGCCATGGACATCACGGGCTTCGACCCGCTTGAGAACGGCCTGATGTTCGAGCGATTCCTGTCGCCCGAGCGTACCGAGATGCCCGATATCGATATGGACTTCGACGATGAGCGGCGCCTGGAGGTGGTGGACTATGTCCGCCGCCGCTACGGCGCCGACCACGTCACGCACGTCATCACGTACTCGGTCCTCAAGGCCAAGCAGGCCGTCAACGACGCGGCGCGCGTGCTGGGCTTCCCGGTGAGCTTCTCCCAGAAGCTCTCCAAGATGATTTCCAACGCCCCCGACACGACGCTTGCCGCGACTATGGGCAAAGACGAGAAGCACAAGGACTATTTCTCGCCCGACTTTGTGCAGGCCTACAAGGAAGACCCCGACGCAAAGCAGGTCATCGACACGGCGCTGGCTATTGAGGGCCTCACGCGCGGCGAGGGCGTGCACGCCTGTGCCGTCCTTATCTGCCGAGACCCGGTCAACGAGCATGTGCCTACGAAGCTCGACACCAAGGGCGGCGTGGAGATCACCCAGTACGAAGGCCACATGGTCGCCGACATGGGCCTGCTCAAGATGGACTTCCTGGGCCTGCGCACGCTCACCGTTATCTCCAAGGCCAAAAAGAACATCAAGGCTACCTGCGGCATCGACATCAACGAGGCTGAGATTCCTTTTGACGACCCCAAGATCTTCGAGCTCATGGGTTCGGGCCACACGGCCGGCGTCTTCCAGGTCGAGTCGGGTGGCATGACGGCCACCATCAAGAACATGAAACCGCGTGAGTACAAGCACGTCGTCGCTCTTATCGCCTTGTATCGCCCCGGACCTCTGGGCGCAGGCATGGTGGACTCCTACATCAACCGTATGAACGGCAAGGAGGAGGCCGTCTCGTACGACCCGCGCCTTGACGATATCCTTGGCGAGACCTATGGCACCATGGTCTACCAGGAACAGGTTATGCAGATCTCGATGAAGATGAGCGGTTTCTCGGCCGGCGAATCGGACTCGCGTATCCGTAAGCCCGTGGCAAAGAAGAAGATCAAGCTTCTGACCTCCACGGTGTTCAACTGGTCTGACGGCAAGGAAGAGACCACGTACGACCACTGGATGAACGGCGCGGTGGCCAACGGCTACAAGAAGGAGATCGCCCAGAAGATTTGGGACGACGTTCTTGAGTTCGCCTCCTACGCTTTCAACAAGTCGCACTCTGCGGGATATGCCATTCTTGTTATGCAGACGGCCTGGCTCAAGGCCCATTATCCTCGCGAGTACATGGCCGCCGTACTTACCTCCTACACGGGTAAGACCGAGAAGATCGTTCACTACATCGCGGCATGCCGTTTCGACGGCATCGACGTGTTGCCGCCAGATATCAACTCCTCGGGCAACGAGTTCACGCCGGTGCCTGAGGGCATTCGCTTCGGTCTTGCCGGCATCCGCGGCGTGGGCGAGGGCGTGAGCGACCTCATTGTGGCTGAGCGCGAGGCAAATGGCCCCTACCAGGACATCTTCGACTTCCTTGATCGCGTGGATTCGAGCAAGGCGAACCGCCGCGTCATCGAGTCCCTCATCAAGGCAGGCGCCTTTGACGACACGGGCTATACGCGCAAGCAACTCTGCTGGCTTGTGAGCAAGGACAACCCCGAGAACATCATCGACGCGGCGACAAAGCGTCAGAAGAACGAAGCAGCCGGCCAGCTCTCCATGTTCGACCTGTTCGAGGAAGACGACGACGCGGGAAGCTTCAACGCACGCGTTGAGCCGGACGGTGTTGAGTGGGATGACCGCACCAGGCTCACCCTTGAAAAGGAAGTGCTCGGCATCTACGTATCCGACCACCCCCTGCGCCCCTTCGAGTATGCCCTGTCCCAGGCACGCGACTTCAGCATCGGCCAGATTGAGGAGGAGGCGGGCGAAGGCGATTCCGGCCAGTACAAGGTGCCCGAGAAGAAGATTTTCAGCTGGGCAGGTATGGTTGACGGCCTTCAGAAGAAGGTCACGAAGTCGGGCGACCAGATGGCTGTCTTCAACCTGGCCGACATGGAGGCCGACGTCACCTGCGTGTGCTTCCCCAAGGTCTTTGCGAAGAAGGGACACATCCTTCAGGGCGAGGTCGACCCCATGACCGGGGAGCGTGTGGGCGACGTCTTCGTCAAGGTGCGCGCCAACCTTGACCGCTCCGACCGTGGAAACCAGCTCATGGTGGTCGACATCGAGCCGCTTGTGCTCGACCAGGCATCGAACCGCCCCAAGACGCTGGAGATTCGCGTGACGAGTGCGCTGCTCAACCAGAACCTCATCACGCAGCTGTCGCGCGTTTTCTCGCGCTATGCCGGTTCCGACAACGTCGAGCTGCTTGTTGAGGAAGCCTCGGGCCACACCATGCGTGCTGAGATCCCCATGCATGTGAACACGAAGAACATGTCGCTTGCCGTTGAGGTCGACGACATCCTGCGTGGTCAGGGCACGGTGGCCATCGTGTAAAAGGCCTGGGGCGTCTGATGCGTGGATGAGACGTGCGCCTATGTTACAAGCGAGTTAATGTGAGGCACTTTAGCACTCTACCGTGCTAAAGTGCCTCAATCATATTAGGCCATTGGAAACAGTTCGCGATTACAGTTGTAACAAAGGCTTCTTGAAAACGAAAGCGGTGAGTTCCACGACTACCACATCCACCCCGCGCGGATTCAGAGACGTGCTTCCCGAAGAGGCACTTTGGCGCGAACAGATAAGCTCCGCGGTGGGCGCATGCTTTGCCCAGGCTGGGTATCTCCCTGTTGAGACGCCCCTGCTTGAAATGAGCGACCTGCTCCAGGACACCGATGCCGCAAGCGACGTGGCGTTTCGCCTTTTCGATTCCGATGGTGCGCTGCTCATGCTGCGCCCCGACGTGACGCTGCCTGTCGCTCGCATGGTTGCCACGCGCCTGCGCGGCCGGCAGGGCCCCTTGCGCCTGCGGTACAACGCGCCCGTCATGCGCGAGTGCGACGCGCTTACCGGTCAGCCCCGCCAACTCACCCAGCTTGGCGTGGAGCTCATCGGCGTCGACGGTCTTGAGGCCGACGCCGAGACGCTGCTGCTTATGGCGCGCGCTCTTGAGGCTGCCGGCTTGGAGGGCTACGTCATCGCCATGGGAAGCGCCAGGCCGCTCGACGTGCTGCTTGCATGTTCGGGAATGCCCGACGAGTGGTGCCAGCGGGCACGCGGGCTTTGCCAGCTCTGCGATCTCATCGGTCTGGCCAAGCTCGTGGATGAGGCGTCCGAAGGACTTGCCCCTGCAATTGCCGACGCGCTGTTGGGTCTGCCGCGCATCCGCGGCGGCGCAGAGGCCGTCGAGGCGGCCCGCGCCCTTGTCGAGCCGTGCGGATGTGCGCAGGAATGTCGTCTTGATGAGGTGGCCGAGCTTCTTGCCCGCGCGCAGGCCGCCGGCCTCAAGGGGGAGGTCACCGTCGACTTCTCCGTCATGGGGTCGTTCGGTTACTACACAGGCATGGTGCTTGAGGCGTATCTACCCAGGTTGGGTGCTCAATTGGGTGCCGGCGGTCGCTATGACAAGATGTTCGAACGTTATGGTGAGCCCAGGTGCGCTGCCGGCTTCTCGCTTTCGCTCGACTGCATCCAGACGGCCCTCGAGCGCAGCGCAGATGCGCCTCGGCCTCTGCGTGTTGCCGTGTCGAAAGGCTCGCTTTTCCCAGGGGCGGTCAAGCTGTTCGAAGCCGCTGGGCTCGATGTGGCCAACCTTGCAGATCCTGGCCGCCAGCTCATCATCCGCGGTAAGGACGTCGAGTACATCATCGTGAGGCCCACCGACGCCCCGGCATTCGTGGCCTTTGGCGGTGCGGACTGCGGCATCTGTGGGCGCGATTCGCTCATCGAGGCCGATATGGACGTTCTCGAGCTGTCTGACCTGCGCTTTGGTGCCTGCCACTTTGTGGTTGCCGAGCCTGAGGGCGCCCACGAGCGGGTTCAGGAGAACTATCGCCGGCTGGGTTCGGTGCGCGTTGCCACGAAGTACCCCCGTATTACTCGCCAGCATTTCGCGCGTATCGGCATGGAGGCCGACGTGCTCAAGTTCCACGGCAACATCGAGCTCGCCCCCCTCGTGGGCATGGCTGACTGCATCGTTGACATTACGGCGACGGGCACGACGCTGCGTGAGAACAACCTTGTCGTTGTCGACGATGTGCTCGATTGCACTGCCCGCTTCTTCGCCAACCCCGCCTCGGCGCGCACGGATCCTCGCGTGTTCGAGCTTGCCGCCAGCCTCGAGGCTGCAGCGGCTGCAACCCAGGAATAAAACCCTTTTGAGAAAGGTCGTATTGTCATGAAGATTATCGAGCTCGCCGAAGACGAGGTCCTCACCGAGTCCATGCTTTCGCGCAAGGGCGCGCTGCCCGCAAGCGTCATCGCTTCTGCCGCCGCCATCGTCGAGGAGGTTCGTGAGAAGAAGGATGCAGCACTGCGCGCCTTTGAGAGCAAGTTCGACCACGTCGATATCGCCGACTTCCGCGTGCCCCAGCAGGTCATTGACGCCTCGCTCGACGAGGTGGGCGAGGAGTTTCTTGCTTCCTGCAAGAAGGCCGAGGCCCAGATTCGAGACTTTCACCAGCGTGAGGTGCAGCAGTCGTGGTTCACGACGCGCCCTGACGGCACCATCCTGGGCCAGAAGGTGACGCCGCTCGACTCTGCGGGCATCTACGTGCCCGGCGGCCGCGCCCAGTATCCTTCCACCGTGCTCATGAACGCCGTGCCCGCCAAGGTCGCCGGCGTTGAGCGCATCGTCATGGTCACGCCGCCCCAGGCAGACGGCAAGCTTTCGCCTTACACGCTGTGCGCCGCCAAGATTGCCGGCGTCGATGAGATCTACACTGTGGGCGGCGCCCAGGCCATTGCCGCCCTCGCGTACGGCACCGAGTCCATCCCGCAGGTGAGCAAGGTGACGGGCCCGGGCAACGCATACGTGGCGGCCGCCAAGAAGCTCGTCTCGGGCGATTGCGGCATCGACATGGTGGCCGGCCCCTCCGAGGTGTGCGTGCTTGCCGATGAGACGTCCGACCCGCGCCTGGTGGCCATCGACCTCATGGCTCAGGCCGAGCACGACCCTATGGCAACGTCGTACCTGGTCACAACCGACCCCACGCTGCCGGAGGCTGTGAACGCCTACTTTCAGGAATACCTCGCCGAGAGCCCCCGTGCCGAGATTACGCGTCAGTCGTGGGATGACAACGGCACCGTCGTGGTGTGCCCCACGCTCGACGCCGCCATTGATGCCGTGAACACCATTGCCCCCGAGCACCTGGAGCTCCAGACCTTCGAGGGCATGGAGCTGATCGGCCGCATCCGCAATGCCGGCGCCATCTTCGTGGGCGAGTGGAGCTCCGAGCCGCTGGGCGACTACGTCGCCGGCCCCAACCACACGTTGCCCACCGGCGGTACGGCGCGTTTCTCCAGCCCGCTTTCGGTCGAGCAGTTCGTGAAGAAGTCCTCGGTCATCTGTTATTCCTACGAGGGGCTTGAGGCGGATTGCGACGACGTGGTGACGCTTGCGACCGCAGAGGGCCTGTGGGCGCACGCCCAGTCGGCCCTCATGCGCCGTACGGTTATGGCCGATTACCTGGCCGAAGACGCCACCGACCAGGATTGCGAGTAACTATGGCCTGCTCTGTGCGCCCCGATTTGGCCGACCTTGAGCCATACGACCCGGACATGCGCCCCGTGCGTATCATGCTCTCGGCAAACGAGAACAACTGGGGCATGCCCGACGATGTCGCGAGCGAGGTCCAGCGCCGCTTGGCGGGCGTTGCGTTGAACCGTTACCCCGAGGCCACAAGCCCACGTCTGCGCGAGCTTCTGGGTCAGATGTGGGACGTGCCGGCGCATCGCGTCGTGGTGGCCAATGGCGGAGACGAGCTGCTCTTCAACTTGCTCCTCGCATATGGCGGGGAGGGACGCGTCCTTGTGAACTGCCCGCCGACGTTTTCGGCGTATGAGCTCTACGCCAAGCTCACCGCAACGTCCGTTGTGAACGTTAACCGCGACGCGAACACGTTTGAGCTGGACGAAGACGGTTTGCTCGAGGCCGCGCGCGACCCGCGGGCTGCCTTGGTTGTGGTCACTTCGCCCAACAACCCCACGGGCAACCTCGCCTCGGTCGACTTCGTCCGCAAGCTGGCTCAGGCCACCTCGGCGCTTGTGCTGGTGGACGAGGCGTACGCGGAGTTCTGCGATGTCCAGGCAAGTTGCGTGCCGCTCGTGGCGGAGCTGCCCAACGTGTGCGTGCTGCGTACCATGTCGAAGGCGTATGCCCTGGCAGGTGCTCGTGTAGGCTATCTCATCTGCCCTGACGATGTGGCCGACGCCATGCTTGCCGTGCGCCTTCCGTACTCGGTGAACCGCATGTCGCAGGTGGTTGCCGAGACGGTCGTCGAGATGCGCGGCGAGTTCGCGCCCGTTATCGAGGCGGTGCGCGAGGAGCGCTCCCGGCTTACGGAGGCGCTCGAAGCTCTTGCGGCCGAGGTTACGGCCAGCCTGCCCGACGGCGCCGATGGCCTGCGCGTCTGGCCTTCGGAGGCGAACTTCGTCATGGTGCGCTTCCCGGGCCAGGCCGGCGGTTTGCCGTGCGCCGACGAGATGCACGAGCTGCTCGCCGCCGACTCGATTCTCGTGCGAAACTTTTCGCATACGCCCGGTCTCGAGGGCTGTTTGCGCATCAGTGTCGGCAAGCCCGAGGAGGACGACGAGCTGCTTGTGAGCTTGCGCCGTCACTTGGGACTGTCTGAGCGCCCCATTCAGTAAAAGGAGCCTTTCGTGAACGAACCAAGCGCCATCCCCACGTTTGAGCGCCGCGCGCGCGAGCATCGCATCACCAAGGAGACCGACGTTCTCATCGACCTCTCACTTGACGGCACTGGCAGCGCCGATGTGGCGACGGGTGTGCCGTTTCTCGACCATATGCTTGACGCTCTCGGACGTCATGGCTGCCTCGACCTTACGGTGGAGGCAAGCGGCGACGTGGAGATCGACGACCACCACACCGTCGAGGACGTTGGCATTGTTTTGGGCACGTGCGTGCGCCGTGCCCTGGGTGACGCCCGCGGCATCACGCGGTACGGTTGCGCCACCATCCCCATGGACGAGGCGCTCGTGACATGCGCCCTCGACGTGTCGGGGCGCGGGGCTGCCTTCTGCGACCTCAAGATTCCCACCGAACGGGTCGGTTCGTTTGACACGCAGCTCGCAAAGGAGTTCTTCATCGCCTTTGCTGCCAACGCAGGCGTGACGCTCCATGTGCGCACCGTCACGGGAGAGAACTCGCACCACATCATCGAGGCTTCTTTCAAGGCGCTTGCCCGTGCGCTCAGGCAGGCTGTCGAGTCTGACCCGCGTGTGAGCGGCATCCTCTCCACGAAGGGGAGCCTCTAGCATGGCGGCCTACATCGCCGTGGTCGATTACCACAAGGGAAACCTTCTTTCTGTTGAGCGGGCATTGGTGGCTGCCGGCGCTCAGGTGCTCGTGACCGACGACCCTGCTCTCATCGAGCAGGCCGCTGCTGCTGTGGTGCCCGGTGTCGGTGCTTTTGACGATGCGATGACGTATATGCGCTCATCGGGTCAGGATGAGGCGATCCGGCGTCTTGTCGCATCAGGCCGTGCGCTTTTGGGCATTTGCCTAGGCATGCAGCTCCTGTTTGACCGCGGCAACGAGCATGCCGAACCACCTGCTTTCGGTGAAGTCCCCGAATGGGTCCCGGGACTGGGCATCTTGCGCGGTGAGGTGCGACGTCTGGAGGGCCGGGGCGTCAAAGTACCCCATGTCGGCTGGAACGCTGCCGACTTCACGGCATTTGGGGAGCGTTGTCCTTTGTTTGACGGTGTGGCGAGCGGCACGTACTTTTATCACACGCATTCCTATGTTTGTCATCCGGAAGACTCTTCCCAGGTCGCTGCGACCACCGAGCACGGTACGCGCTTCGCGAGCGCGGTATGGGATGGACGTCTTGTGTTTGGCACCCAGTTCCACCCAGAGAAATCCTCCGCTGCCGGACAGCGTGTCATGTCGAACTTCACCTCGCTTGCCCTGAGGAGCGCCCTATGATCCTGTATCCCGCAATTGACTTGCTTGGCGGCAAGGTCGTGCGTCTGCGTCGCGGCAAGCGCTCTGACGTCGATATCTATTCCGACGACCCCGTTGCCGTCGCGCGTGATTTTGCGGCGTGTGGTGCCACGTGGATTCACGTCATCGACCTGTCCGCGGCATTTGAGGAAGACGACGAGGCCCTCGCCGCCAACGCACGTGCCATAGCGGGCATCGCCGCACTGCCTGGAATCAAGGTGGACACAGGCGGCGGCGTGCGCTCGCTCGAACGCATCGATGCGCTTGCCAAGCTGGGCGTTTCGCGTATTGCGCTTGGCACAGCCCTTGTGCGCGATCCCGACTTTGCCCGCGCCGCCGCCGCTGAGTTTGGCAATCTGCTCTGTGCGGACGTTGCCGCCAACGATGGTCGCGTCGCGGTTAACGGCTGGCGTGAGGAGGCGAGCATGGCGGCCGACGAGCTTGTGGGCGAGCTTGCGCGCATGGGCTTTCGCCACCTCGTCTTTACCGACATCGCCCGCGACGGCATGCGCACGGGTGTGAATGCCCAGGCATATCGCGACATCGCTCGCGTAGCGGGATTCCCCGTTGTTGCCTCGGGCGGCGTCGCCACTCTCGATGATTTGCGCGCTTTGGCGGCCTTGGGCGACGACGTCATCGAAGGGGCCATTACGGGGCGCGCGCTCTACGAGGGCGCGTTTACGCTCGAAGACGCTCTTTCCGTTTGCGCAAAGGGGTAGCCGATATGCTTGCAAAACGTGTCATTCCCTGCATGGATGTGAAAGACGGCCGCGTTGTGAAGGGCGTCAACTTCGTCGACCTGCGCGATGCCGGCGATCCCGTCGAGCTGGCCTCGTTCTACGATTCCCAAGGTGCCGACGAGGTTGTTTTCCTCGATATCACCGCCACGAGCGATAACCGTGCAACAACCGAGGAATTCGCAAGTCGCGCGGCGCGCCAAGTGGCCATCCCCTTTGCCGTCGGCGGGGGCTTTCGTGACATCGTTGGCATGCGCCGTATGATTGCCGCTGGTGCCGACAAGGTCTCTCTTAATTCGGCGGCTGTGCACGACCCATCGCTTATCACGCGTGCTGCGGGTGCTTTCGGCAGCCAGGCGGTTGTGGTAGCCATCGACGCCAAGCACACCGGGCCTGGCGACAAATGGGAGGTCTACGTGTCGGGTGGCCGCGTGGCCACCGGCTACGACGTCGTGTCGTGGGCCGAGGAGGCGGCGCGCCGCGGAGCCGGTGAGATTTTGCTTACGAGCATGGATCGCGACGGCACGCAGGATGGTTTCGACCTCGCGCTCACGCGTGCCGTGGCGCGGGCGGTGCCTATCCCCGTGATTGCCTCGGGTGGCGTGGGAACGCTCGAACATTTTGCGGAAGGTATCGTCGAAGGCGAAGCCGACGCGGTGCTCGCCGCGAGTGTTTTCCATTTTGGCACCTATACCGTCAAGCAGGTCAAAGATTACTTGGCTGGCCAAGGCATTCCAGTGCGGCCCGCTTTTAAGGAGGGCTAGCCGTGGGAAGCTATGCGCAAGAGCCCGTTGAGCCGGTTGTACTCGAAGGCACTGCCAATGTCGCCGATCAGCTGGGCGTTCGTTTCGACGAGCGTGGTTTGGTCCCGTGTGTCGTGCAGCAGCAAGGCACGGGCGAGGTTTTGATGATGGCCTGGATGAATGCCGAGTCGCTTGCTCTCACCGTCTCAACGGGCACGACGTGGTTCTGGTCGCGCTCTCGGCAGGAGCTTTGGAACAAGGGCGCGACAAGCGGGAACGTCCAGCATGTGAAGCGCCTGCTTTTCGACTGCGATGCCGACACGCTGCTGGTCATTGTTGACTCGGTGGGGCCTGCCTGCCACACGGGGCACCGTAGCTGCTTCTATCGTGAGGTCCAGCTGCCGGCCGGAGATTAGCCGATTCTTTTAGTAACGGGCGTCCTATGGGGCGCCCGCTTGCTTTTGCCGGTCACATCGGTGCAGTTCGCCCGTGCGAGGTTGATTCATGCGTCCTCTCGTGCCACACTGCCTTACGGGTCAATTTTTCCGACCGTGTCTTGGACAATGTGGAGGCTTGCCTTGCTAGAGAACCGCTGTGACGTGCATACCCATACCGTTGCTTCTCGCCATGCCTATTCGACGGTGGAGGAGAACGTGCGCGCTGCCTCGGAACGCGGTGTTGACCTGCTGGGCGTGACCGACCATTTCAGTTGCATGACAAGCGTTGGTGTGCAGACCGACGGTACGGGCGCCGACATCCGCGACTACCAGTCGTTCCTTGACACCGTGGTTTGGCCGCGCGAATGGCACGGGGTGACTTTGTTGCGCGGCGCGGAGGCTGACATCGTCGACGTGCGGGGAACGCTTTTCGGTCACGGCATCCCCATGCCCAACAAAATTCCCGGCGACCCTTACCCCGAGCCGCTCGACCTTGAGACGCGCATACTGTCGGATACGGATTACGCCATTGCAAGCGTGCATATCAAGACGTTTTGCGGCCTTGCGACGCCCGCCCAAAACGCGGCCATGTACGTCCATGCGCTTGAGCACCCCAAGGTTCTCATCCTGGGACACATTGGTCGGCTGGGCATTGACTTTGAGCTTGACCCCGTCATCGAGGCCGCTCGCGACCTGGGCAAACTGATTGAGATCAACAACTCGACCGTCATTGCCTACCCGGCTGCACAAGAGCGCTGCCGCCGCATCGCGCAGCGCTGCGCCGAGTTGGGCTGCTCGATTTCCTTGGGCACCGACGCGCACATCTCGTACACGGTTGGCCGCTTCGACCAGGCACTCGAAATGCTCGAGGAAATCGATTTCCCCCAGGAACTCATTGCAACGCGTAGCCGCGAGGCGTTCTTGGACACCATGCGCGCTGCTCGTATCGAGCCCGCGCGGCGTAACCCGCTTATCCTCTAAATCAGTCGGCACTTGCTGCTTGTTTTTCGAGAATGTTCCCCTTCAGGGGACCTCCATATCTGTCATGCTACAATTAATGGCTGCAATACCCGCACCTAGACTATGACAGGAGCGCGCCATGCGCGACAAACTCGAACAGCTTATCCGCAACTACGAGGCATTGGAGCAGAAGCTCTACGACCCCGCTGTGGTCAGCGACCCCAAAGAGTATGCGCGCCTGGCCAAGGAGCGCTCTAACCAGATGCCACTCGTGGAGAAGGCACGCGAATACGTGGGCGCTCTCGATGACATCGACACTGCCCGCGAGCTGATGCGCGAGGAGTCCGACTCTGAGGCGCGTGCCATGCTTCAGGAGGAAGTCGAGGAGAACCAGGCGAAGCTTCCCGGTCTTGAGGAAGAGATTAAGATCCTCCTCATCCCCGGCGACCCCAACGACGAGAAGAACACCATCATCGAGATTCGCGGTGCTGCCGGCGGTGATGAGGCTAACATCTTCGCGGGCGACCTCTACGCTATGTACCGTCGTCTTGCCGACCGTCGTGGCTGGAAGTTCGAGCCTATTGACGCCAGCCCCTCCGACGCCGGCGGATTCAAGACCGTCGAGTTCAAGCTTACGGGCGACAAGGTGTATTCGGTCATGAAGTACGAGGCTGGTGTCCACCGCGTTCAGCGCGTTCCCAAGACCGAGAGCCAGGGTCGCATTCAGACTTCTACTGCAACGGTCGCCGTCATGCCTGAGGCTGACGAGATTGATGTCCAGATTGACCCGAGTGACCTGCGCATTGATACCTTCTGCGCATCGGGTCCTGGTGGCCAGTGCGTCAACACGACCTATTCGGCCGTCCGTATCACACACCTGCCTACCAACACGGTGGTGCAGTCGCAGGACCAGCGCTCCCAGATTCAGAACCGTGAGGTCTGCATGCAGGTCCTTCGCGCCCGTCTGTATGAGATGGAGCTTCAGAGGCAGCAGGCTGAGCTCGGCGCACAGCGTCAGGGCCAGATTGGCCACGGCGACCGTGCCGAGAAGATCCGCACCTACAACCAGCCGCAGGACCGCGTGACCGATCACCGCATCGGTTTCAACTCCACCTACAACGGCGTGCTCAATGGCGACGCCCTCGACAGCGTGACGGAGGCCCTTGTGGCCGCCGACCGCGCCGAGCGTCTCGCTCAGGCTGTTTAAGCAGGCAGGGCGGTACGCCAGGCATGGATATGTGGACGGTGCGCTCGACGCTTGAATGGATGCGCGGGTATCTCGAGCGTCATGGTGACGAGCATCCCCGCCTGTCTGCTGAGTGGCTCATGTGCGCTGCCACCGGTTTTTCGCGCATCGAGGTTTACATGAATTACGACCGACCCCTCGACGCAGGTGAGCTTTCGATCCTGCGCGAGGGTGTCAAGCGTCGTGGTGCCGGCGAGCCCCTGCAATACGTGACTGGCGAGATGCCGTTTCGCCACATTGTGCTTAAGTGCGGTCCCGGCGTGCTCATCCCGCGCCCGGAGACTGAGATTCTGGTCGATTGCGTGCTTGAGTACATCGACAAGCAGGATAGACCCCAGCATGTGCTTGAGATCGGCACGGGCACTGGCTGCATCTCGCTGTCTATTGCCGGCGAGCGTCCCGGCACAACCGTTGTGGCGACCGATATTTCGCCTGATGCCATTGCGCTCGCTACGCGCAATCGCGAGGCCTTGGGCTGCGAGGATGTCGTCGAGATTGTTCATACTGATATTGCCGAGGGTGTCGAAGGGGCCGACAAGGCGGCATTTGACGTGCTTGTTTCCAATCCTCCCTATATCCCATCGGCGATTGTCGACACGCTTCCTCGTGAGGTCGGCGGTTTCGAACCTCGCCTTGCCCTGGATGGCGGGCGGGATGGACTCGACGTGTTCCATCGCATTGTGCAGACGGCAGAGGTCGCGCTTCGCGAGGGCGGCCTCATGGCGTTCGAGCTGCATGAGGACTGCTTGCAGCTTGCAGCGCAAGACCAGCAGGTAAACGAGCATTTCCAAGACATTCGCATCGTCAAGGACCTTACGGGTCGCGACAGGATTCTGCTTGCGATAAGAAAGTAGGGAATATGGGTCACATGTATGTTCCCGGGCAGTCATGCACCGTCGATGAGGCGCTCGATGCGACGTGCGATGCGCTGCGCAAGGGAGGCGTGGCCGTCTTTCCTACCGACACGGTGTATGGCATCGGGTTGCGCATGTCGGCCTACCCTGATGGCCCGGAGCGCCTCTTTGAAATCAAAAAACGCGACCATGCGAAGAAAATTCCCTTGCTGGTACCTTCAGTCGATGCCCTGGGGGAATACGGTCGCGATGTAAGTGCACAGGCCTATGCTCTTGCCCGAGCATTTTGGCCAGGCGGAATGACGCTCATTGTAAAGGCATCTGACAAAGTCCCCGCCGCGTACCAGGGGGATAACGGCACCGTGGCACTGCGTGTTCCCGGATCAAGCATCGCCCTCGATATCCTTTCTCGTCTCGGCGAGGCCATGGCAGTCACGAGCGCCAACACGAGTGGGCTGCCTGCGCCTGCGGATGGCATGCAGATAGAAGAGGAAATCGCCCGGCAAGTGGACGCTGTTATTTGCGCTGGTGCAACGCGTTGCGGCGAGGCATCTACCATCGTAGATTGCACGCAGGAAACGCCTTACATAGTGAGGGCTGGTGCCGTGCCACCGGAAGAAATACTTTCCGTTTGGAAGAGCGCCTAGCATCCCTATATATAGCGACAGAAAAGGAGCAGTAGTGCCCAAAAGAAGCCCGTTTCCCAGGTGGATGCGGGCTCCTTGCATTATGCGAGTCGTCGCAAGGCCGGAGAGGGCAGTTTTCTCTGCACCGCCGCCTGTCGCTGTGGAAGCGGCGCAGGCGTCCTTGGAAAACTGCCTAAATAATTATTATCCCCCGATTTGTGTCCATCCTGTGCATCCTCCCTTCCACGCTTGCCCCCGCCCTGCGCCTGCGTGTATAGTTCTCCCTCGCGCCGCACCCCAGTG
>JAHZHK010000031.1 GCA_019420325.1 Coriobacteriaceae bacterium | reverse complement strand
CCCTGCAGGGCCGCGCTCTTGCAGCGCCGTACCATGTGTCTTGCGTTGCTGTACCAGCCATTTTCCATTTCGAACAAAGGGGAGATCGTATGGAAACCAAGACTGCTGCCTCTCTGAACCGCCGTGACTTCCTGGCCGCCTCGGCTACTACCGCCGGAGCCGCTGCCGCGCTTGCCGCGCTGCCTGGCCTTGCCTGCGCCGATTCCGCGAGCTCTGCAGATGATGAAGCCCGCGCAGCGTTCGAGGCCGCTGCGGCGCCCATTCCACCCGTGGACGTGCCTGCAAGCTGGGACGAGGAGCATCAGATTGTTGTCGTTGGCTCAGGTGCCGCCGGCGTGAACGCCTCCATTCGTCTGGCTCAGGCCGGCTACGACGTGCTCATGGTCGAGCGCAGCATTTCGACTGGCGGCAACTCGCAGTGCTCCAGCATGTTCTCTAACTTCGGTGGTCACCGTCTGGCTGAAGAGGCGCAGTGGGCCTATCCGAGCTACCCTTACGACGTCGAAAATATCGTCGAGTTCATGCTCAGCTGCCAGCAGATGACGGGCGACCCCGAACTCATGCGTGCCATGGCAGTTGAGGGCCCCAAGTGCATCGACTGGATGATCGACCACGCAGGCGCCAAGTGGGTGGCGAGCAACCCCTCGCCGGCCGGCGCGGGCCTGCTCCAGTGGGATGGCATGAAGACGGAGACCAACGGCATCAACGTCAACTACATCCCGCTGCAGCTTCTTGTGCAGAAGGCCGTCGACGACGGCGCCGAAGTTCGCACGAGCTGCGAGGTCGAGGCTCTGGTGTTCGACGAGACAGCAGGCGCAGTCGTGGGTGTGAAGGTCAAGCAGGACGATGGCGAAAAGCTCATTCATGCCACGCGCGGTGTGGTGCTGTGCGCTGGTGGCATGGAGGTCAACCGCGCGATGATGGCCAAGTACTCGGCTACCTGTCTCAAGGGCATCGCCAACATCGCCACGCCGCCCAACGGTACGGGCGAGTGCATCCGCATGGGCATGGGCGTGGGCGCCGACCTGGCCGGCTTCGACTCCACGGGCGCCTTTGACGGTGGCGTGTGGTGGCGTGACTACGACGAGTTCGATACCCAGATGGAGTGCCACATCAACAAAGACGGCAACCAGGTGGTTCGTCAGCCCTGGTTGCGCATCAACAAGCTCGGCGAGCGCGTGCCCTACATCTCCACCTCCGGTCGCAGCTTCCCCTACACCACGAACGAGTCTCCCAGCTCGGCCGGTCTGTGTGACACCGCCTCCATTGAGATGGCTCAGCCCGACGGTAAGACGTACTGCATCTTCGACTCCAAGTACGAGCAGCTCATGCTCGACAACTACTTCGGCCAGGTCATCTGCCGCAAGGCGACGATTGTTGCCGACGACGACCCCTATATCGACCGCGTGCCGCTTGACCTGCGCGATTGGCGCACCGGATTTCAGCAGATGGTCGACGCGGGTGTGATCAAGTGCTGCGATACCATCGAGGAGCTCGAGAGCGCGCTTGGCCTTGATACCGGCGTGCTGACCGGAGCAGTTGAGAAGTGGAATGCCGCCTGCGAGACCGGCGAGGATTACGTCGCTTCCTACAAGTACCCCGCCGAGTGGCTGCTTGCCCTCGATGAGCCGCCCTTCTACGCTGCGGCCGTGGGCGGTCACGTGTTTGGCTCCAAGTGCGGCCTGCACGTTACGCCCTCCATGCAGGTTGTGAATACGGCTGGCAAGGTTATCCCTGGTCTGTACGCCGTCTGGCACACCGCGGGCGGTTCGGCAGGCGAGGGCAATGCAGCCGGCCAGCCCCTCACGGGCATGTATGCCGACCTTGGCCTGGCGTTTGTCGGAGGCTACATGGCTGCCGGCGGCATCCTCGCCGAGGACGGTGTCGTCGAGGGCTAGGCGACACTGAGCGCTCGCGGTAGATTGGAAGAAGAGCGGGCCGTCCCCATTGAGGGCGACCCGCTTCTTTTTGTGCGCCTGGATATGTCGCGGCTTGCAAAACAACATACATTTCAAGATTTTGAAAATCACGCCAACTGGGACTTTGATGATTTAACATACATTTCAACTATTTAAATGTATGTTAATCCAGTCTGCTGGCGATGGGTCTCGACCCGCCTCAACCTAAAAGTGATACCCGAACGTGTCGCTGAGCAGGACGTCGAATTCGAAACCGTTGTCGATGAAGTATTGGATGATGCGCGGCAGAGCCTCCACGGTGGTGTCCTTGGCGGCGGAGTCGTGCATGAGCACGCAGCAGGAATGGCATCCGTCAGCCTCGCCAATCGTGTAGCCCACGAGCTCATCGGCCGTGTGATCGGCGCCGTCACCGCAGGAGACGTTCCAGTCGAAATAATGGTAGCCTGTCTCGTTCATCTGCTCGATAATTGCGCCGCGTACTCCGGCGTTGAAGTCGTTGACGCTGCCGCCGGGGAAGCGCACAAGCGTGGGGGAGTGTCCGATTTGCTCGGCGATGGCGTCGCCACATTGGTGCAGGTCGGCCCAGTAGGCGTCGACGCTGGCATATACCTGCTCGTACTCGTGAGTGTAGGTGTGGATGGCCACCTGGTTGCCCTGCTCCCAGATGCTCGGAAGCTCCTCAAGGCTGCCGCAGTTGCCTTTCACAAACCACGTGGCCCTCACGCCGTAGTCGTTGAGAATTCCCAGGATGCGCTGGGTGTTTGTGCTTGGGCCGTCGTCGAAGGTGAGAAAGCACACATGACGGCCGGGGAACTCCTCGTTGGTGCTGTTGCTTGTGGCTCGACGTTCGTCGGCACTGCGCACGATGCAAGTGGCGCCGCTGGCACTCGTATAGGTGGTATTTCCTTGTGCGGGAACCTGGAGGGTGCCCGAGGCAGGGGTGGACTGAGCGGCGCCGTCGTTTGCGCTGGTAGAAGGTATGTCTGTACTTGCTCCACTCGCATCGCTCACGGTGGCAAGATCGTTGGGCTGCACGCTGGCTACGAGGTGCGCTCCGTCGGAATCCTGCTGACTGCCCTGTTCATTGCAACCGGTGAGGAGCGCCGCGACTCCGCTCAAGGCGAAGACGCCGAGGACTCCGCATGCCTGACGGCGGGTAAGGGGAGCGTTCCCCCGGTCTTCCTTCGAAAAGGCGCCAATCTGCTTGCGAATCTCTTTCATGTCCATCTCCTGCCCCCAGCGAAAATCATTGCTCTAGTCGAGCCAAGAAGCATAACGCATCTTCGTGCACGGGACGTGTTGAGGTGTCGGGGTTAGCATGCCTTGGGCTACATCCACATCGCAAGTCCCGTCAGTACGCCCAGCGCAAGCCCGCATACGACGTCGCGCGGGTAATGGACCCCGGCGAGTACGCGCGCCCACGCCATGGCGAGGCTGGCGAGCAGGATGAGAGTTCCCGCGGCGGGCACGTACCTTAGCCAGCACATGCCGATTACGGCAATCGAAAAGGAGTGCCTGCTAGGAAACGATTTCCCTTGGGTGTCTTTGTCGATGAGCTTCTCGATGCCGCACGCTTCATACGGACGCGGTTCGTTGATGGCGCGGCGCATGAGGCTCACAAGGACGAAGCCAACCGCCGGTACTGCGAGGGCTTGCAAGAAGTTCCACGGTGTCCCCGTGCAGTCGCCGCGTACCCACTCCATCGCCAGCATGACAAGCAGCGCAGGATAGAGCAGGTAGCAGGCATATTTGAGCACCTTGCACGTACGGCCGAGCATTTTGGCGCGTCCTGGCCTGATGCGCCACCAAGCGCTTGCACGCGCATGCCACTCTGCGTAGTTCGCCGGGGGCTTCCTCAAATATGCAAGCGGTGATTTCACAGTAGGCACGCCTTTCTGGTTGCCAATCGAAGCGGGTCAGCCACTGCCAATGTGCGACAAGCCATGATACCGCACGCGCATGCGCGGCCGCCGCTCAAGGACGACTGCCCCGCAGTGACTGCCCCCAGCGCCCAAAAGAAACCACGGGATCCCCGCAGGCGCAGCGGCTCGATTGCCTATCGCAGGTCCTTTTGCGCCGAGCGGCGACCGAGATGCCAGGCGGCAGCGCCAACGCTTGCGAGCACGGCCAAAAAACATGCGCCGGTGATGGCGACGTGCTTCATCTTGGTCTTAAGCTTTTCCTTCTCTTCTATTATGCGCCGCTCTTTTGCGCTCACTTCAGGATCGAGCCTGTATTTTCCTGGTTTGTCAGCTCGAGACTGCTGTTGTTCTGGGCTGCGGTACTGGCGGTAGTAAGGGATTTGGTCTTCTGGCATGTCGAAGAGATATGACTGATTGACGCAAGGTATGTATTCATCAATCGCTGCTTGCCCATAATCGCGGCGGTGGCGGTTCCTGATTTCGTTGAGCTGCTGTTCTGCATCGTACGCGATTCGGTCGTATTCCGCGTCCATCGTTGCTCCTCCCTGTCTGGAAACACGTGCATATGGTAACCGCTTCCAGCTTCGCGGAA
Organism: Coriobacteriaceae bacterium; assembly: GCA_019420325.1. GTDB lineage: Bacteria > Actinomycetota > Coriobacteriia > Coriobacteriales > UMGS124 > UMGS124. The sequence continues at coordinate 22,300 of JAHZHK010000031.1, read as the reverse complement.
TGGAGATGCTGGGAGTTTTCTGGGGGCGCGTGTTTCCTTTTATGCCGGCGATACCGTCCGAGGTCATGGCATTGCTGGTGTCAGTGTAGCGAAGGCGCAGGGGTCGAAAAGCGCGCGTTTGTGTAAATCCTACTGACAAGACACCTAGCATTGCAGAAAGCTTGACCCAAGAGACCGCGAGTTTTAAAACTACCCATCCAAGCGACGCCGCTGTGCGCCGCGCATGTGAGTTCCCGGCGAAAGGATGCATGATGGGTCGCAAGGTTGCAGAACTGTTCAAACGCAAAGACGTCGAGATTAGCGTACAGCGCTACCTCATTGACGCAATGGGCGCCATGGCGCAGGGTCTTTTCGCCTCTCTGCTCATGGGCACCATTCTGGCCACGCTGGGCACGCAGCTCGGCATCGGCGTGCTTGAGGAGATCGGCGGCTATGCCAAGGCCGCGGCCGGCCCCGCCATGGCGGTGTCGATCGGCTTTGCCTTGCGTGCTCCGGCGCTTGTCTTGTTCTCCCTGGTAGCAGTGGGTGCTGCCGCAAACACGCTGGGTGGGGCGGGCGGTCCGCTCGCGGTGCTGGTGGTAGCCATCGTTGCTTGTGAGGCTGGCAAACTTGTTGCGGGCGAGACGAAGATCGACATTCTTGTGACTCCGTTCGTCACCATCGTGGTGGGCTGCGGCCTGTCGATGCTGTGCGCCCCCGCTATCGGCGCGGCAGCCTCGTGGCTCGGCGGCATCGTGATGTGGGCAACCGACTTGCAGCCCTTTGCGATGGGCATCGTCGTGTCGGTGGTTGTGGGCATCTTCCTCACGCTTCCCATTTCCTCGGCTGCCATTTGTGCAGCTCTTAGCCTTACCGGTCTTGCCGGCGGTGCTGCTGTGGCGGGATGCTGCGCCCAGATGGTGGGCTTTGCGGTTATGAGCTTCAAGGAGAACGGTTGGGGCGGTCTGGTCTCGCAGGGCTTGGGCACCTCGATGCTGCAGATGGGCAACATCGTGCGCAACCCGCGCATCTGGATTCCGGCCATCTTGGCGTCTGCCATCACGGGACCCATTGCTACCTGCGTGTTTGGCCTGCGTATGGATGGCGCTGCCATTTCCTCGGGCATGGGCACCTGTGGCCTTGTGGGTCCGATCGGCGTGTACACCGGCTGGCTCAATGACAACGCAGCTGGTACGATGACTGGCATCGGCGCCATGGACTGGCTGGGCCTTGTCCTCATCTGCTTTGTGCTGCCCGCCGTGCTCACCTGGGCATTCGGCTTTGTGCTACGCCGCATCGGCTGGATCGGCGAAGGCGACCTCAAGCTCGGGGCCGCCGACAAGGCCCGTGCCAAGACCGAAGCGGCTGACGAGTAAGCAACCCTTAGGACGCAATCCGTGCCCCCAGTCGCGCGATATGGGGGCACGGGTCTGCGCGAGGGTCTTATCTTTCTAGACCCAGGTATTTAACATACATTTCAATAACTCAGATGTATGTTAAATCATCAAAACACCAGTTGACGCTTTTTTAAAAATTCTGAAATGTATGTTAATTTGGAGTTGAATTGCCTTGCATTGCGGTGTGCCGTGCGATTAGGGGCCTGCGCTTGCTCAGAAAACTCGATATCGAACCAGCGAGCATATCTTGCAAGCAAACGGGCATAATCAGGCGTCCAACTAAACGGCGAACACCCCAAGCGTGTTTTGCAAACGAGTCCATCCAATCAGTCGCTGGATCAGATGGCGAATGTCGCTGGGCACAACTCGCTTGTATGCAGGTGCAATTACATTCTTGCTCTCATGGCAAGTGCGATGAGCTTGTTTTGCGTACATACGGGTACAATGTGGCGTTGACAATGAAGGAAAGCGACTGCGAGGGACTAACGAGCGATGGAAGGCGTGCAGAGAAGAGAAGCCCTGCTTGCGGCGTTGCGCGAGGCCGAATCACCTTTGAGTGGTGCAGCCCTGGCCGGTCGTTTTGGCGTGAGCCGCCAAGTCATCGTGCAAGACGTTGCCCTCCTGCGTACCTCCGGCGCCGACATCACTTCCACCAATAGGGGATACGTACTTGCTGGCGTCACTTCGGCGGCACCTGCCCGGCGCCCCAGCCGTCTTTTCAAGGTTCGCCACACCCCCGAGCAGGTCGCCGACGAGCTTAACGCCATCGTTGACCTGGGTGCCACGGTCGAGAACGTGATGGTCAACCATCGCACGTACGGCCGCCTGAGCGCCCCGCTCAACATCAAGTCCCGCCGCGACGTCCAGCACTTCCTGTCGGACCTCGCCCAAGGCATCTCCTCGCCGCTCATGGCCCTCACTGACGGCTATCACTTTCACCTGGTGAGTGCCGATGCCCCCGAAGTCCTCGACGAGGTGGAAGCCGCCCTCTCCACCCTCGGCTTCCTCGCCCCCCTCACCGCTTTTGAGCGCGAAGAACTCCCCGAGAGCTAACCCCTCGGCCTGTCGCGTCACATGTGCCAGCTCTAGACCATTCGGCCATCATTGAGAGTGGACCGATGCGGACTAAATCGATGAGGCAAAAACTATGCTCTGGGGCACCTGAGGTGAGCGCAGGCGATTGAGTTCGACGCTGCCCGAAACGGCGGTCCCCAAAGTGCCCCTCGCATACAAGGCAACAAAGCATTGCCGACAACTTCAGCAACAATGAGAACCGCCTCGTTCCGCATGGCTCTACATACCCCGCCGTTTGTCAGACGGAAAGGCGCGGCTCCGTTTTTATCCCTTTGGGCCATCCGTGAATGGCGAGTAGTCTAACGCCTGCTTTTAAATACTGCCCCCACCGCCTTACCGACAGACAAGCGTAGGCCCCGCCTTTTCTCTCGGGACATCTTCGCGAAACCAGTGTCACGAGGGAAAAGGCGGGGCCTCGGGGAGACCTGCCTATTCGCAGCGCCCTACATCAGCGCGCACACGTTCTCCGCGAACGCCACGGGGTCGTCCACAGGCATGCCGCTCACGAGCAGTGCCTGATCGAGCAGGAGCTTTGCGTACAGCGCGACCTTCTCGCCCTCGCCAGCCTGTTGAGCGGCGCACAGCTTGGCGAACACCGGGTGCTGAGCGTTGAGCTCGAGCACGCGCTGGGCCTTGGGTGCCATGGCGGATTCGGGCATCATGGCCATGATGCGCTCCATCTCGAGCGACACCTGGCCCTCGCTGGTCAGCACGGCGGGGGAGTCGCCCAGACCTGCGCTTACCTTCACGGAGCTTACCTTGTCGCCCAGAGCTTCCTTCATGGCGCTCAGCAGCGCCTCGTTGTCGTCGCTGGCCTTCTCAGCGGCCTGCTTCTCCTCATCGGTTGCCAGGTTGAGGTCGGCGCTGGCCACATTGGCGAGCTCAATATCGCGGGCCTCCTTGCCTTCGGTCTCATCGGTGGCAAGGACCTCCGGCACATGGTAGGCGTGCATCGCCTGCAGCATGAACTCGTCAACGTCCTGCGTGCACAGCAGCACGTCGAAGCCGCGCGCCAGCGCCGCCTTCACCATCGGCAGCTTCTCGAGGCGCTCGCGCGAGTCACCGGCGGCGTAGTAGATCTTGTCCTGACCCTCGGCCATGCCGTCCACGTACTCGCGGAAAGTGACCATCTTGTTCTCGCGGGCGCTCCAGAAGAGCATGAGGTCGCCGAGCTCCGCGGCCTTCATGCCGTAGCTTGCATAGATGCCGAACTTCAAGCCGCGGCCGAAGTTCTCGAAGAACTTCTCGTAGCCCTCGCGGTCCTCGGCGAGCATCTTGCCGAGCTCGGTCTTCACCTGGCGTTCGACGTGCTTGGCGATGGCCTTGAGCTGGGAGTTCTGCTGCAGCGTCTCGCGCGAGATGTTGAGCGAGATGTCAGGGGAGTCCACCACGCCGCGCACGAAGTTGAAGTAGTCGGGCACGAGGTCGGCGCACTTCTCCTGAATGAGCACGTTGGAGGAGTACAGCGCGATGCCCTTCTCGTAGTCGGCGCTGTACAGGTCGAACGGGGCCTTCGAGGGGATGAAGAGCAGGCCGTCGTAGCTGATGCGGCCCTCGGCGTGGAAGGTGATGGTGCGCGCCGGCGCCGCGTAGTCGTGGAAGGTCGCCTTGTAGAACTCGTCGTAGTCCTCCTGCGAGACCTCCGACTTGCTCTTTTTCCAGATGGGCTTGATGGAGTTGATGGTCTCAAGCTCGGTGTAGCTTTCCCACTCGGGCTTGTAGTCCTCGGGCGCGTCGTCGGGCTTGGGCAGCTGGCGGCGCTTCGTGACCTCCATGCGCACGGGATAACGCACGTAGTTGGAGTACTTGCGGATGAGCTCCTTCAGGCGCCACTCGCTGAGCAGTTCGTCGGTGTTCTCGTCCTCGGTGCTTTCGCGCAGGTACAGCGTGATGCACGTGCCGTGATCGCCTACAAGCGCGGCCTCCTCGGGCTTGGCGGGCTCGATGGTGTAGCCGTCCAGGCCGTCGCACTCCCATGCGTTGACCTCATCGGAGCCGAAGGCGCGGCTCACCACGCGCACCTTGGAGGCAACCATGAACGAGGAGTAGAAGCCTACGCCGAACTGACCGATGATGTCGACGTCGGTGCCCTGCGCCTCTGCGTTGTCGGTCTTGAAAGCCTCCGAGCCGGAGTGGGCGATCGTGCCCAGGTTGGCGTCGAGCTCCTCGGCCGTCATGCCGATGCCGTTGTCGCGCACGCTGATGGTGCGCGCGTCCTTGTCAAAGGAGACCTGTACACCCAACTCCGAGCGGTCTACCTGCACGTTTGCATCAGTGAGGCTCTTGAAGACAAGCTTGTCCACGGCGTCGGAGGCGTTGGAGGTGAGCTCGCGCAGGAAAATCTCGCGGTTGGTGTAGATCGAGTTGATCATGAGGTCAAGGAGCTTCTTGCTCTCAGTCTTGAATTCCTTCATCGGTAAGGCTTCCTTTCTGGGGCGATGCACGCGTGTGCGTATTTGCATGCACCGTGTTGTACCCCCAATAAGATTCTCTGTACATGCAATGTAAGAAAATCTCACAATAACACGCTTAGGTCTTGTGATGAGTGCAAGCCTGCTAACCATTGCAACGTCGAAGCGCTACCATGCCGCCATCCATTTCCGAGATGGCACAAAGAAACGGGTGCACTGTGTCATGCTGAGTCTGATTCTTGCCGAGAAGATACTATCCCTGTTCGTAATGATGGCGATGGGGTTCGCGTTGGTCAAAGCCGGTTTTGTAAAGCCGCAGGACAGCCGTGCCATCTCTATGCTCAACCTCTACGTCATCAACCCCTGCATGATCATTTCGTCGTTTCAGGTGGACATGACCCAAGAGGTACGGTTGGGCTTTCTTGTCGCCATCATCGGCGCCGTGGCTACGCAGGGCTTGTTTCTCGTGCTCACCACAGTGTTTAAAAAGCCGCTCAAGCTCGATGAGGTGGAGCAGGCCTCGCTCACCTATTCAAACTGCGGCAACCTGATCATTCCGCTCGTTGTGATGATCATGGGGCAAGACATGGTCATCTACTGCACTGCCTACTTGGTGGTTCAGACCATTCTCCTGTGGTCGCATGGCAAGTCGCTCATGCGCGGCGTTCGTGGTATCGACTGGCGCCAAGTGCTGCTCGGCGTCAACATGGTCTCGGTCTACATCGGGTTGCTACTCTTCTTCACGGGACTGCGCCTGCCGGAGCCTGTGCAGCTGGCCATGAGCTCGGTGGGCTCGATGATCGGCCCATCCGCCATGATTGTGACGGGCATGATCATGGCGGGCGTCAACTTCCGAGAACTGCTCTCTTTCAAGCGCCTTCCCTTCACGGCAATCATGCGCCTGATAGTGCTTCCTCTCATCGGCCTTGCGATTCTCAAGTTCACGCCGTTGGCAAGCCTGGCACCCAACGGGGAGAACGTCCTGCTCATCACGTTGCTTGCCGCAAGTGCACCTTCGGCCTCCACAATCAATCAGATGGCGCAAATATATAATCGCAATGCGTCGTATGCCAGCGCGATCAATGTCGTCACCATCCTGTGCTGCATCGTGACCATGCCCCTCATGGTGTTCCTCTACCAGCTCTAGCGAAATGGTCCAGAGCGGCGCGCCGTGTCATTTTGACGCGCGACCCCACGGTGTAGCCGCCCACGACTGAAAGGTGCCCGACCATGCCCAACGCTTGTGTGACGTGTGCCGTGCACGTGACCCCCAAGTCAGGTAAAGACCAGGTAGTCGGTGTTTCCTGTGCCGATGACGGCACCTGCGAGGTGCGCTTGCGCGTGACCGCCCCGCCCGACAACGGCAAGGCCAATAAGGCTGTGTGCAAGCTGATGGCGGGGGCTTTGGGTATCTCAAAAGGATCCGTCTCCATCAAGCGCGGCGAGACGAGCCACCACAAGATGCTCGAGCTCGACATCTCCCAGCCTGCCTATGACGCCTGGTACGAGGCTCTGCCACGGGTGTAAGCCAGAGCGTGCGGTCATCTTTTACCTGGGGGAGTGAGCTACGAGAGCTTCTCGCTCGTCACTTTGAGCCTTACCCCCAAGCAGCTTGCCAGTGCTTCAACGAGCGCCAGCGTTGGATTGCCGACGCCGCGTTCAACCCGGCTGATGGCCGCTTGCTGCACCCCGCTGCGCGTAGCGAGCTCGGTTTGAGTGAGTCCCGCCTCCCGTCGTGCACGCGCAAGTTCGGCCCCAATGCTTTCGGCGAGAGTCGATGTGCTTGATCTCGTGGAATCAGGGCTGTCGGCACCGCAGCCCGGTGTGATCTCCACCAGCTCAAAGTCGTCTTGACTACAGCGCCCCATCGACACAAGAAGCAGCTTGAAATCGTCGTATTCATCGAGGTTGTTCGCCTTAAGGACTTGTCCGATGTTTTGGCGCGAAGGCGGCACGATGCGCTCTTCCACCCAGCGGCGGCTCCAAGTGCCGTCGAGCGTGCGCTCCTTGGTGTGTATGAACGGGATAAGAAGCATGGGCACGTCGTTCTCGGTGGCCCATGGTTCGATTTCGATGCGGTAGTCGCGCTCTTCCTCGTTGTACAGGAGTCTGGCGCATGCGCGCCGCTTGCCCGCGCGTACATGGGTATCAACGATTTCGAAGACTCTCATAATGCAGCCACCTTTCCCAAATCATCTGCCATATCTTGTCGAGGTGTGCAGGCGAGAGAATCCCATCTAAGCCGCGCAGGATTTTAGTTCGATCCGTTTCCATAAGCGGATGTACGGCGGGATGCACGTCGAAAAGGGTGAGATTAGCTTCAAGCGAGCGCGACCCGATAAAGTTGTTCGCATTGACATCTGCAAGCGGATTAAACCGCGCCGCGCGCTCTTCGTCCCCATAACAGGAGAAAATGAGTGACAAACCGTTGTCGAAGAGCGGTGCAAGTCGCACAGAGCCGTCTTGGGCGCGCAATACCTCAATGTTTGCCCCGTGGCGGTCGCGGTTGGCAATGAGGTAGTCGACAAGCATCATGCGCTCGATGTAATCGCCCCATCCCATGCGGTGGCAGAAGTCAAACGGGAGCTCTCCGGTGTTGTGGTTGATGGAGCAGAATGTATCAAGTGCCTGCTTCTTTTCTCCCGCGCGCCTAAAGCTTGCGGACTTTGCAAGCCATGTTTCATATTCAACGCCCTGAATGCTGACAAGTGCATGGATGAGTCTGTATGTGAGATGCTCAATTCCAAGGAGGTCCATAAGACGGCAAGCAATGATTTCATTCACGCATTCGTGGCCGTATATCCCGCGATACTCGTCTGAGCAGGAAAGCTTGTAGTACACAGCGGAATCGCCCGCGTCTTTGCGCGCCTTGAGGAAGGTGCCTCCCGTGCCGCTTGTGTTGACCGACTCCACCCAATCGAGTTCGCGCAAGTCTTGGAGCTTGTAGGTGATGTCATTCATGTGACCGCCTTTGTAAAACAGTATATGACTTAAAAATCATATGCAATTTTAAGACAAAATAATAGCTCCAACCACCTCCCAATACAAAAAGCGCGGCGGGACCCAGGTTGCGTCTGGGTCCCGCCGCGCTTGCGTGCGGTGCTATGAAGCGATGCTCGCTTAGGCCTGCTCGGCCGTCTTGGGAGCGCGCTCGTCGCGGTAGTGATCGAACTCCTCGAGCATGCTGGCGTCGGGTTCGGGCGTGAGCTTAGAGACGATGAAGATGGCCAGGCAGCCCAGCACAAAGGCGGGGAGCAGCTCGTAGATGCCGAAAATGCCGCCTAGGGGCTTGATGAAGTTGTGCCACACAAGCACAGTGATGGCGCCCGTGAGCATGCCAGTCACGGCGCCCTGCTTGGTGGTGCGCCTCCAGTACAGCGAGAACAGCGTCAGCGGGCCGAAGGCGGCACCCAGGCCGGCCCAGGCGTAGGACACCACGCGGAAGATGGAGGAGTTCTCGTCCCATGCCACCCAGATGCCAAACAGGAACACGCAGATGAGCGTGATGCGGGCCACGATCATGACCTGGCGCTCGGTGGCGTCCTTCTTGAACACGGCGTGGAAGATGTTCTCGGCCACCGAGGAACCGGCGATGAGCAGGTAGGCAGAGCTCGAAGACATCGAGGCGGCCAGGATGCCCGACACTGCAAGGCCGCACATGAAGGCGGGCAACAGCATCTGCGAAAGCACGATGAGCACGTTCTCGGCGCTCGACTCGGTGACGAACTCGGTGGGAATTACCACACGGCCGATGAGACCGATGCAGATGGCGGCAAAGAGCGAGATGACGACCCAGACCACGGCGATGATGCGCGAGGCGCGCACTTCCTCATGCGAGCGAATGGAGAGGAAGCGGGTGAGGACCTGCGGCATGCCAAAGTAGCCCAGGCCCCAGGAGAGCGTGGAGACGATGGTGATAAGGCCGTACGAGACGGGCTCGCCGAACACAGGCATGCCGTTCTCAACAACCTGCATGCCGTCGGCGCCAATGACGGGCGTGGAAGCCATCGTGGCAGAGATGAAGCCGGGGATGTCCGAGAGGAATGCTGTCGTGTTCTCAACGCCGCCGGCGGCGGTGATGGAACCGATGAGCACCATGATGAGCACGAAGAACATGAGGCAGCCCTGCATGAAGTCGGTGGCAACCACGGAGAGGTAGCCGCCCACCATCGTGTACAGGAAGACGATGAAGGCGCCCAGGGCCATCATGGTGGCGTAGTCCACGCCGAAAAGCGTGTGGAAGAGCTTGCCCACAGTCACGAAGCAGCTGCCCACGTAGACGCAGAAGAAGAGCATCGTGATGAGGGCGGCAATGGTGCCGATGATGTTCTTGTCGTCCTTAAAGCGGCGGTTGTAGAAGCCCGACACGGTGATGGAGTCGGTTGCCTCAGAGTACTGGCGCAGACGCTGAGCCACGAGCTTCCAGTTGAGCCAGGTGCCGATGGCCAGGCCGATGGCGGTCCAGCCTGCCTCGGAGAAGCCGGCGAAGTAAGCCAGACCCGGCAGGCCCATGAGCAGATATCCGCTCATGTCCGAAGCCTCGGCCGATAAGGCCGTAAACCAGGGGCCGATCTGACGACCGCCCAGGAAGTACTCGGACGTTGAAGAGTTGGCCCTCTTCGAGTACACAAAACCGATGGTGAGCACGACGATGAAGTAGAGGATCATCGCCAAAAGTACGAGGAAATCTCCGGATTCCATAAGCTGCCTTTCGGGTGAAGCTGATTAAAACACGCGTTAATGGGAAAACTATACTGCTTATCTGGGAAAAAAGATTTAAAAACCTATGGATAAACTGGTATTTTACGTGATGGAAAACCCAAACGGGCGGTTTGCGGCTGTTGGTGGGGGAGTTTGGCGGGCACGATTCGGGTGTTCCTGCGCAGTATATGCGCCGGGGATGAATCAGGCGTGCGAAGAGGTACAATAAACCAGTCTGTCCCGATGGACGGATGCCTTGCGAGATTCCGTCGATTCCTGTCGGCGTGGGCAAGGTTGGCCACGTTGATTGGAGTGTCGTGAGCGGCTTATCCCATTTGACCTCGTATTCTGACATGTTCGACCAAATTGAGTCCATCGTGTCGCACGATTACGCAGGTTGTGATGGAAACGCCGCGTTGCTGCCCGACGTGAGGCCGCGCGTCTCCAAGCTCGGCTCGCGCGCAACGCATCGCCGCGACAGTGAGTTCCTCCGCCTGGTGCGCTATTACCTTGCATGCACCGGTGACCCCAATTTGCGCATCATCAAACTCGGCTCAAACCCTCGTCATGACTGGAACGTGGGTTTTTCTGCACGGGCTGCGCAGGACTGCCTGTTTGTCGATGAGGTGTGGGACGACGACCGCCTGTGCAAGGGCGACCGTATCCTTGCCATCGACGGTCAGCCTATCAACGCCTATCGCAACGACGAACGTCGCCGCGCGCTGCTTGGCGTGACGCCCGAGCGCGAGGACTGGGGCTTCTTCTTGCATTACGCCAAGACCCTCGAGATTGAACGCGCGGCGACCGGTGCTCGCCTCGACATCAAGCCCAACCATAACGCCTTGGATGCCCGCGCCTTGGCCGAGATGGAGCCGGTGCTGTACTGCGAGCCGAAGGATGACGAGACCGTGTACATGCGCATCGACTCCCTCGAGGATGCCGATGCGGTTGCCGGCGTGGTCTTTGAGAACGAGGGGCTGCTGCGCCGCGCCGACAAGCTCGTGCTCGACCTACGTCATTGCAAGGGAGGCTCCTTCGAGGGTGTTGAGCCGCTTCTGCCGTTTCTCATCGACGCCCCTCAGTCGTTCGCCGACTTCATGGGTGACATGGGTCTGTTCTGCCTGTACTCGAAGGGCAACTGTGAACGCATGGTAGCCAGTGTCGAGGAGCAGTCGCGCCTGGAGGGCTGGTCGGAGGAAGAGGAGCGCGCTGAGGTCGACCGCATCGAAGAGCTTGCTGAGACGGGCTTCGTGTGGGAGCCGGCCCTGTTGCCCGACGAATGGCTTGTGCCCGTTGAGCCCGACGAGGGTCCCCGCCGCGTTGTCGTGCTGTGCGACGACGGTTGCGCCGGCGAGGCTGAGACGCTGCTTCAGGCGCTGCAGCGTCAGGAGAAGGCCACGATTGTTGGCAGGTCCAGCAGGGGAGCGAGCGATTTCCAGCAGCTCTTCACCGTCAACTTCGACGATGACATGCTCTTTGTGTATCCCATGGCCCAGACGCCCCAGGCGCATGCCGGCCACGGCATCAACGGCCGCGGTGTGGACGCCGACGTGTATGTGCCTTGGACCGAGGCCGAGCTCGAAGAAGACGTCATTCTTCGCGAAGCGCTCGAGCTGTAAAGCACCCGTGCGCCGTGTTTGGATGGCGCGTTTGCTTTGGTAAAACAGGGAAGCCCCTGCTGTAGACCCTTTGCGGGTCGCAGCAGGGGCTTCTTTTAGTTTTGGTGCATAGGAGCCGGCGCATAGTGCGCCTACAACCTCTTGGTGTGCAGTCGAGTGGTTGCTTGCGCCGCCCTCGCGCTGACGTGCTGAGGGCGGCAAATGTGCAGCGGAGCTTCCCGATATGCCTGTGAGCGTGTTTCTTTACTCGCCGGTCTCTTCAAGGCCCGCCTTACCAGCCTTCTTGATGCGACGGGCCAGGTAGAGGGCAGGGGTGTCGAGCAGTGAGGTTACGATATAGATGAGGTAACTCGACACGAAAATGGACACGAGCGTGGGGAACTCATAGGTGCCCCAGAAGGCAAACGCGGTGAAGAGGGCCGTGTTCACAAGCTGGCTCGTGAGTGTGGAGGCGTTATTGCGCAGCCACAGGAAGCTGTCGCGCTTGCCGGTGCGCTTCTCGGTGAGGGCCCAAAGCTAGTGGTAAAGCCACACGTCGAGCAGCTGGCTGATGGCATACACGGCCACGGAAGCCAGCATCATGCGCGGGGTGTTGGAGAAGACGGTGTGGATGGCGGGCGACACCCAGTCAGACTCGCTGGGCGTGTAGAGCAGCCAGGCCTGGCTGAGGCACAGGAAGAAAACAGAGATGAAAAGGCCCAGGAAAACGGCCTTATTTGCAGCTTTCTTGCCCTCGCACTCGCTCAGGATGTCGGTGATGAGGAACGTCACGGCAAAAAGCACGTTGCCCAGCGTCTGCTCGATGCCAAAGGCGCGCACCATCATGAGCGCCTCGATGTTGGCGAGCACCATGGCCAAGCCAGAGACGCAGTACAGGCCGGTTTTGCCGAAGAGTCGGTAGGCGAGCAGTGCCATGCCGAAAATGAAGACAACAGATCCAATGAGAAGAAACTCGTTCATATGTAAATACGCCTTTCAGGTAAGGCCGCGCAAGATGTTGATATATGTGGGATGGAGGACGCGCGACTTACGCGCCGACGCCGAAGTCTGTGTTGTTCACGAGCACGTCGACCCTCGGGTTTGCCTCAAGCGCGGGATAGAACTCTCGCATGAAGAGCTCGATGACCGCCTGGTCGGGCTTGACGGGGGTCGTGTTGGGGCACATGACGTTGACACAGAGGCGTTCGAAATGCTCAAGGCCCAGCTCAAAATCGCGCTCGAGACTCTCGCGCGTCTGTCCGGTGATGCCCACCAGCGTATTTGCTTCGTCGAAATCCTTGGCAATCGCTGCGGGATCGGTTTCGGCGATGCCCTTTTTGAGCACGTCCTCGCGCAAGGCAGAATCGAAGGACTCCAAGCCGAGCTTCATCTTGAGTGCAATGGGGGCAAATTCGGCTCGCAGGGCTTCAATGCGCTTGCGGTAGAGCCAGTGTGCCTCGAAGTGCAGCGTGGTGATACCGCGCTCAGCACAAATCTGCTTGATAAGCGCGAGCGTACGCGTGTCCAGCTCAAAAACCGAGCCTGAGTTGATGACCTCCAGGTCGCCATAGCATCCCGTCACCTGGGCGAGCACGCTGGCGTTGAGCGCGTAGTTCGCGTTCTCGTCATCGCATCGGTCGAGGTGGTAGTCGCAGAAGGTGCAGCGCTTATACACGCAGCCTGAGCCGCGAAGCAGCACGATTTCGCGCTTGCGCTTGGTGTCCACGACGCTGTAACGGTCCATATCCATACATATATCCGGGCTTGCGCCCTCTCCCTAGTTTTGATTGAGCAGCCACGAGGAAGCCTCGCCCGCAAGGCAGGATGGTTACGAACTGCCCGACAATAATGTAATCGCCGTTTTCGGCGCCTGCGAAGGACGCAACATCGCTTGCGTAATTTATCTGCATGTGGGTTGCGTCCCCGCTTGCAGATACCTGAAAACAACGGCGATACACGATATCACAGCGTGGCGCTTCGAGTGGGCGTTGTTGCCGTGCAGTCACCCGTCATGCACAAGAAAGGCCTCGAACCCATGCGGATCCGAGGCCTTTGTGCGTCTCTTATGAGTGCGGCCCTTACAGGAAGAACAGCACCGAGTCGAGGATGAAGAGGGGCACGAGGATGGACAAAGACCAGCCCATGTAGCCGAAGAAGGAGGGCATCTTGGTGCCCTTGATCTCGGCGATGTTCTTCACCAGGAAGTTCGGGGCGTTGCCAATGTAGGTGATGGCGCCCATGAAGACGGCGCCTGCCGAGATGGCGAGCAGCTCCTGTGTGGCGACATACCCAACAGTGGAGGCCACGCCACTCGTGGCGCCCAGGGCACCGGCGGTGGTGAGGAACACCACGTAGGTGGGGGAGTTGTCAAGGAACGAGGAGAGCAGGCCCGTTGCCCAGAAGAACTTGAGCGGGCTGTCGATGCCCAGGGCAGCGCCGTTGGCGCGCAGGATGATGAGGGCGGGGATCATCGTGATGAAGATGCCGATGAACAGCTTGGCAACCTCAGCGATGGGGCCGTAGCCGAACTCGTTGTGCTCGCGGCAGTGCTTGGGCGTGGTCTTGAGCGAAAGCACGCAGGCAAGCAGGATGAGGCCGATTTGCACGAAGAAGTTGAGGCCCAGGTAGATGTCATCGTAGAGGTGGACGCGGACCGTCTGGCTGATGTCGGACAGGGCGCCGTTGAGGATGACGGCTACGAGGATGATGCCGATGTACAGGAAGTTGATGCCGCCCTCGATGTGGAGCTTCTCAGCCTTCTCGCCAGGTGCGAGCAGGTCGGCGGGGCTGCGGCCCTCAGCTGCCTCCTTGCGCACATAGTGGTTGTCGATGAGGGCAAACACAACGCACAGGATGACCGTGTTGAGAATGAGCAACGGCCAGATGTGCTGCAGGGTCCAGAAGAACGGTACGCCACGCAGGTAGCCCAGGAACAGGGGCGGGTCGCCTAGGGGCGTGAGGCAGCCGCCTATGTTGGCGACCAGGAAGATGAAGAAGATGACGATGTGCGCCTTGTACTTGCGCCACTCGTTGGCACGCAGCAGCGGGCGGATGAGCAGCATGGCCGAGCCCGTGGTGCCGATCCAGCTGGAAAGCAGCGTGCCCACTACGAGCATGAGGACGTTGTTGCGCGTGGTGCCAGCGATGAGACCCTTCACCGCGATGCCGCCCGTTACGACGAATAGGCCCAAGAGCAGCACGATAAACGGTATGTAGTCGAGCACGACCGACTCGATCAGTTCATACGTCAGCTCGTGCACGCCGTGGAAGATGGCAAACGGGATGCAGAAGAGCAACGCCCAGCCACCAGCGACGAGAAGCTGGTGCTTCTCGTACCACTCTGGGATTACCAACGGCATGATTGCGATGGAAAGCAGCATGCCCGCAAAGGGTATGACGCTCCAAAGCGACAGGGTCAAGGCGTCCATGTGCGGCGGACCTCCAAACGAACGGGACTATTGGGCGTACAGGGCGCGCGAGGCGCACAAGCCAGCCAAGCTTACTGAAAGTCCCATTTTGGCACAAATATGGAATTGAACGGCGAACGGGCCAATGTTCCATGCGAATGGCGCGAACAGAGCGGCATGCGGTACATAGGGGCCGTTCGGGGTGTGGCCGTCCGTGTGAAGGCTGCCGTAGGGCAGCGGGGAGGCGAGGGGTCTAGGCGCCAGGGACGTGTGCGGGTTAATCCGCGCGGAGGAGGGGGTTTCGTGCACATGGGCTTGCGCTGGGAGCGTAGCGTGGGGAAGATTCAAAGCGCCCCAGTGTATTTGGGATGGCGGGGTGCTGAGCGCACGGGTGGAGCTGAAACGGCTGCTCCGCCCGTGCGCTCAATGTCGCAGTTACACTTCCACGCGCAGGGTCGATCCCTCGCGGCCTCGTTCAACTACAATCTTGCGGTCAATCGTTCCCATGAGCTCCTCAACGTGGCTGATGATGCCTACGAGCTTGCCCGAGGAGCCGGGGCGAGACATTGCGCGCATGACGAGGCGCAGCTTCTCCTGGTCAAGCGAGCCGAAGCCCTCGTCGACGAACATGGTGTCGAGCTGGATGCCGCCCGCCTGGCGTTGCACGACTTCGGAAAGGCCCAGTGCCAGGGCAAGCGATGCCATGAACTTCTCGCCGCCCGACAGCGATTTGGCCGAGCGGGCCTTGCCGGTAAAGTTGTCGAGAACGTCGACGTTGAGGCCCACCTTGGCGCTGCCTCCCTCGAGGCGCTCACAACGCACGAGTTCGTACTGGCCCTGGGTCATTTCGGAAAGGCGTGTGTTGGCGGCGGCGAGCACCACCTCGAAGTAGCGCATTTGCACAAACGTCTCGAAGGTAAGGCGTTCGGTGCCTGCCATGCTGCCGTTTGCGAGCTGCGCGAGTCTGTCGAGGCGGGCGAACGTCTCTTGAAGTTTCGTATCCCTCACGGCCAGTTCTGCCATCTGGGACACTAGGTCCTCAAGGGTGGCAAGGGCCTGGCCATCGGTGCGTTCGCGCTTTTTGGCGCTTGCCAGCGCCTCGTTTGCCTGGGTGAGCTGCTCGGTGAGACTCAACGTGTCGTGGTCGCCCAGCTGCTCGAGCTGATGGCGCAGCGTCTCGAGGCCTGAAGTAACGCGAGTTTGCTCAGTGCGTGCGGCCTGCAGTGCTTCGCGTGCCTCATCGAGTGCGGCGGTGATGCGCTGCGCTCGATTCTCGATAGACGCGAGCTCCTTTTGAGTTGCAGCCTCATCGGCGAACTCAAGGCGCTCAGCCACCATATGCGTGTGCTCCTCGGCAACCTTGACGTCCTGTTTTGCCTGCTCAAGGGCGCGCATGGCGGTTTCTTCTGCCACACGGGCTTCCTCGGCGCGAGGCTTTGCGGCTTCGAGTTGACCCTCTGCTTCGCGCAGGGCCTGTGCATCGCGCTGGCAGGATTGCTGGGCACGCATTGCCTCGTCCAGGGCATGCCGGGACTCTGAGAGCAGGGTGTCGACCTCGCTAGCATCATGGCCGCTGGCAGCAAGCGCCTCCAGCGCACTCTGTCGCTTCGCCTGCTCGCGCGCCAGCTGCTCCTTGATGCTGGTCAGAAGCGAGTTGACATCCTGGCGCTTCTGGGCGCGTTTGGCAGCTCTGTCGTGCAGGGCCGCTTGCTCGTGCCTGGCCGTGTCTAGCTCGGCGTTTTCTTCCTCAAGGGCCTGGACCGTTGTTTGCCGCGCGGCGAGGTCTGCTTTGAGCTGGGCGATGCGCTCGGATAGGGCCGCGCTGTCTCCGTTTGCCTGCTGAAAGCTATTCAGATTCTCCTGGCAGCTTAGTACCAGCTTGTGGGCTGCTTCTGCTTGCCCGCAGAGTGCAGAGGCATGCTCGCGTGCTTGCGCCTCCCGTTTCTGTGCCACCTGCACGTCGTCTTTTGAGGGGGTGTTGCCGCCGACAAGGGCGAGATGGGGGTGCTCGGTCGCACCGCACACGGGGCATGGCTGACCTTCGGCGAGACCTGCGGCAAGCACGCCGGCAAGGCCGTCCTCGTAGGCACGACGCAGGTTTTCAAGTTCATGGGAGCGCGTTGCATGCGTGTCCGCCGCCTGGCTGTATGCCCTGGCGGCATCCTGGTGCGCCTTCGTTTTGGCTGAAAGTTCGCGCTCAAGGTTGCCGAGCTGCTTGGCCAGGTCCTCTGTCTGGAAAATCTTCGTGCGCGTGTCCTGGGCTTCAAGGCGAGCCTGCGAGAGACACTGCGGAGCTCCGGCAAGGTCGCGCTCTTTGGCCGCCCATGTATCGAGGGTCGCCTGGTCGTTCGCATCAGCTTGGTCGAGCTCGGCCAAGAGCACATCTGCCTTCTTGAGGCGAACGTCGATAGCCGCGATCTTTTCGTCGCAGCCGGTGAAGGTCACAACGGCATCCTTGAGCGTTTGTGCTGCTTCGAGGCTGTGCTGGGCTGCCGAAACGCCGCCCTCGGCCTTGGCGAGGGCTTCGCGTGCATCGGCCAGCTTCTTTACTTGCTCGTCAAGGCTCTGCACGTTTGCCTGTGCACGGGCGCTGGCGTCGGAGCGGGCTTCGAGCGTCGTTTGAGCTGCCGCGCATGCGCTCCTTGCGCGCCCCTCCTGCGCGAGCGCCTCGGTGTGTCGGGCGTAGTTGGGAAGCTGGTCGCGCAGGGCTCCGGCGCGCTGCTGCAGGCCGGGCAGTTCCTCGGCGGCTTTGGCGCAGGACTCCTGCGCCGCCTCAAGCTGCGGCAGTCGCACGGCAATCTCATCAAGCTGAGACTGTGCTTGCGCAACGCGGGCGCGAGTTGCATCTGCCTGCTGTGCCCGGTCGAGGTCACGGGCAAGTTTCTCTCGCTTTGTTTGGGCGTCATCAAGGATCTGCGCCGCCTCGTTGTGGCGTGCATCAAGCAGCTCTCTTTCGGTTTTGAAGGCCTCGAGTGCGTTTCCAGCCTGCAGAGCGTCCCTCTCGACCCAATCGGAAAGAAGCACTTTGGCCTCGTCGCCGTCCTGCATGCACCCCATGGCCTGCCTGGCAAGCAGCTGCGCCTCGTGGCGGCCGTCCTCGCAACGCTCGGCAAGGTCTTTGCGCTGTTTGCTCAGTTCATCTTGAAAACGCTGGTACATGTCGGTGCCAAAGATCTTGCGGAAGATGGCCGTACGTTCCCTGGTGCCCTCGGTGAGGAGCTTTTCAAAATCGCCCTGCGCCAGCATCACAATCTGGCCGAACTGGTTGGCATCGATGCCGAGCAGCTCAACTACCTTTTCGGTGACGCGCTTACCGCTCAGCTGCGAGCCATCGGGCATTTCAAGCGTGCTTTCGCCCAGGCAAATCGTGGTACCCTCGCCGCGCTTTTTCGCTCGCGGATACCCACCGGGATCGCGCTTGATGCGATAGCTTTTGCCGCGCAGCTCGAAGGTGAGGTCAACGTACGTTGGCATGTCGGGGCTTGCGTAGTCGCTGCGCAAGTCCTCGGGTTTGCGAAGCTCGCCGGAGCACTGGCCGAACAAGGCGAAGGTGATCGCATCGAAAATGGTGGTTTTGCCTGCGCCTGTTTCGCCGGCAAGCAAGTAGATGCCTTCGGTTCCCAGCAGCGTGAAGTCAACTTCTGCCACGCCGGCAAACGGTCCAAAGGCGCTCATCCTGAGTCGTGTGGGCCTCATTTACAGCACCTGCGCTTTCTCGAAGGCGTCGAGCACAATCTTGCGGTCTTCTGCATCTAAGGGGGCACCTACCTGGCCTTCCCAGAACGTCTCGAACAATTCGAGCGGGCTGAGAGATGCCTGGCTCTCGAGTTCAAGCTCCTCAAGGTGTGCCTCGTGGCGAGTGCGCGTGTTGTCGACGCTCAGCGACATGAGGTTGGGGAAGGTCGCGCGTAGGCGCTGGAAGGCGTCGGCGGGCGGAACTTCGTCGGTGAGCACGGCGCAAATGTAGTCGTGTGTGTCGGTTGTGGCGAGACGCGCGGGGTCGAGGATCTCCTCAAGCGTGCCGCGCACACGACGCAAATCGTGCAGGACGGGCATCTCTGCCAGCTCGATTGTTATGTCGCCTTTCTCGCCTAGCTCCACGATAGGCACAGACTTAGGCGAGCTCCATTCGCTTGCTGAGTATTTGAGCAGGCTTCCCGAGTACCGCATCGTGTCGCGGCCCACGCGTTGTGGGCGATGAAGATGGCCCAGCGCCACATAGTCGAACGGCTCGTAGACGCTCGCCTCAACGTTTTCCGACCCGCCGACGCTCATCTCCGAATCGCATGTGTCGGGCGTCCAAGCGCCGGCGGTTACAAACTGGTGTGAAAGCGCCACGTTGCGTTGCGCGGTGTCGATGGGAAGGGATGCCACTACAGCCTGCAGGGCCTCGGTGTAGCTGAGGGAGTTGGTGATGGCGGAGGCGTCGGAGGCTTCGGGGTCGACCGAGGCGAGCCAGGGGCGCACCGTAGCCGGCTTGAGGAAGGGGATGAGCCAGAACGTGACGGAGCCGTGCTCATCCTGGAGTGCGACGGAGTCGATGTGTCCGTCGAACACGCGCGAGACATGCACGCCCTGGTCGGCCAGAAGCTCGCGCCCGTATGCCACGCGCTCGCTTGAGTCATGGTTGCCTGCGCACATGAGCACCTGAGTGTTTGTGCGAGCCAGAGCGGTGAGGAACCAGTCGATCAGCGACACCGCCTCGGCAGAAGGGGCCGACTTGTCGTAAAGGTCGCCGGCAATGAGCACGGCGTCTATCTGGCGTTCCTCCACCATGTGGAGAAGCTTTTCAAGGGTATAGCGCTGGTCGTCGAGCATGGGGAACTCGTTGACGCGCTTGCCGATGTGGAGGTCGGCGAGGTGCATGAGGCGCATGGACATACCTTCCTGCCGGAAAACGGGATGGCCCACGCCGCAGGAGGGTTGGACTGCGGCAGGACCTCCTAGCATGATAGCCATGCGGCGGACAAAAATTCCCACGCTGCGAAAGTCGTACGGAAGGATTTTGGAGGGGGAGGGGGCATGCGCGAACCATTAAGGGAAATTAACATACATTTCAGGAATTTTGAAGACGTGCCAACTGGTGTTTTGTCGAAATAACATACATCTCAACTGATGAAATATATGTTATTTCTATTGCAGCATGCTCACGGGATCAAAATGCACGCGCTTGACTATTTAACCGCGGCTGTCACGAGGGCCTCGAAAATGCGCATTTGGCGGATGTCTTTGTCCCACAGGTATTCGGGGTGCCACTGTACGCCCAGCACGAAGGGACATTCGGGCATCTCAACGCCCTCGATCACGCCGTCGGGGGCCATGGCGTTGACCACAAGGCCGTGTGCCACACTGTGGATGGACTGATGGTGCAGGCTGTTGACGTGCAGATCTTGTGGGGCTGAACCCATGACCTGATTAAGAAGCGAGTGGGGGTACACCGAAACGTCGTGCCCCTCGACCCCCTGCGTGTCGGGTGATTGAGAATGCCTGATAGCGTGCGGCACGGGATTGAGGGTCGCGCCGGGCTGCGTGGGGATATCCTGCCAAAGTGACCCTCCCAGTGCGACGTTGAGCATCTGTGTGCCGCGGCAGATGGTGAGCAGCGGCTTCTCGGATTCGATGATGCGGGGGATAAGGGCGCATTCAAAGCGGTCGCGCGTCGGGCTTATGGGACCGCAAGTGGGCAGTGCCTGTTCGCCGTAGAGTTCGGGATTGCAGTCGTAGCCACCGGGGATGACGAAGGCATCGAATGCCTCGACCATACGCGCAAGTGATTCGGGGCCGCACGGTCCGGGCAGCATGACGGGGATACCGCCTGCTTGCTCGATGGCGTCGAACATGGGTTGTTGGGCATAGATAGTGGCCCCGTCGCGCTTGGTTGCGCGGTCTTCCGTGCGCGGCGCCACACCGATGAGCGGTCTGCGCGCCGGCCAGTTGCAAAGCGATCCTTCCATGCATCCACCCCATCAAATGAACCTACAGTTGAGACAAACAAGTGTGCCATGAGATTGCGACAGATAGGTTACAGGATGGGGGGGATGATGCGGGGACGGCCGTTTTGCCAGCGTGCTGGTTATGCTGCCGAAATGCTGACTGCCCCGCTTGGAGGTTGCTGCATTTTCGGCATGCCGGCTGCCCTGCTTGGAAGCTCGCAGCATTTTCGGTATGCCGGAGGTTCTGCTTGGAGACTTGCTGCGCGTCTGGGAGTTTGATTGTCCTGCTTGGGGCGTGAGACGCCGTTGAGATGCCTGTCGTTGCGCCAATACAGTTGCCTACGCAACAAGGACGGCCGGCTATCTGGTGAGATAGTCGGCCGTCCTTTGTAATCACCTATTCAGCTGACAAAGTGAGTGAGACTCGAAGCCTTACAGGTCGCCGGCGAGCTTGCGCACGACGTGACGGCCCTGGGTGAGGGTGCGGCCGCAGGCAACGCCGATGAGGTACTCGGGGTAGTTGTTGGCGAAGAAGCTGCCCGAGCAGTCGCCGATGGCATAGAGGCCCTCGATGACGGTGCGCTCGGGGGTCAGGACCTGGCACTCCTCGTTGATGGTGAGGCCGTCGCACGTGGTGAGAAGGGAGCCGCCGAACCAGGCGCCGTAGAAGGGCGCGGTGCGGATCTCGGACAGGCGATAGGCCTCCTTGCCGAAGTCCTCGTCGTCCTGGGCGTCGAAGAAGCCGTTGTAGCGGTCGACCTCGGCCAGGAAGGCGGTCTTGGCGTCGCCCTCAAAGCCCAGCTTGTCGGCGAGCTCGTCGAGGGTGTCGCACTTGAAGAGCAGGCCGTCCTCGATCTGCTGGGCATAGGCCTCGGCGGGGTCCGGGGTCTTGGCGAGCGTGGTCTGCGTCATCTTGGAGCAGCCATCGGTGGCGAAGCGCTTGACGTCCTCGGCCATGTTGGCGTCGAAGATCATCGCCCACACGCCGTCGGCATGCTGCTGGGCGGCGAAGCAGGTGAAGTCGTAGGGGCAGGCTTCGTTCATGAAGCGACGGCCGTCCTTGGCGACCTTCATGAAGGGCTGCGAGCCGGCGTTGAACTGGCCCACGGTGCCACGGAACATGCCGTTCTCGTCATAGCCGCAGGCGACGCCCGGGGCGACCAGGCCGCGGTTGAACACCATGGGCGCAGCCTCGATGTCCATGGAAGCGCCTGCCCAGAGTCCCGCCTTGATGCCCTGGCCGCGGTCCTTGGGGCTGTAGCTGCATGCGGTGCAGGAAGCGACGGCCATGGGGGAGAGGGCCTGCATCATGTCGGGGTTGCCGGGGTAGCCGCCGGTGGCCAGGATGACGTTGGTGGCGTTGACCTGGACGTTGCCGCTTTCGGTCTCGAAGATTGCGCCCGTCACCTTGCCGTCGGCGTGCACAAGCTTGACGAGGTCGTAGTTCCACAGGAAGCGCTCGGCGCCGGCCTTGTCCTCAACATAGGCCTGCAGGACTTCGTTGCGGTTGTCCAGGCCCTTGGCCTCGGGGTCGGTCGAGAAGTACATGTGCTGCTGGGCGGGTACGTAGCAGCCGGTCTCGTGGGTCGGGTCAATCTCCGGACCCATCTCAACATCAAGCTGGCAGGCGAAGTTGGCCGGCTCCATGATGGTGTCGAGCCAGTCGATGAGCTCGGCGCTTTCGTCGATCCACATCTTCTGGAGGCGCTGGTTGCACTTGAAGGAGGCGTAGCGGGCAAGCTCGTACTGCTCGCGCTTGACGTCGACGAGGGTGCCGGCCTCCTCGGTGTACTTGGAGTT
>JAHZHK010000030.1:555-26788 GCA_019420325.1 Coriobacteriaceae bacterium | reverse complement strand
AGGCCAGGCCCATGGCGGCGTCGGTACCGGGACGCAGGGGCAGCCAGATGTCGGCCTCCTTGCCCAGGTTGGTCATACGCGGGTCAACGATGATGAACTTCTCGGCCTTCGCAGCGGCGTCGACCATGGTGCGGCACGAGTCGTCGTAGTTGGAGAGCTCCGCGCCGCCGCCCCACACGACCAAGACGGGAGCACGGTCGACGGTGGCGTTCCAGGAATAGGCGCGGTTGGACTGCAGCGTGGTGCCCACGTGACGCGGGCCCTTGCAGATCTGGTAGGCCTGGTCGGTATTCACGGAGTCAAGAATGCCCGTGAGGCCCAAGGCGCTAGCCATGCAGTAGATGCGCGAAGTACCGCACATCGTGAGACCGGCGTTGCTGCCACGCTGAGCCTTGATCTCGTTGATCTTCTCAGCGGAGGTCTGAAGAGCCTCGTCCCAGGAGATGCGCACCCAGCCGGGGTCGTCCTCACCCTTGGGATTCGTGCGCTTCAGCGGGTAGCGCAGACGGTCGGGGTGGTAGCAAGCCTGCAGCGAGGCCTGGCTCTTCGAGCAGCAGTTGCCCGACGAGGCCATGGACGACTCGTCGCCCTCGACCTTCACGGCGCGGCCGTTCTCCACCGTTACCCACACCGCGCACTCCATCTTGCCGCAGCCGCGGCACATGGTGCGGATGCGCTTGGTCGTGCCCTCATTGGCGGGCACCGAGCCAGAGTTGTGGGTCTCGGCCAGAGCCGGGGTCGCCTTGGCACCGGCTACAACCAAACCGGCAGCCGCAGCCAGGCCCACAAACGAGCGTCGTGACACGTCGGTGTTGAGCGACCACTTCAATTCGCGTTCCACAGTGATTCCTCCTTCTTCTTTCCCTGCCTTCATACCACTGCCAACCAAGACGCGATGGGAGGCAACGGCGCAGCTCGCATATCGGTCGGCGCAACATGCTTCGCGCACCTTGAGACGACTTCTCGCGCCAACCGAGACGTCACCTCGTGGAGTGCCCCCCAACGCTTTGTGATTGTGCTCATGGGACCCCCAACGCGTATCGCCCTGGGTTAGGTATCAATTTGGGCAGGTCAAAAGTGAGGTAGTTTCCTACCACAGGCTGTGGTAGAGGGCGGAGTCAAGCGAGATTCAAGAGGATGAGAAGGCTGAGTTGGCGTACAATCATCCTCATTGAACATGGAAGGCGGAGGGGCCGTGGCAGGGGAGACGATAACAGGCACTGCACACCGCATGCCTGCCGAACAATCGAGCGCACTGACAAAGACGCGGCTTGCAGCCGGCGTCAGCCTGGGCATTTTCATGCTCGCCCTTGAAAGCAAGCGTCTCTCAGCCCTCATGCACGTTGGAGAAAGCTCCGGCATCGCCCCGTTTCAGACTTCTCTTGTCGCACTCGCGCTCTTTATCGTTGGCGTCGCATTCGTATGCCTGCGGCCACCCCATGCGTCTGCACCCGCAGCGGCCATTTCCGTCGTGGCCATTGTGTGCTCGCTCAGCGTGGCGAGCCTGTTCTTTCTCCAATACGACCCTGCGCTGTTCCCAATTCAGTTCCTTGGCGACCTGGCATTTTCACTCTCGCCCCCACTGCTGCTCTATTTCTGGCTGCAGCGATGCACGCTATTCGGCAAATCATTTGTTATAGAGGGCTTCGGCATTGGCGCGGTGACACTGGGCTGTCTCAGCATGCTCACCATCGTGCTGGAACATCGCGCCGCTCTTGTCCTTGTCGCGCTGCTTCCTTTGGCGGGCGCGGCATTGCTGTGCACGGTGAAGCCCGCCCATACACCCATCAACACGGACGCGTCCGCCGGAAACGATTCCCGAGAGCACAGGGACGGTCTGCGTAAAGCCGGCGACCAGGACGGCGCGCGCTGGAACGCTCTGAAGGCCGTGGGAGGCCTCACTCACCATGCCCTCGAAGACGCAGCGGACCTCAGTCCCGGCAGGTTTGCGTTCAACGCTTTTGTGAGGCTTGTCCCCTTCTTCTGCTACGCGCTGCTGTTTGGCAGCGTCCACTTCTCCTGGCTCGCCCATCAAGATGAGGCATCGGTGGGCCTGTGGGTGCAGTTGGGCGCCGGCGTGGGCACCACTCTGTGCGGCCTGGCGGCGCTCGCCCTCTCCCATATACGCTGGGGTCGCGCGCTTGAGAACATCACACACCTGCTGCTCACCGCGTTCGCCATCGTGGCGCTCTGGCTTTCAACGTTTTTGGCGAGCAACTACGTGTTCGCGTACCTGGTGCTGCTCAACATCGCCCAAAAGCTGACGTTCATGCTGATGCTCGTGTTCGGGTTTCCGTTTGCCCGCGACAGCTCCCAACGCGTCTCGCTATGGGCCGTCGCGTATCTCAGCTTTTTTGCAGGCACCTGCGTGAGCTCCTTCGCGGGGTCCTTCTGCACCACGACGGCACTCAATGTCGTCTGTGCAGCGGCGCTCGGAGTCCTGCTCCTGGCCGACGTGGCGGGCATCGCCTCCCTCTACGGCGTCTCGCCCGCCGGCGAGGCGCACACGGCCCCCGACTTGCAAGGCATCGATGCAGCCGGGGCTTTCTGCCGTCACGCCGGCGCTGGCGCGTCCGCCCCAGAAGCCTCGCATCCGAGCGCTTCTGAACTCCAGGCGGACGCATCGCTCCACGAGACAGTGCCCGTCCGAACAGCCGAGGGGAAGCCGATTGCGGTGGTTGCCGAGGAAGGCCCCAGTATCCAGCAGGCTTCCAGCGTCCTTGACCGCCTGCCCTACACCTGTCACCTCATCGCCGTCGAGTACGACCTCACGCGGCGCGAGGAGGAGATCCTGCAGTTGCTCGTGCGCGGCCGCACGGCGGCGCGCATCGCCGAGACGCTGTGCATCACCACGGCCACCACGCGCACCCACCTGCGCAATATTTACGCCAAACTCGGCGTTCACAGCCAGCAAGACATCCTCGACATGTACGAGGACTTCGCCTCCCGGAGGTAGGGGCGAGCACGGGCGCCCGAGTCGGCCAATCGGCCGAAGATCGCCGAGGGCACCATCACAGTGCACGCGCGCAACATCTACCGCAAGCTCGGCGTGGACAACAAGCAAGGCCTCATCGAGCTTGTAGGCGACGGGTCGAAGGGGGCGCGACGGTGCTGTAGCGTGAGACGTCACCCATGCTTAAGCCATGAGTGCCACCCTTATTAGGCATAGGATCCCTACCAGCCATTTCTGCAAAATTGGCATTGAGGAGCAGGCTGTCAGAGACGCCAGGGCTCCACGACTCGGGTTTTCGTCCCCTTAGAGTCTGCCTTGCGCTAGGATGTTATCAACCTATGCTGGCATGCCACGCAGATAGCATCCGATGAGAGGAAAGCAATGGGAACGGATACTAAGTACCCCTTGGACCAAATGCAGAGGGTCGACCTGCGCAAAGTTTGGAAACATGAAGCACTCGACTTCACCAGGTGGCTCTCGGAGGAAGCCAACCTCAACATGCTTGGAGCTGCGGTTGGCATCGAACTCGAACTTATCGAGACGGAATCCTCCGTGGGGTCGTTCAACGTGGACATCTTCGCTCAGGAAACCGGCACCGGGCGCAAGGTCATCATCGAGAACCAGCTGGAAGAGACGAACCACGACCATCTCGGCAAGGTCATCACCTACGCCGCCGGCAAGGGCGCCGAGGTTGTCATCTGGGTCGTCTCCCATGCCCGCGATGAGCACCGTCAAGCCATCGAGTGGCTCAACCAGCACACAGACAGCGATTTCGGCTTCTTCCTCGTGGAAATCGAGCTGTGGTCCATCGGCGACTCACTGCCAGCGCCGCGCTTCAACGTCGTTGAACAGCCCAACGAGTGGACGAAGGCCCTCAAGCTCAGCGAAAGCCTCTCCGACACCGAGCGTGTCAAACTCTCGTATTGGACGAAGTACCGCGAGATTGCGATGGCCACCCCCGAGTTTCTTAAGGCCTTCAGCCCGCAAAAACCCTCGAAGGATCATTGGACAACTCTGAGCTGCGGCACCTCCGCCTACCATATGTCCCTACTCATCGACACGCAGCATGGGCGCGTCGGTATTGAGTTCTACGTGCCTGACGATAAGGAGATTGGCCGCAAGGCAACCGAAAACGCGTCGAGATTCGAGGAGCGTCTCAGACTCGAAGCCAAGCCTTTCGATGCGAAGAAGGCCTCAGGGTTACGGTTTTATAAAGATGGTTGCAAGATCAAGGACAACGAAGACGCATGGCCGGGCTTTATCAGGGAGCAACTTGGTTGGGCCCTTGCAATGAAAGAACTTGTTTGCGATTTGGGTCTGTAACCCTTTCGAAGCCCCGCTTCATAAGGCTTGCATTGGCAGGCTGACAACCGCATCTTCCTGTGACCATTGGCAGCACAACCCCAGGCCGGGCCACCTTCCCCCTCCCCTACTCCCCTTCGCCGGAGCGGACCATCTCCTGGTAGCCGCGGCCCCAGGTCTCCATGGCGGCCATGATGGGCTCAAGCGACCGACCGAGCTCGGTGAGGCTGTACTCCACGCGCGGAGGCATCTCGGCATAGACCGTGCGCTCGACGAGGCCGTCGCGCTCCAGGTCGCGCAGCGCGCTCGTGAGCACCTTCTGGCTCACGCCCTCGAGCGAACGCTGCAGCTCGTTGAAACGCCAAGTGCGCATGCGCAGGTTGCGCAGCACGAGCAGCTTCCACTTGCTGCCGATGAGTGCGACGGTCGTGGCCACCGGGCAGGCCGGCAGCTCCTCTTTGGTCATCATGGAAAACCTCCTTTCGCCGCACTTTAGGCGAGCAGCCATGGCCTTGAACAGGTTGTTTGCCTCATTCACAGTTCACGCACAATAGGCAGTTCCTTCTTTGGAGACCGTACGCCCTGCTCGGCACCAAAAGGAACCGCGCGGTAACCGGGGCACTTCGTTGTGCGTACTGGCGGCCGCCGGGCCGCCCGAGCACAATGGGCCGCGTCATCCGCAAAGGGGCGGCTGAGACGAAAACCGCCCGTAGAACCAAGGAGGAAACCCATGTGCACAACGTGCTTTGAGACCCTTTCTCGCCGCAACTTCGTGGCAGGTGCCGCCCTTGCCGCCGGCAGCGCCCTGACTGCGGGCACCTCGCTCGCCCTGGCCGACGAGGCCCCGCAGGCCGACGCGGACGCCAGCTCCGACGCCCAGGCTGCCGCCGGCGATGGTGCCGAGACCCCCCTCCCCACCTACTCCGTGAGCGTCTACGACTTCGACGGCGTGCGCATTCACGCCTTCAACACGCAGGACGCCCTGGGCGACGTGTGCTACATCGTGGAAGGCGCCGACGAGCTCGTCGGCATCGAGCTGCCCCCGATGCAGGCCACCCTGCTCGAGTGGCAGCGCTACATCGCCAACCTCGGCAAGCCGATGAACAACATCTGGGTCGACGCCCACCCCAGCGGCGGCGACTACCTCGACGGCGTGAGCGTCTGGGGCACCCAGGCTGCCGAGGACGCCATCGAGGGCGGTTCCACCCAGGCCACCGCAAGCGGCCTTGCGCAGACCTTCGGCGACGCCTGGGACCCCAACAACGCCGCCATCGACAGCTTCGCCCAGGAGGGCCCGGTCACCGTGGGCGGCATCGATTTCGAGGTCATCAACTCCGCCGACACCTACGACCTGGTCATCTCGGCCGCCAACTGCGTGTACACCCACATGCTCGGGCAGACCGTCCACTCCATCGTGGTGAGCCTCGAGGCCGCCGACGCCACCATCGCGGCCCTTCAGGGCTACCAGCAGGCCGGCTACGTCCTCGTCCTGCCCGGCCACACCATGCCCGAGGGCCAGCAGGCCGTCGCCGACAAGATCGCATACCTGCAGAAGCTTGAGGAGATTGCAGGCAAGTCGAGCACGGCCGACGAGTTCAAAACCGCCATGCTCGAGGCCTTCCCGGGCTACTCCGGCGAGAACTACCTCGAGATGACCGCCGGGTACCTGTTCCCCGAGGCGTAAGGCGCGGGGCTTTCCACCGGTGAAGCCAACGGCTTCAAAACGACCGAACGCAGCCCATTGACAGCAAAGGCGGCAGCGGAGCAGTCAGCCCCCGCTGGCAGTCACACGGGCTTCGGAGTAGTCGCGCTCGCCAAGAAGCCCGCAGCGACGGGTTTCAAAGAATCGCGTTTCGAATTGTGGTGTATGAGCAAGCCCGGCCCCGCCGGGAATTGAACTGTCTCCCATTTCTTGGACATAGAAAGTAAAGTTCAAGGAATGGGAGGCATATTTATGCCGGTTGACCTGCGATGCAAGCATGACAGGGAGGTCAGGGCGAGGGCCACCGACCTCTAGTTCAAGTGCTCGTTCGGCAAGGCGCACCTCGCGCCCGCCTGCGACTCCGGCTCCAAGGAGATCGTGGCCCGGTCGGTCTCGAGGAGCCCGGACATGGCCCGGCAAACGGGGGTCCTGGAGCAGCTCCTCTCCAAGATGCCCGAGGGGGCCTCGCCGGTCCCGCGCTCCGACATGGGCCGGCGGCACCGGCACGGGTCGTGGGTCGGGGCCCTCAGGGCCCACGGGGTCGTGCAGAGCATGTCGCGCAAGGGCAACTGCCTGGACAACGCGGCCACGGAACAGGTGTTCGGCCACCTCAAGGACGAGTTCTTCAGGGGGCGCGACTGGTCCGACTTCGAGTCGTTCAAGGCCGACCTGGACGCATACGTCGTCCATTGGAACACGCGCAGGAGGCAGGCGAGGCTGAAAGGCCTGACCCCGGAGGGGTTCCGGGACCAGGCCTTGAAAGCGGTCTAGGAAGCCGCTTTAATTGGGGCGTCCAAGTTTTGGGACGCAGTTCAAAAGGCACCGTCTCCGCCCGTTTTGCGTCGCTCCTACAGGTAGCTCACCGTCTGGTCGAGCTCCTTGCGGCTGCCGTGGTTGGCACGGGGCCCCGAGCCTTCTGCGGCAAATCCCAGGTCAAGCAGCATGACGACTTCCTCGTTCTCTGGCAGGTCAAACAGTTCGGCCACCTTGGCGGGGTCGAAGAAGTTGAGCCAGCAGCTCTGCACCCCCGCGTCGGCCGCAGCGAGCATCATGTGCGTCGCCACGATGGAGGCGTCCTCCACGCCTGAGGTGTGCTCGCCGCCAGGGAACGTGAAGACGTTTGTCTTGTCAAAGGCGACGACAAGCACCGTGGGCGCGCCGTAGCGGCACGGCGTGAGCTCGTCGATCCTGGCGAGCCCTTCAGCCGATTGCACGACATAGACATGCTGCGGCTGAAGGTTCTTCGCGGTGGGTGCAAGCCTGCCTGCCTCAAGCACCGCCGCGAGCTGCTCGGCGGAAATCTGCCTGCCGTCATAGGCCTTGCATGAATACCGCTCCCTCACTACCTGGGAAAACTCCATAAGACACGTCCTTTCTCCCGTGCGCCCCAACAAGGGTGCCCGATAATTGGCAAAAGAATTGTAGTCCGCCAGACGCCCGCGACGCTCAGTAGTGGTCGCGGGCGAAGAGAACGGTGGGACAATCGTCGTCGACGGTATACAGCAACTGGTTCGCCTCGTCGATTCGCCGCGACCATGCCCCCGAAAGCTCGAACCGCAGGGGCTCAGGCTTGCCGATGCCCTCAAACGGGCACCGCAACGCATCCTTGAGCAGCACTTTTACTCGACGTCGGACGTGACGCCGACCCCCATCTTGACCGACACGGAGATAGGAGAGCGGCTACACACGTCGCACGGGAACGCCTCGAGGCCCTCAAGGTCACGCAGGAAGCCCAAGCCCTTCCCCTTGGCAACGACGACACCCGAGGAGCACCCCACATTGAGGTTGACCTCGCGGTACCCCATGTCGGCAAGCATTCCCGCCGCCCACACAAATTCGTCGGCGTTCTTCGTGAGCAGCTGCGGCACGACGTCGAGGCCGCGATTTTTCCACGCAGGGCCGTGATCTACCGCAGCTGGACGCGCGACCACGGCGGCGCCAGCGAGCGCAGCGGCTGCCGGGCCTGCGAGCGCGCCTGTCCCCAGCACCTGCCCATCGTCGATTACCTCAAGCTTGTGGCGTAGACGTTCGAGCGGCGGTAGCAAGCAGGCAAGAGTACGGGATGGGATTCATCTTGCCCTGTGCTACAATTCTCTCAAATCCGGAGTTACATTCCGGATTTGAGAGAATTGAGGCTTGCATGTACATCCCGCGCGCACTAGAACCCGTTGTCAAGCGCTACTCGCAGCACTTCAAGGTCGTCGTCGTCACCGGCCCCAGACAGGTCGGCAAGACCACGATGCTCAAGCACCTCATGGAGCAGGAATCACAGGAACGAGACATCGCACGTTCGTATGTCAGCCTCGACAACACCTCGATTCGTCAGGTTGCAAAAACCGACCCGGCGCTCTTCTTGCAGCGTTACCACCCACCGATTCTTATCGACGAGATACAGAAGGCTCCCGAGCTTCTCCCTTATATCAAGGAGGTCGTCGACTCGTCCGAGCAGACCGGCCTGTTCTGGCTCACAGGCTCGCAGCCCTTCCATCTCATGTCAGCCGTCTCCGAATCGCTCGCAGGCCGCGCTGGGGTGGTTGAGATGCTCGGCCTGTCAGCCTCGGAGATATACGGTGCCCCCTCGGAAACGTTCGGCGCGACCCCCGATTACTTCATGCGGCGCGTCAGCACCCGCCAGGCGCGTGACGTCACCGAGGTGTACGCCGACATCTGCAAAGGATCCCTTCCCGCCATACGAGCCCTGCCCGACGATTTGCGCGCGGGCGGTTACGAGTCGTACCTCGACACGTACATCATGCGCGACATCCGCGACCTTGCCCAGGTGGGCGACGAACTCAAGTTCCGCAGCTTCATGACGGCATGCGCAGCGCTCACCGGTAAGCCCGTCGTTTATGCCGACCTCGCCCGCCTTGCGGACATCAGCGAGAAGACCGCCAAGACCTGGCTGTCGCTGCTCACGAGCTCCTACCTCGTCAAAGTCGTGCAACCTTACGCAAACAACCTTCTCAAACGCCTCTCAAAACAACCCATCATGCACTTCCTCGATACCGGCCTGGCCTCCTATCTCTCGGGCTGGACAAACCCCGCCGTCCTCGAGGCGGGGGCCATGTCGGGCCAATTCTTCGAGACCTATGCATTTGGAGAGGTCTACCGTAGCTTCGTCAACGCTGGCACGCGACCACCGCTGTACTTCTTCCGCAACAATGACAAGCGTGAGATAGACATACTCATGGAACGCGACGGCACACTCTACCCCATCGAGGTGAAGAAAACCGCATCACCAAGCATAAAAGACACGCGCAACCTGGGCGTTCTCGATCCCGTTGCACAAGATGACATCCCCGAGGAACTCGCCGCATTCAAGAGGGACATCGGCTGCGGGTGCATCATGTGCATGGCACAGGATACCTACCCCGTGAGCGAGCGAGCCTGGGCGTTTCCCGTCTGGGCGGTGTAGGAAAACAACGGGTCCGACAAACCTTGGCAGTCCTTCGACCGCAAACCAGTCGAAGGACTGCGCCTGCAAAGTTTGCTCAAGCAGGCGCACCGGAGCCGCAAGGTACCTTTTCATCGCGCACCAACATGATGCACTGCCAATCAGGCCTCCATCAACTCATGCTCGGCTTCTCAGGTCATTCGGCAAGCGAATCGCTATCACTTGCAACCCCTTCGTTCTCGCCGCCCTCATCCGCAGGTTCGATTGTGGCGAGCATCTCGGCACGGGCGTCCTCGATGCTGTCGACGATCTCCTGGCGGTAAGCGTCGCGGTTCAGCAGCTCATCCACCTTGAGCAGGCCGTAGTCGACGCCGATGCCCACGCCCGTCGCAATCGCCGCGCCAGCCACCGCACCGGCGGCACCTCCCGCCGCAGTGCCCGCGACAGGCACAGCCGAGCCTCCCACTGCACCCACAGCGCCCCCGATGGCACTGCCGACCGCCGCCTCCGCGGCTCTTGTCCCGACCTTAGCGGCGACCTTCTCCACCAGCTTCGTGAGCCCCTTGAAGAATCCCTTGTCGGCAGCCTTGCTTACAAGCGTCTTGGTCGCCACACCCGTCGCGACGCCGGCCGTACCACCTGCCACCACGCGCATCTCCCTGCTCATGAAGCTCTGCGCGGGTGCGAACACCTTGAGCAAGTCTTCCCGCTCGATGACCTCGCTCTTCTTCACAAGCCAGTCGGGCACGTCGTCTTCAAACTTCAACTCGGCCATACGCGCATAGAAGTCGTCCTCCAGAGCCGCCGCCTGCTCCTGATAACCCGCCCACTTCTCCGACAAGCCGGCATCGTCGACGCCGTCCTCAAGATGGGAGGTGAGCTGCTCGACGGCATAATCATCGGTGCTTCCGGCGACGTATTGCGCGATTTGCATCGCAAGCTGCTCATAATCACCCAGCAAGCTGTAGTACCAGTCGAGGAAAGCGTCCACATTGCCCAGGCACCCGTCGAAGAACCCGTTGACGAGGGGCACGAGCTCGGCACGGGCATCGGCCTCGAGCTGGGCAGCCTTCTCGGACGTCTCGCTCATCAGGTCCTGGACACCCTGGTATTCGTAGTACTGCCCGTCGAGCACGAACACCGCCAGGTCCACCTGGTCGCGCACGAACGCCTCGGCTGCCGTGACCTCCTGCGTCTGCACAGCATAAGCCGCCGCGTGGTCGGCTGCAAGGAAACCCACAGCGAGCACCGCCGGCGCGACGCACGCCGCCGCCACGTACCTGCACATGAGAGGCTGGGGACGGGAGGGGTCCTTCGCCGCCTCGAGAGGCAGGAACACGCGCTTGAGTTCTGCGGGGTCTAGCAGGCACGTTGCAAATATGCCAACCAAGGCCCCGAATGACGCCAACATCAAAACGCCGTGCACGACCCGGTAGAGCGCAAGGTTTACCACCGCCGCCTGAGACAGGCCGAACGACGAGAGACCGTCTACAAGCGCTATGAGCCTGCCCGCCTCGGACATAAGGGCCGATGGGGAGCCGTCAAACGGTTGCGGTGCCTCTTTGAAAGCCTGGGCAGCGCTCGTGACCTGGGGCGTCGGCTCGATGGCTGAGATGACAAGCGCTCCAACGACAAGGGCAGCAAGCGTGATGCCCACGCCCACGAGCAGGGACCTCGATGCCCAGAAGGCCGACTCAAACTCCTCTTTCAGCCGATTGCCCACCACATGCGACGCAACGGCAAGCAGGGGCACTGCGGCGACGGCAAGACACCACTGCACAGCGTCCCAGGTCGCAACGGCAAACATCAGGCTTGCAACGCCTATCGCCGAGACGACGAACGACACGATGAAGCAAAGGGTGCGCCCGTTGTTGAAGCGTGCCGCACGCCCGCCCTCTTTGAACTCAATCTGACGGCGCAACTTGCGCATCACGCACTGATGCACAGTGCCCAGCGAGCACGCTGCGCTCAAGGCCGACCAAATCAAAGCAATGGCAATGGGAGGCATCGCGGGCGCTTGAACTGCGAAGATGCCCAGCAAGCCAAGCACCACAGCCGCTTTGGCAGCGTAGACCACGAGGCACCTTGCATGTGCGGCATACGGCGATGCACCAGACTCACCATCGTCTAGCAGGTCTTCCCTGTTTGCCTCGCGCCTGTCGACGTTTGGCAGCCTCCCAGCTGCGCCCTCGGACAGCTCTGCGCCTGTCGGCACCCCGAGCTCGATGTCATCCGTCGACGATTCGGGCACCTCCCCAGTCACATCCGCCATGTCGCGCCTCCCATCCCGGTCGTTGGCGTCTTCTCGAACACATCTGTCGCAAGGCATGCGATAAAAGTGTACGTCCTGAACGACCAAAAGGTATCAAGGGTGGGCAGATGGGTAAACGAACAAGCGGATGCCGCGCAAATTAGCCCCGCACGCGCTCGGGCCCTTGGCCCTCAGGCCCACATATCCCTCAAACAGTCACTCATGGATGAGATTCAAAGGCTCCCCGAGGCGCGAAAAGGGGGCCAAAACGAGCAATCCGAGCCTCCGCGCCCAGCAAAACTCGCCGAAAGGGTCCCAATCGACGTTCTCGCTACTCCGAAACTCGTTTCTCTGCCAATGGGGCCCGAGCCCTGGCCACAGAAGACCCCCATGTACACGAGAGAAGAGCGCGAGTCGGTCCTGCGGG
The DNA here is from genome assembly GCA_019420325.1 of Coriobacteriaceae bacterium. GTDB lineage: Bacteria > Actinomycetota > Coriobacteriia > Coriobacteriales > UMGS124 > UMGS124. The sequence goes on along the minus strand of JAHZHK010000030.1, from coordinate 14,759 downwards.
GGTTCCGCAGAACCGACTGGGGGGTGAGGGCGTGCCGCCAGCTGCGGCCCTCCCCACCGGGTGAGGATCCCCTCAAATGGCCGCCGATAGAGCAGGCTGGGAGCTCACCGCACGCGAAATGCCCTGCAGGGCGGCGGACCCGCCGCCCGCAAGCTTCTCGACAAGGCGGCGCGCACGATGGATGGCCGACGCGCCGCCCGGTCCTCTACGCGCGGCGGTGGAACACGATGGCGCGGTCGTAGACGATCTCGTAGTAGGATGCGCCCACGCCCGTCTCGGGCTCGATGTAAGCTCGGAAGGCCGCGAGAACCGTGTTGTTGTTGTCCACTCCGTAATATATGCCCTGCTCGTTGCCGGTGCTGTACGGTATCTCGGCCGTGAACTCGTCGGCACCCGACCAACCAGAACGGGCCATCTTGTAGACATAGTACCCGTCGGCGTTGCCCGCGTCCTCGGGCAGGTACTGCGCGGCGGAGCCTTCGAACAGGCCATTGTAGATGCTGCACACGCCGTTGAGCATGGGGCGAGCATACAGGACGGCGTTGGAGTAGACGGCCTTTCCGGTGGTGGTGTGGTTCACGCCGTACACCACGACGAAGTCATCGTCGGAGGTCAGCGTGAAGTTCTCGGTCATGAGATACGTCGTGTCGTGGTTGTCGCCCTGAGAGTTGGTGTCGTTGAAATAGGAGGTCATGCCCTCGGGTACGGCGATGTCCACCGCCGGCTCCTCGTAGTCGTACTCGTCGGCATACTGGGCGATGATTGCCTCGCGGATTGCCTCGAGGTCGGCCGCCGCATGGGGCAGCGCAGAAATCTCGTGCACGCCCGTGCCACGCGTCGTGATGGGCTCCGCCGCCAAGGGCGCGTCATTGGGTGCGGAAGGTGTGACGCGCACGACACGCATGCTCTCGGCCAAAGAGGCAATCCAAGCGTCCATGGCCTCGCCGTCGGCCGGCTGGGAAATGCGCGCCAGCGTGCAGAAGGTGTCCTTGCCCGCTTCCAGGCCCATGTTGAGCGTCTGAGCAGGCAGGAGCGCCTCATTGACAACGCCCGCGCCGAAGCCCGCCGCCTCAAGCGCCGCCTCGACCGTCTCGAGCGTGGTGGCGTCACCCGTCATCACATACACGAAGCGCGCACCGAACGACTGCGCCTCCACGTTCGTCACAGGGCCGGGACACGCGCCGGGCGTAGCCTCGGTAGCCATGCCGAATTGGTTGTACGGCATGCCGATGCTGCCGAACACGGGATGGTACGTACCGCCCTCACCGGCGTCTACCGCGAAGAAGCCCTTCGCGTTGGTGTAGTCCCGCTCCGGTTTGACGGAGGCGAGCAGAATGTAGTTGATGAGCGAGAAGTACACGCACGCAGGCGGCATGGGACCCGCCATGACGACTGCCTCGTCGGAGCGTAGCTTGTACGTCCAGCCCACAGGACTGAAATAGGGGTTGGCGGGATAGTTGCCCTCGGCGCCGGCGACATAGCCCACGCCCGGTTCCTCGGCCGGCCAACCGTGCTCCTCATCAGCAGGCGCAGGGTCCTGGTTGGGCGCAGGCGGCAGAAAATTCACTAGGTAATGCGAGCCAGCATTGTTGCCGAAGCAGGAAATGAGCTTGCCTTCGCTTGCCAGCTGCAACGTGTCGAGCAGGCGCAGCTCACCGCGCTGAACGACACACCCCGCCGCCTCCAGGTTCGTTTCAAAAGCGTCGACGTCTCCAAAGGTGGCGTCGAGAGACTCGGGCGCCTCTTCGGCCATGGCGCTGATCAGGCCGACTGATTTACCTGCTATCGCTGCGCCTGCGAGCATTGTTGCCCCTGCTGCTCCAAGGCCCAGTGCGCACCGTCGGTCAATGTTCTGTCGCTGCATGGTATGCCCCCTGTCGTTGGGTCCCAGGTCGAACCGCACGCCATACCGACTCGCGGTCGTCCTCGTTCACCGCGAATTCTATCACCGTGCCAATACGGGCAAGACCTGACCTTATCGGAATTTGCAGGGCTGAAAAACAGGAAAAGGCCCCCGGAGCTGGGCAGCTCCAGGGACCTCTTCCCATACACTGATTGACAGACTGTTAGGCCTTACTTCGCAGGTGCCTCGGCGGGGGCGTCGCCTGCGGGAGCCTCGTCGCCCTCAGCGGGGGCGTCGCCTGCGGGAGCCTCGTCGCCCTCAGCGGGTGCGTCGCCCTCGGCAGGCTTGTCGCCGCCCTCGGCAGGCGCGTCACCAGCGGGGGCGTCACCGCCCTCGGCAGGCTTGTCGCCGCCCTCGAAGGCGTCGCCCAGAGCGGCCTCGCCGCCCTTGGCAGCGTCGCCGCCGCCAGGGCCGCCGGCCTGGTCCTGCAGGCTCACGTCGCCCATCCAGTCGTCGGCAACGGTGCCGCCCAGGATGTTCTCAACGATGTAGCGGGCGGCCTTCGAGCCGGCCCACATGCCCACGGTCTGGCAGGTGCCGCCACCGTAGACCTCGCCGTCCCAGCCGCTCGTGCACACGCCGGCGGCGAACAGGCCGGCAATCGGCTTGCCACGGTCGTCGCAGACCTCTGCGTTGCGGTCGATGCGAATGCCGCCGCAGGTGTTCAGCATGCCCGAGCAGCACTGGAAGGCATAGAAAGGACCAGTCTCGCAGGCCCACAGGTAGTCAGCGCCCTTGCCGTACTCCTCGTCGGTGCCGGAGGCGCAGAAACCGTTGTAGCGCTCGATCTCGGCCAGGAAGTCTTCCTTCACGAAGGTCGGGACCTTCTCGGCCAGCTTGTCGGCGAGCTCGTCGAGCGTATCGGCAGAGAGGATGTAGTCCTTGTCGGCATACTCCTCGATCTCGCTGGTCAGGTCGATGGGGCTGCCCACGCACGCGTCGGCGAAGCCGGAGTAGTGGCGGCTGCACCCGCCGGCCTCGTACTTCTCCTTCATCGAGGTGTCCATGATGGAGAAGACGTAGCCCTGGCTCTCGATAAGCTTGCCCGACTGGGAGGTGCCCAGGCCGCCCGCGCCGGACTCGTCGCAGAAGCGGATGCCGTACTCGTTGACGAAGAGGTCGGAGTACTGCATGGTCGCGGCCACGCCGAGCGGCGAGCTGTATGCGAGCGACTCGTCGCCGTTGCCGACGTTGTTAAAGAGGGACGCCACGGTGAGGTGGTTGGCGCGGCCGTGCGCGGTCTGCTCGGCCATGAGCTGGCCGTCTCCGTCCTGGCCCTCGCCCCAGCCGATGATCTTGGACATGTCCTGGCTGGAATACTGGGCGAGCAGCTCCTTGTTGGTGGACATGCCGCCCGTTGCGAGCACGACAGCCTTGGCGTCGATCTGCGTCACGGCGCCGGCCTCGTCGACGTACTGCACGCCGGTCACGGTGTAGGGGTCGGCGAGCACGAGGGCGAACGCGCGGGCACCCGTGCGGATGTCGACACCCTCGTCGGTGGCGATGGGGGTCAGCTTCTCGATGGCCGAGGTGCCGTTGCCGCCCTCGTAGAAGGTGACACCGGCCTGGTAGAAGCCGCACCCGTGCTTGCCGAAGAGCCAGTCGGCGTTGCTGCCGGCCTCCTTGACGCGCTCATAGTGCAGAATGGAGTTGGCGATGAAGTTCGTGTTGGAGGCCGACTTGTAACCGGACAGGCGCGCGGCGTCCTCATCCTGGTTCTTCTGCGGGCCGTTGCACTCGGCGTAGTTGGTGGAACCGCCCAGCGTGGCGTTCTTCTCGAGCATGACAACGACGGCGTCGGGGGCCTGCTCCTTTGCGATCATGGAGGCGAAGAAGCCACCGATACCAGATCCCACGACGACGATGTCGGCATCCTCGGTGGCGTCGGGGGCGTCGACCGGGGTGCCCACCGTGATGCCCTCGGCAGCCTCATCGGCACTTGCGATTGCGGGCATGGCAGCCATCGCGCCTGCCGCAGCCGCCACGCCGAAGAACGAACGACGAGTCATTTCAGCCATACGTGTGCTCCTATCTCGTGAGGCGCCCCGGTCCCTTAATCCGGAGGCGCGCAGGTACACAACGCCTGAAAATGTAACGCGGCGCAGGGCGCGACCATTAATCCCCAAACGGGTGATTCCTAAAAAATGGCTGGTAGACAGCGATAAAAAAGTTGTCAAGCAGAATGGTGGATTAAACCTGGGAGCGGCGGGGCCGAGGTTCGATCCCCTGCTTTGCCGCATGCGTGACGGATGCAAACGAGTCTCTGTGCCTACCCCGCTCGCGTGTTGCACTTCCCTAACCCCTTTGGTGCGAAGACTTCGCCACGGTTTACACACAATCCTGAACGCAGTTGGATTTCGCACCAAAGGGGCGATTGTGGCTGGCAGAAAACCCGCCGTAGAGTCGAGAGCATGCGAGACAACCCTCGCGCATGCACGCCAGCAGTGCAGGTGCAGCCTGCAACCAGCTGGGGCACATGAAAAATCGTTCGAGAACAAGGGGTAAGACATGATCAAGAACTTGACCCGTCGCTCGTTCGTTGTTGGCGCGTCGCTTGCGACGTGCGCATTTGCTGCTGGCACGGCCCTTGCCGACGCCGTAGCCCCGGAAGGTGCCCCGGGCGCCAACGGTCCTGGCGAGGGCGGAGCCCCCGGTGCCGGCGGCCCTGGCGGCATGGGCAGCACCGCCCCCATCGACCTCACCGGCATGCTCGCCCTCAAGCAGTACGTCTTCGTCGCCAGCCAGGGCGAGGTGGCAGACGGCACCGTATCGTGCGAATGCTTCGGCGCCTACGGCGAGGGCGACGGCGTGCGTTTTGCCCCCGCTTCCTTCGACGGCGCGATCGAGGTCTATCTCGACGCCGCAAAGACCCAGGTTGCCGACGGCGTGACCGCCAGCGTCTCAGACGGCACCTTTACTTTGGAGGGCGTCTCCGGCTCCGGCAACGTCGCCTACTACCTCACGACCTGCGAGGACGCCTACGCCACCGTCGTCTACGTCGTGAACGACGAGTACCTCACCGACGCGGCCCTCACCCTGGCCGACGGCACGAGCCTGGAGCTCAGCAGGTATGCGCCCAACATGGCCCAGGGCGACTACACCGCCACCGTCGATGCCGTCAACGCCGCGGGCGCGGTTTACGTCGGCGGCAACCGCATGATCCGCACGGCCGCCGACTACGGCATCGAGGGCGATGACGCGGCCGCCGTCGACTGGTTCCTCTCGAGCGGCGTCACCAACGCCGGCGACACCCTCACCGAGTTCGGCGAGAAGATGTACGGCTTCGAGTACGCCGTGGCTCTCTATCGCTTCTTCCAAATCGTGTGCGACCAGGTGACCTTCGCCAAGGATTACATGGACGCCACCGACTTCTCGGGCGCGATGTTCTCCAACGACCCTTACTCCGACTCCGTGAGCGCCACGCTGCAGGTGGGCGTGTGGAACGGCATCTATACCAAGATGACCGACGTGAAGGACTCGGGCGCCACGGGCAGCTACCCCGGCTTCTACCTGCTCACCAACATCGACGCCGACACGACGATGCTCGGCACAGGCGCCCAGGTCACCGGCAAGTTCGCCCGCGTGGGCCTGTACAACGCGTTGCAGTCCGCGTGGACTATGAAGAACGATGATGGCCTTGCCGCTGCGGCCCAGCTTGCCCAGGCTGCAGCCGACTACGACGGCGCGACCGTGGAGGCGCCGGCCGACTACACCAACGAGGCCAAGGTCGCCGCGGTCGCCCAGGTGCTTGAAGGTGTCGACGACAAGGGCGAGGCCGCCGTCGCCGCCATGGACGAGCCCATGGGCAAGCTCGACTGCATCCACCTGCTCTACACCGTGAGCGGCTTCGTGAAGTCGCGCACTGCGCCCGACGCTGCCTGGGCCGAGCAGGTTGGCTCCGCCACCTCCGACATCGCGCAGTTCTTCGGCCCCGAATACGGCGACACCGTCGTCATGAACGGTGCCGTGGCCGACGTGCCCGCATCGCTCATTTCCGAGAAGAACGCCGCCTTGCTTGTCGACGACGTCAACGGCACGCTTGAGATCTGCGACAACACCGTCTCGCTCACCGGCAACGCCGACGACGCGGCCAACGTCATCGTGGGCGCGACCGATCCCAACACCGCCCGCGACGGCGCCGAGTCAGCGACCGAGGGAGACGGCCTGGTGTACAACGCGTCGGCCCGCAACGCTTTCTACCGTTACGGCATCGGCTCGGCCATGGCCGTGTGGGGCAAGGACTCCCATGTCAAGCTCTCTAGCACCGACGGCCGCCTGGTCGTCGACGGCGAGGCGACAGGCTCGGCGTACCCGGCTGGCACCATGGCGGGCGCGGTGTACTGCGGCTTCGGCGCGAGCGTGCATGTCGCCAACGCGGTGGCCTACTCCAGCGAGCAGCACCTCTCCAACATTCTCTACAACGGCTCCTACCACTACACCGACTCGGCCGCATTTGGCACGGGCCGCGTGTTCAGCTCCGACTTCTGGGGCGGCTACCAGGTATTTGAGGACTGCGTTGCCAGCGGCGACTGCGTGACCGACGAGCCTACCACGCTCATCGTCAAGAACTCCGTCTATGGCAAGAGTCTGGGCGGCAACGGCTTTGCGTCCCTGTACTTCGAGAACTCCAAGGTGACGGGCGGCTGCGCCGAGTTCCAGAACACCACCTCGCTCGTGACCGACGTCGCGACCATGACCGTAGTCAACTCCAGCGTCGAGTGCTCGGGCGACGCCTTCGCAAGCTCCACCAAGGGTGAGCGCGCCATCATTACGCTCGTAGACAGCCAGATCGACATGACGGCCGGCACGCAGCTGGCGCGCGTCGACGGCTACGACAGTGTCAACGCCATCACGCTTGCCTCCGTCGATCCGGCTGATGTCGATGCCTACCAGGCACGTTTCAACGGCCAGCTCACCTTCAAGCTCTATGGCGACAACACCATCGCCACGACCGACGGCACGCTGGGCGCCACGGTGGCAGATGGCGCCACGCTTGCGATCTTCGGCTCCGTGGTGGACGAGAGCGGTGCCGCCGTTGAGATTCCGGGCGCGGTGGTGGAGGCGGGCGACGAGTACGGCACGCTCACCGTTGTGAAGCGCGCGGTCGAGCACCCCGCCGTGGAGACAAGCTCGCAGCCTGCCGCCGGCGCGCCCGCAGGCGAGCAGGGAGCGCAAGGCGCACCCGCAGGTGAGGCGGCCCCCGCAACCGGCGACGAGCCCGCAGGCAACGCGGCTCCCGAGGATACGCCCGCAAGCGACTCCCCTGCCGGCGCCCCCGCGCCGAAGTAGAGTCCCCACTGGCGACTGCGGGTGCACACGTAGACGCCGAGGGTATGTGCGCGGCGCCCCGTCGGGTTGTATATGCCGTCCGACGGGGCGCTGTGCCTCTCGATGCGCTACGGCTCTATGATGTTGAACAGCCCGGCGCCGTTGAGGGCAGTGAAGCTGCGGCATAGTTCGTCAAACAGCCCCTCGTCGCCTGTAACCTCGAGGACGGAGCGCACGGCGGCCGCATCGCCTCCCATCAAGGTCAACAAACCGCTCTTTGGTCCGGCGAACGTCAGCAGGGCATCATCGACCGGCGCGGTCTCCATATGCAGCATGGGACCGTTCTTAAAGCGCAGCACAAACGTCTGGCCTGTATCGGTGCAGGTCACATTCACCTTGAAGTCTCTGTCGGCGAGTACGATCTTGTCCAATGCAATGCCAAGGTAGTCGAGGATGAGCTCCGCTCCCATGTTGTTGCGCATGTCTGAAGAACTGTTTACGGTTGTCTGCACGAGCGCCTGGTTGCCGTGCCTGAGCTCCAGGGCTGCCGTGAGGTAGCAGTTGCGCCACGTGCCGCTCTCTGCCTGATAGCCCAGCTGTTCAAGCGCGTCGGCGCACAGCAGGCGCGCCTCGGTGTTCTGAGGGTCGGCAAACACGAGAGTATTCGTGATCTGCGCGACCCACTGGTACTCGCCCTGCTCGAAATCGGCACGGGCGCGCTCCAACACTGCCGCCGGGTCGCCCAAGTACGAGGCGAGCTTGGCAGCGTACTTCTCAGGCCCAAGGTCGTTGAGATGCACAGGGTTTGCGTCGTACCAACCCATATAGCGCTGGCACACGGCCCGGGCATTATGAGCGACCGTGCCGTAGTACTGGCGGGTGTACCAACACTTCTCAAGCTCGGCGGGCAGTGCAATCGACTCGGCGATTTCAGATGAAACCATACCCTGGTTGAGCATGGCCAGCGCCTGGTCGTTGATGAACTTATACATAGCGGCAGTGTTCACGAGATACTCGTTCACGACCTCGTTGCCCCAATGAGGCAAGTTGTGGCTCTGGAACGCCACTTCCACCTGGGTGCCGTACAAACCCACCGCTTCCATGATGTACTTGGCCCAGGCGTTGCCGTCACGAACCTGCGCGCCGCGCAGCGTATACAGGTTGTGGAGCGTGCCGCAACAGTTCTCGGCGACCCAAAGGGCCTTGAGCTCGGGAAACCACATGTTCATCTCGGCGGGAGCCTCGGTGCCGGGAGTCAACTGGAACTGGATGGTGACGCCGTCTATCACAAGCTCGGTGCCGGTCTGGGCAATCTCGAGGCTGGGCGAGATGTACGAGGTCGATCCCAGGGACTGACCGATGCCGATGCCCATGGCAAGGGAGCCCTGCGGGCCTTTCTCCAGGTAAGCGCCGTACTGGTACGCCGCGCGACGACCCATGGCCCTGCCGGCGTAGGAGTTCTCAGACACGGCATGCTCCTCGAAGTGCTCCGGCACGATGATGGGCACCTTGTCGCCGGCCAGCTGCTCTTCCAGGCTCATGGATGCCTTGGCCGCTTTCTCTTCGCTCACAACGCCCTTGATACCGCCGTAATGGTCGATGTGAGGGTGGCTGATGATGACGGCCTTCACGGGACGCTCGCCCAGATGTTCCTCAACCAGGGCCATGGCCGCCCGGGTGCACTCCACGCTCATGAGCGTGTCGATGACAATCCAGCCCGTCTGGCCCTCAATAAGCGTAAGGTTCGCCATGTCGTATCCGCGCACCTGGTAGATGCCGTCAATGACTTTGAACAGACCGTACACGTGGTTGTTCCGGGTGTTCTCCCACAGGCTGGGGTTCGCAGAGGCGGGGGCATCGGCCCCCTCCACGAACGTGTAGGCCTTTTGGCTCCAAATGACACGGCCCGTGTCGTCGCGTATCTCGAGTGCGTCGGGGGCGGCTATGAGATTGCGCGTCGCGTTCTCGTATTCGGAGCGATCCTCAAAATCGAGTTTATCGTACCATGCGGCATTTGCTGCCTCGGTAAGGCTTGAGGCGTCCTTGACCTCGTCGGTCAAACCTGCGGATCCGTCGAGAGCGAGGGCGACTCCCTGCGGCACCGTGGCGGCAAACACGCCGGTGCTCGCCAGCGCCATCCCCTCCAAAAGCCTTCGACGGCTGACATTGAGAGCGTTGCATGCATCGCACATAAGAAGCTCCTTTTGCCTGACCCATATGTCACGCAGAGGGTCGATTGCTGCCGTGCCGCATTCCAAGCATGTCGCCGTTCACATCCCCCAGGCGACAGCCACGCACCGCGACGCGAGGGATGGCCGCAGTATCTCACATTCTGAGGCCGGGATGAGAATGCCACGGCGTCAAGAATTCGGCTTGTGGTATTACCGGACGCCTTCTTTAGGCACATATATATGCATAGGCATATATATAGACTTTAAAATGGCCCCGAAGGTCCCATCGCCCGCCTGAAATACCCGGAGCGTCGCAGCAACGGGGGTCCAAGCGATTCGTTTGGGCCAATTGCCCACATCACCTGGGCTTTCTATACTGGATTGGTTCTATCCGTACGCCACGAAGGAGGGTGCGATGGAAACCAAGCAGTTCACAAGGCGTAGCTTTATTGGTGCGACGGGTGCCGTTGCCCTGGCCGGCATGGGCATGGGCTCGATGGCGGCGTTCGCCGATGAGACCGACCCCATGGCCGAGCTTCGTCGCGATCCCGAGGCTGCAGCTGCCGCGTTCGCCGAGGTAGAGGACTTCCCCGTGGCGCTCACTCCCGCCACCGACGAGCACCCCGGCATGGAGGGCGTCGAGCAGGTACTGCTCGACCGCGCCACGCTGCACGGCGGCGTTGCCGTGAACTCGCGCGACCCCGAGCGTGACGTCGACGACGCGCAGATCGCACTGCTGCTGAGGGCCGCCATGACCGCCCCCACGGCCGGTGACCAGCGCAGCCTGCACTACATCGTGATTCGCGACCCCGAGACCATGGACAAGATCAACGGCTGGCAGCTGGGCGGTAACTGCCCCGTGTGCATCGCAATTGTGTCTGAGGGCTGCCCGGCAGCGTGCGACGCAGGCATGGCCGCCATGGCCATGATGGTCCAGGCCTCCGCCATGGGCATCTGCACTTGTGTGCAAGGTCAGGGCTTCTCTGCCACCGACTCCGAGGGCAACCGCAAGGACTACAGCTACCTGGGCCTTAACGACGACTGGTACCCCGAGGTCTACGTCTCGCTGGGCTACCCGGCAGTCGACGCGTACGCAAGCGCCTCGGTCGACATCTACGACGAAAGCCACGTGCACCCGGAGAAGATCTAGGCGAGGCGCCGGGCACTGGGCGATGAACGCGCCGGACCGCCGCTGACGCAGGACTTGCCGGGCGCTGAGGAGCGGTGGCGAGAGCCAGGGGATGCATGACTGGCGCCGGCCCCAGCGACAGGCCGGGCGGCGCGCACCATGCGCACTGAAGGGCGAGTCGCAGTGCTAGCACGGGCAAAGCCCACCTGTTCGCTCGTCACGTTAAGGAATATTGTTCATATCAAACGCCGTGTTCCCCCAATCTGGGAGCACGGCGTTTTTGCTACTCGAGCATCGTTTTGCCGCTGTCCTTTGGGGGATCGGCGCGTTTCCAACGGTAATGCGATCGAGTGTGTTGGTGTTCATAGATATGTGTACACATATCTATGAACACGCATGCGCATCCTCCGGCTTCTTTTTGGTCCATCCAGCACGTTGGTTGGCGAATCGTGTCAAATGGACCATTTTCGACCGATTTCCAAGCTCGTTATGGTCCTTTTAGCACGATTGGTCCGCGAACGTGCCAAAACGATCATTTTGGGCGCAGTAAGGCCATTCTTCGATGGGCCGGATAGGTCCGAAAGGCAGGGCGGGCACCTCAACATGCACCGCACCGGCAGCATGGGAGCGCCTAGCCCAAGGGGCAAGGATTGTGAACGAGGCCGAATAAGCCAGACCACCGGGGGGGGACGCGGTCCACCTGGCTGGCCTCGAGACAACGGCGAGGACAGGAACCGGCGCATACGCGGCCCTTGTCCAAAGATATTTCTTGCTGGTTCTAGTGACTTAGGGCATAGGCCACAAACTCGGGGTCAAGTTCCAAGTCATACTTCTCAACATGATAGATATCGCGGTCGCTCCATTGCCAACCATCGCGCCGATACCAAGGCCATGGGCGGTCCTCAACCGGCTCACCCGTAATCGCGTCCTCAAAATGCCCCGCCGTCGCGCAAAATGGCACGGGTTTGCGCATGAATTCAAGAACCTTGTCCTTCTCGTCCAACTTTTTCGTAGGGAAGACCGCATCGTTCACGTAATTGCTTATCGTTGCACTCTTCATCGTCGCCTCTTTTCTAGGGCGGACTTCGACCATGCGGTCCGTCATCATCAAACCGAGAGAACCCTCTCGGGCCCTTCTAACTGCTTGTTTTCGCTGTGCTCGTTACTCGTCCAATGGCACCCACTTGACGCGGGCGCGCATCTCCACCGTCTCGGGCGACCACGACGGGTACATGCCGAGCCCGGACTCGGAGGCCGTGTAATACGGGTACCCGTTCCCCACTGCGCAGATGGACGAGGGAACTATATCCCTCATGTCGAAGACGTAGGCGTCGCCATCCACGGCGTAACGAGCAAACTTGCACCCAGGGCGGAGCTTTCCCGAGACGATCGCAAGGGCTTCGTCGAAGTTGATCATGGCTCCCTCCTCACAGCGGTCGTGCGCTATGAACGTCGGTTGCTGGTCGTCGACGCGCAAGGGACGGCGAGGAGATGTCCCCCGCCTTGCTGCGGCAATTCCCCAGGCAGCCGCCTCCAATCGCCTTCCCACGTTGTAGCGCAGCGGACACCCTCGCCCGCTCACTCTATCACGAACACGCGCCCGCCGCCCGGAAACTGGAACCGCTGGCCAAATGAGTTCCCGGCGACGCTGAAAGTTGCATGGGGGAGGAGGCGAGAAAGGCACGCGGGTGGGAAGGTGGGAGGTGGACCAAGTGAAATGATCTTTTACGCTAGGCTCAACTATTCGACGTACTAAGAGCCCGCCTCTACGATTCCCACTCAACGTGGCAGAGAGGAGCAGAAAAACATGCCGGCCTTGTTTCAACCTATGTGCACGCAAGAGACGCGAAGATGCATGCGTCTGGCGTTGATGGTCAGGCTGTGACTTCAATCCATGCGCCCACAAAGGCGCAACAACCCCAAGCCGCTCGGCTTCACCGACTGCACCCAGCTTCAATCCACGCATCCTCAAAGAGCGCGACCAACCAAAAGGCACGGTGGCCCTGCCAACATCGATGTTTCAATCCACGCGCCCGCGAGGGGCGCGACAAGGTGCAGGCCAGTGCCAGAACTGACAACGTAGGTTTCAATCCACGCGCCCGCGAGGGGCGCGACAGCATCTCAAAGGCCTGGTAGGTTCCAGCCGGCGTGTTTCAATCCACGCGCCCGCGAGCGCGACGCCTGGTCGACGTAACGTTAGCGCCGTTGTAACTGTTTCAATCCACGCGCCCGCGAGGGGCGCGACTCTTGCCAGCGAAGACGGACAGGGTGCATGTTGCGTTTCAACCGACGCACCCGCGAGGGGCGCGACGGGCGAAGTGCGTCCTAAATGGGTTGTTTGGGAGTTTCAACCCACGCGCCCGCGAGGGGCGCGACCTCAGCCCCAAGCTCACATGCTATCAACCCCCGCATGTTTCAACCCACGCGCCCGCGAGGGGCGCGACCGGTTCCTTCACCATCAAAGGGAGCTTTTCAGAGGGTTTCAACCCATGCGCCCACGAGGGACGCGACGACGAGGCATGCGCGCAGGCGATGGTCTGGCAGGGTTTCAACCCACGCGCCCGCGAGGGACGCGACGGGCGCGGGCCGCACGTCACCCCCAGGGCGCGCCTGTTTCAACCCACGCGCCCGCGAGGGGCGCGACCTGGCAACTTGCCTAGCACGCTATTCGCATCCCATGTTTCAACCCACGCGCCCGCGAGGGGCGCGACATGCCCAGCCCATACAGGGTCGACCTCAAAACCCATGTTTCAATCCACGCGCCTGCGGGGGCGCGACGCGAACCGTCCGCGCTCTCCGCGTAGGCCCTGTGGTTTCAATCCACGCGCCCGCGGGGGGGCGACACTCTGGCATAAACGCCATGCACATCGGCGGCCAGTTTCAATCCACACGCCCGCGGAGGGCGCGACTGGCCTCAACCCGTATCGCAATCGCGACTGTGTAGTTTCAATCCACACGCCCGCGGGGGGCGCGACAGCAGCAGGTTGAGGCCCTTGGTGGAGTCCGCCGTGTTTCAATCCACGCGCCCGCGAGGGGCGCGACGACTGATACCCACTGGGGCGGCGTGATTTTCGATGTTTCAATCCACGCGCCGTGAAGGGCGCGACACGTACTTGTCGCCGTCGGCGGCGTCGCGATGGTAGCTTCAATCCACGCGCCCGTGAAGGGCGCGACGTAGTCGGCGGGAATATTTCGCGCGATCACCTCAGTTTCAATCCACGCGCCCGTGAAGGGCGCGACCGTAGCTGAGCACCAGGTGCGCCATGCGCAGGCTGTTTCAATCCACGCGCCCGTGAAGGGCGCGACGCCGCCTCGAAGACGGCCCCGGCGGGCGGCAGCATGTTTCAATCCACGCGCCCGTGAAGGGCGCGACGCTGCGTCAACCCGCTGCTCCCTCGGCTTGTACTCGTTTCAATCCACGCGCCCGTGAAGGGCGCGACGTCTGCGCACCTGCGCCGGTAGTGCTCCAAATGCTGTTTCAATCCACGCGCCCGTGAAGGGCGCGACTGCGAAGCGATATGCCGAACAGGGCCAACGTGTCGTTTCAATCCACGCGCCCGTGAAGGGCGCGACACATTTCGCTCGACATTGTCGCGAGTCGCGCCAAGTTTCAATCCACGCGCCCGTGAAGGGCGCGACTTACCAAAATATAAATAGATCGCATCCACATCGTTGTTTCAATCCACGCGCCCGTGAAGGGCGCGACGTAGACCGCGCCGCGGCTCGCGAGCAT
>JAHZHK010000030.1:0-545 GCA_019420325.1 Coriobacteriaceae bacterium | reverse complement strand
GGAGCGATCAGCGCTGCGGGCGTTTCAATCCACGCGCCCGTGAAGGGCGCGACACATGCCTAATCTCGCCGAGCCTGGCGCTGTCAAGTTTCAATCCACGCGCCCGTGAAGGGCGCGACGGTAATGAGCTTTCCACGGCGTGGGATACTATCGGTTTCAATCCACGCGCCCGTGAAGGGCGCGACGCAGGATGACGTTCTTGGTATGGCCGACGATCTTGTTTCAATCCACGCGCCCGTGAAGGGCGCGACTGACCAGGGCAGCGCCATTATCGAGGGCTTTTTGTTTCAATCCACGCGCCCGTGAAGGGCGCGACTTTTGCTTGGATGGAGTCGGTGCCAGGGCTTCGCGGGTTTCAATCCACGCGCCCGTGAAGGGCGCGACCTTGGCACTCCCTTTGTTTTTGAGGTCGTGGGCGTTTCAATCCACGCGCCCGTGAAGGGCGCGACACCGCCAGCGCCTTAATGCACCGATAAGTCACGAGTTTCAATCCACGCGCCCGTGAAGGGCGCGACTGAATGAACTCCGAAACCTGATACTCAAAG
>JAHZHK010000003.1:63472-66926 GCA_019420325.1 Coriobacteriaceae bacterium | reverse complement strand
TCTCGAGCTTGATCAGGTTGTTCATCTCGACGGCGTACTCAAGCGGCAGCTCCTTCGAGATGGGGTTGGCAAAGCCGTTCACCACCATGGTGCGGGCCTCGCTCTCGGTGCACCCGCGTGACATGAGGTAGGTCACCGTGTCGTCGGAGATGCGGCCGATGGTGGCCTCGTGGCCCACGCTGGCGGTGCGGCAACGCACGTCGATGGCGGGAATGGTGTCGGAGCGGCTGTGGTCGTCGAGCATGAGCGAGGCACAGGAGACCGACGCCTTGGCGTGCTCGGCGCCCTCGGTGATGCACACGGCGGAGCGGAACGTCGAAATGCCGCCGTCCTTGGAAAGCGACTTGGCGTTGATGGAGCAGCGCGTGTCCTTGCCCTGCAACACCACGCGCGTGCCCGTGTCAAGGTTCTGGGTTGCGCCGGCAAACGTGATGCCGGTGTACTCGCAGCTCGAGCGGTCACCCACCAGGAACGACGTGGGATACAGGTAGCTCACATGGCTGCCAAAAGAGCCCGACACCCACTCGATGGAGCCGTCCTCCTCCACGCGGGCGCGCTTCGTGTTGAGGTTGTACATGTTCTTCGACCAGTTCTCCACGGTCGAATAGCGCAGGCGCGCACCCTTGCCCACGTAGAGCTCCACGCAGCCTGCGTGCAGGTTGGCCACGTTGTACTTGGGGGCGGAGCAGCCCTCGACAAAGTGCAGGTCGGCTCCCGGCTCCAGGATGATGAGCGTGTGCTCGAACTGGCCGGCACCTGCGGCGTTGAGGCGGAAGTAGCTCTGCAGCGGGAAGTCGACCTTCACGCCAGCGGGCACGTACACAAACGAACCGCCTGACCACACGGCGCCGTGCAGGGCCGCGAACTTGTGGTCGGTGGGCGGCACGAGCTGCATGAACTTCTCGTGGATGAGCTCGGCGTAGGGGCCCTCGAGCGCCTCCTCGATGCCGGAGTACACCACGCCCTGGGCCGCCACCTCCTCGCGCATGTTGTGATACACGAGCTCGGAGTCGTACTGGGCACCCACGCCGGCCAGGCTCGCGCGTTCGGCCTCGGGGATTCCCAGACGCTCGAAGGTGTCCTTGATGTCCTCGGGCACGTCCTCCCAGTCCTTGGCCTGGTCGGTCTTGGGCGAGACGTAGGCCGAAATGTGGTCCATGTCCAGGCCCGCGATGGAAGGGCCCCAGTTGGGCGGCATGGGCGTGGACTCGTAAATCTCCAGGCTCTTGAGACGCAGGTCGAGCATCCACTGAGGCTCGTTCTTCTTGGCCGAGATTTCGCGCACGAGCTCGGGAGTCAGGCCGTCGGCTGCGCGCTCGTAGCCCTCCTCGGGCTTGGTGAAGTCGTACAGGCCGCCTCCTGCCTGCGTGAAGTCGGCGATGTCGGTGTTTGCCATCTGCCTCACCTACTCGGCGTTGTCGCTGCGGGCGGCCTCGAGTGCCTCATAGGCGGCAAAGCCGGTCTGGTCGATCTGCTTGGCAAGGCTGCCGTCGCCCGTGGCCACGAGATGACCCTTGACCATGACGTGGGTCTTGTCGATAGCAAGGCGCTCCAGGATGCGCGTGTTGTGCGTGATGATGAGCAACGCCCCGTCGCACATCTCGCGGTATGCCTGGATGCCGCGCGCCACCACGTCGAGGGCGTCCACGTCCAGACCCGAGTCGGTCTCGTCGAGAATGGCGAGCTTAGGCTGGAGAAGCAGCAGCTGCAGCATCTCGACCTTCTTGCGCTCGCCGCCCGAGAAGCCCACGTTGAGGTCGCGCACCAGGTTGGACTGGTTGAGGCAGAGCTGGTCGCACAGCTCGCCCACGTGGGCGCGGAATTTGGAGCCGCTCATCCTGGGGCCGGGGTGCTTGCGGGTGATGGTGCGCAGGAACTGGTACAGCGGCACGCCGGGCACCTCGACGGGAGCCTGATAGCTCATGAAGATGCCAGCAAGCGAGCGCTTGTCGGCAGACAGGGCAGTAACGTCCTGACCTGCGAATTCAATGCTGCCAGAGGTGACCTCGTAGGTGGGGTCGCCCATGATGGTCTTGCCCAGCGTCGACTTGCCGGCGCCGTTGGGGCCCATGAGCACATGGACCTCGCCAGGGTTGACGGACAGGTCGACGCCGTGCAGGATGGGCTTCTCGCCAACCTGGGTGCTGAGGCCCGTGACGCTCAGCAGGGCAGATTCAGCCATTGGATCCTCCATACTCTCCTTAAGGGGTCATTGGCGCGTTCTCCAAGCGCGTCCCCCCTCTTTTCCACGGCGGGGAGTCTAAGCATTCCATGTTTCCAATGCAATTCAAATCTGACCAATTTCGTAGGATTACCTCAAATCTGACTATTTTTGTATGATTTGACAGGCCTGAGCGCCCCTCCGCTCTCAGCATCACGCATGTTTTGTGGTGGCAAATTAATTAGATAGCCTAACTAAATGAAATGTTAGACTGTATCTTCGGCAGATTCGACAGAAGGAGGACTCCTGGCAATGGGAGAAGCCGCCCACACAAGCACGGCATCACAGACAGACATTGACTTCGGCAACGACGAGGCGTTCTTTGCCGCGTTCAACGACCTCATTGTCTCGACCTTCCATTCCATCGAGCGATACGAAGAGCTCTCGCTGAAGTCGTTTGAGTCCAATGACCTCAGCATCGCCGAGTCACACCTGGTAGAGGCCGTGGGTCGTGTCTGTCAGGACAACCCTGCCGGCGTTCCGGTAAGCCAGGTCGCCCAGACTCTGGGCGTGCGCGTGCCCACTGCGACCACCTCGGTGAACAAGCTCGTGGCCAAGGGCCTGCTCAGCAAGGAGCGCTCCCAGGAGGACCAGCGTTCCTTCCTGGTCAAGCTCACGCGCGAGGGCAGGCGGGCGTATCGCCTGCACATGCTGTTCCACCGCCGCATGATCGACGCGCTTGCAGGCACGCTCGACCCCCAGGAACGCACCGTGCTCACCTCGGGGCTCACCAAGCTCAAGGCCTTCTTTGAAGAATCCGCCACCACCCTGCCATCGGCTCAAAAAACGACGAGGTAACCACGCATGGCTTTTCACGTAATGGGCACCGGCAGCGCCCGGCCCGAACACGTCGTGACCAACGACGACCTTTCCCGCTTCCTCGACACCGATGACGCATGGATCTCGAGCCGCACGGGTATCAGCACACGTCGCTGCTGCACCACCGAGACCTGCTCCGACCTGGCCGAGGCAGCTGCACGCGCCGCACTCGACAACGCAGGCGTGGCGGCCAACGAGCTCGACCTCATCATCTGCTCCACCATCACCGCTGACGACCTCACGCCCTCCTGTGCCGCCGTGGTGCAGGAACGCATCGGCGCCTCCTGCCCGGCCTTCGACCTCAACGCGGCGTGCGCGGGCTTCGTGTTCGCTCTCGACGTGGCCCACGGCTATTTCGCCCGCGGCGTCGCCAAGCGGGTGCTCGTGGTGTCGGCGGAGAAGATGAGCCGGATG
>JAHZHK010000003.1:60906-63462 GCA_019420325.1 Coriobacteriaceae bacterium | reverse complement strand
GGACGGAGCGCTCCGTGAGCGTGCTGTTCGGCGACGGTGCAGGCGCGGTGGTGCTGGGCGCGGGCGGCGAGAGCCCCCTCTACACCAAGCTCACCACCAAGGGCTCCCACGACACCCTGTGGTGCCCCAACATGGAGGGTAACTCCCCCTTCGACACGACCGTCAAGCCCGAGCCCTACCTGCACATGCGCGGCCAGGAGGTCTTCAAGTTCGCCGTGACCTCCATCTGCTCCGACGTGCGTCAGATGTGCTCCGAGACTGGCATCGAGGCTAGCGACGTCGACCTGTTCGTGTTCCACCAGGCCAACAAGCGCATCCTCGACAGCGCCGTGGAGAAGCTGGGCCTTGACCGCGACAAGGTTGCCTACACCATCCAGGACAGCGGCAACATCTCGAGCGCCTGCATCCCCCTGACGCTCGACACCCTCAACCGCCAGGGGCGCCTGCACGAGGGCGACCTGGTGTGCTGTTCGGGCTTTGGAGCTGGCCTTGTCGTGGCCACGACGCTGCTGAAGTGGGGCAGCGCGCAGTAATATGTGTTTCGACGGGCATGCGCCCGTTGGGTACGAAAGTAAGCCAGGCGACCGGCATCGGGCCTTCGAGGTTGATCCCGCCAAGGTGACCCCCGAGAGCACCCTTGCCTCCCTGGGCCTGGACTCCCTGGACACCGTTGAGGTCGTCATGCAGTGCGAGGACGAGTTCGGCATCGAGATCGACCAGGAGAGCAACCCCTCCACGGTCGGCGAGTTCGTCACCGTCATCGACAACACCCTGGGAGAGTAGTTCATGATCCGCACCCCCTTGTGCGACCAGCTCGGCATCGAGCACCCCGTGTTTCAGGGCGGCATGGCCTGGATTGCCGATGCAAGCCTGGCGGCTGCCGTGAGCGAGGCCGGCGGCCTGGGCATCATCGCCGCCATGAATGCCAACGCCGAGTGGCTCCGCGACCAAATCCACCAGCTGCGTGAGAAGACCGACAAGCCTTTCGGCGTGAACGTCATGCTCATGAGCCCGTTTGCCGACGAAGTCGCCCAGGTCGTGGCCGAGGAGCACGTGCCCGTGGCTGTGACCGGCGCTGGCAACCCGGCCAAGTACATGGAGCTGTGGAAGCAGGCCGGCGTCAAGGTCGTGCCCGTGGTCGCCAGCGTCGCGCTCGCCAAGCTCATGGAGCGCCTGGGCGCCACGGCCGTCGTGGCCGAGGGCACCGAGAGCGGCGGCCACATCGGCGAACTGACCACCATGACGCTTGTGCCGCAGGTGGTAGACGCCGTGAAGATCCCCGTGCTCGCAGCCGGCGGCATCGCCGACGGTCGCGGCGTGGCGGCGGCCTTCATGCTGGGCGCACAGGGGGTGCAGGTTGGCACGAGGTTCCTCGTGGCCAAGGAGTGCACGGTAAGCCAGGAATACAAGGACCGCGTCCTCAAGGCGCGCGACCTTTCCACCACGGTCACCGGCAGGCGCACGGGCCATCCCATCCGCTGCCTGAAGTCGCCGTTCACCCAGAACTACGCCGCCATCGAGAAGGCTGCAGAGTCCGACGAGGAGCTGCACGGCCTGTCGGCCGGCGCGCTTCGCAAGGCCGCGCAGGACGGCAACGGCCAGGAGGGCCAGTTCATGGCCGGTCAAATCGCCGCTCTCGTGAACAGGGAGCAGACGGCGGCCGAGATTGTGAACGACCTCATGGCAGACGCCGAGCGTGTGCTGGGAGGTGCCTGCGCATGGGTAAGGTAGCCATTCTTTTCGCAGGCCAGGGCGCTCAGCACGAGGGCATGTGCGCCGAGCTCGCCCAGGCAAACGAGGCGGCTCGCGCCGTCTTCGCCCGCTGCGACGAGGTTCGCCCCGGCACCTCCGATCAGTGCTGGCATGCCGACAAGGAGACCCTGTCGCTCACTGCGAACACCCAACCCTGCGTGTGGGCGGCCGACATGGCCTGCGCCCGCGCCCTCGAGGCTGCTGGCGTGCACGCCGACGCAGTGGCCGGTTTCTCGCTGGGCGAACTTGCCGCGCTTGCCTTCGCCGGCGCCCTCGACGAGCAGGAGGCCTTCCGCCTCGTGTGCCGCCGCAGCGAGCTCATGGACGAGGCCTGCCAGGCAAACCCCGGCGGCATGGCCGCGGTGCTCAAGCTCACGCCCGAGCGCATCGAGGAGTTGGCCGGCGAGGCGGGAGCCTACGCCGTCAACTACAACTCGCCTGCTCAAACGGTGTGCGCGGGGTCCAAGGAGGCCATTGCGGCCTTGTGCGACCTCGCCAAGCAGGCGGGCGGGCGCGCCATGCCCCTCGCCGTGCAGGGTGCCTTCCACAGCCCGCTCATGACGAGCGCCCGTGAGGGCCTGCAGGCCGTGCTGGCAGGCGTCGAGTTCAAGACGGCCGAGACGCCCGTGTGGGCCAACGCCACGGCAACCCCCTACCCTGCAGACGCCGCCGAGGCACGCGAGCTGCTTGCCGCCCAGGTGGCAAGCCCCGTGCGCTGGGCGCAGACGCTGGCGGGCCTGGCCGATGAAGGCTTCGACACGTTCATCGAGGTTGGCCCGGGCAAGACACTCACGGGCCTGGTGA